>JBFEVX010000080.1:0-16932 GCA_041546685.1 Bacteriovoracaceae bacterium | reverse complement strand
AAACAATCACCAGCCAAGTAACCGCCTCACCTTCCAAAAATGTTGTTTTAGAATAAATTCGACTCTCTTCTTTTTTCCAGAATGTATAAAACCAGGATTTGTATTTTTGTATTTTTCGAATTTTTTCTTTATCAGACTCTTTGATCTTTTCATCTTCAAGAACCTTGTCATTCCATTTGGCACTTGAAAGTAGAGACATCTGTCCCAAACCCTGTTCAATCAAATAGGATGTCTTGGCACAAGAGCTTAAAAGGAAAAGGAGAATTAAGAGCTTTAAAGAATCCATGAAAACCCGACGCGATACTTAAGATTATCCTTGGCCTTATCAGTTTCAAACGCTTTGAAAAGCGTATTCACTGAACCGGTTACAGACAAACGTTGTGTCAGGTTCAATTTTAACGTGAAAGTTCCAAATACTGAATCAATTCTGGACTTGGTCGGATCTGAGCTAGTCGTAATTTCTTGAAGTGAGACATCATCACGATAAGTCGCATCAGACCATGAGGTAATGAACTGTTTGGCATAACCTAAAGAGATACTAGGGACAATTCTTGCCTTGCGATGTCCTAAAACTTGCCTCAAGCCAACTCCAAAGACTTCGTTTTCCACAGTTTGCTGAGTTCCTACAACAGAAACGTTGTATCCAGACAATGGAATGACCTCATTTTCAATAGTTTCTTCCTGGGAAGTGCTGTAATTGAGTTCAATGGCGGTAGATTCAAAAAGAAAGATCGCCAGCCCCCCGGCCCAAGTCCGGTTTGTTATCTTGTTCTGTCTTTCAGCACCATATACAGTCTTGTCGTAAGAAAAACTTCCTGACAATTCCATCAAGGCGTTGGCCTCTCCGGCCAATAGAAGTCCAAACAGTAAAATTGATAACCGGGCTTTTTTCATACAATCTCCCAGTCCTTATTATAAAAAAGCTGCCCCCTGACTAACAGGGGGCAAAAACAATCGGAAATGATTGAAATTGAATTGAAATTATTGAATTTTGTCTGAGTTTGACCCGTATGTCCGACGACCGTGGTCAATCAATAGTTCACCTTGGCATGAAAGTGCTGTGGCCTCTGTCACTTTGACATCAACCCAGTTCCATTTGTAATCCACATCTTCTTCACCTTTGAAGTGAATGATTCGATTACAAGAAGTTCTTCCCTGCCATTTCTTCTCACCTTTGAAAACTTTTGAACCTTCGACCAACATACGGAAGGTCTTTCCTTCCATTTCTTTTCTGATCTCAGCTTGAATTTCCAACTGATGCTTTTGAAGTTTTCTCAGACGTTCTCCTCTGATGTCATCAGTGAGAAAGTCTTCCATCTTGGCGGCTCTGGTACCCTTTCTTTCTGAATAGGCATAAGAATAGATAAAATCAAATCTTGCCTTGGTCAGAAGATCCAATGTCATTTGGTACTCTTCTTCAGTTTCGTTGACGAATCCAGTGATAATATCAGTTGAGATCACCATCTCAGGGTTGGCCTTTCTGAATTTTTCCACCAACGAAAGAAAATGCTCAGGAGTATATTCCCGGTTCATTCTTTTTAGAACCGATGCACTTCCAGATTGAACTGGAAGGTGAAGATGCTTGGCCAACTTTTTAAGTTCTCCATGGGCCTGAACCAGATCGTCTGTAATGTCGTATGGATGAGAAGTTGTGTAGCGAATAATTTCCAGCCCATCAATTTTTTCAAGCTCATAGAGTAGTTGAGCCAGCGATTCACCATTTTCTTTTCCATAGGAGTTCACATTTTGTCCAAGAAGAGTCACTTCCTGAATACCCTGGTATTGAACTAACTTCTTTACGTCTTCCACTACCTCGGCAAGCTTGCGTGATCTCTCACGTCCTCGAGTATATGGAACAACACAGTAGGTACAATATTTATTACAGCCTTTGATAATATTCACAAAGGCCTGAGGCGAATCATGTGAGACTTTGGTTTCAATTGAGAAGTCTGAACTTCTATCCCATGTATTAACGGCAAATTTGTCATCACCAGAATAAGTTCTAAAAACCATGTCATTGATTTGATCGATAACATCTGTCCCAAAAGCAAAATCAAGATGCTTGTACTTTTTGACCAGATCCTTTCCTTCTGTCTGAGCAATACAGCCACCGGCCCCAATAACCAGTTCCTCACCTTTCTTCTTCTTAAGGTGCTTCATCTCACCAAGATGTGAGTAGAATTTTTGGTTAGCTAGATCTCTAATCGCGCATGTATTGAATAGAACCATATCTGCATCTTCAAGATTTTCAGTATGGGAGAAGTTGAGATTCTTCAAATGGGAGATTAATCTCTCAGAATCGTGATAATTCATCTGGCAACCATAGGTTTTCATCCACACTTTTCGTGGTGGAAAAACCAAATCACCCATTTTGACCATTTGTTTCCCGGATTCGGGATCAGTAAACCATTGTTCGCGAGGACCTTCGCCTCGAACACCAAGACCTGTTTCCATTTTAGACTCCATCGTTTCTGCTATTTAATCAGTCGATCGAAATTGAATGCCGCAAGTTATCAATTTCACGAAGGAATGTCCAACTTCATCATCATCCCGTGGGTAGGACAGGCGAAAATAACAGAAATTGGCCTGATTAAGGCCTGAATCTGCAAAGCTGGAGGGTCCAATCTTTTGAAATAAGGTGAGAATCTAAACAATTGCTACTGAATTTGAATGATCTGAATTTTGTGAAAAACGAAGATATTGGGAAATTTAGGTTAAAAATAGATAAATTCCAAAAAAAAAGGCCCCAAACAGGGGCCTTTCGAATCAAAAATCCTTTAAAAGGGATTATTTCTTCTTTCTAGCTACTTTTTTCTTAGCTGTTTTCTTCTTAGCTGTCTTTTTCTTAGCTACTTTTTTCTTTGTAGCTTTCTTAGCAGCTTTTTTCTTTGTAGCTTTTTTAGCTACTTTTTTCTTAGCAGCTTTTTTCTTTGTAGCTTTCTTAGCTACTTTCTTCTTAGCTACTTTCTTCTTAGTAGCTTTTTTCTTAGCTACTTTCTTCTTAGCTACTTTTTTCTTTGTAGCTTTCTTTGCAACTTTCTTCTTTGTAGCCTTCTTCTTAGCGGCTTTCTTCTTTACTGCCATTGACTTCCTCCTGGTTTTCATAGCTTATGTTTTTAGAATAAACACAATTTTATTTTAACGCAAACAAAAAAGTGCCTTTTACATTCAGTGCAAGACCTATTTTCGAAAACGCGTGTTCACTCAAAAATTTATCGGACAGACACAATTATTACTTAAGTTTTGTAATGATCAACCGAATGCCCCTTGTATAAAGGCGTTCGTTTTTTTTCTTAGACTTTTTCCCAAAAAAAAATTGCTAAAAACACCTCTGATTCCTTAAGAAACAGGGTAAAAAAAAGTGATTTTTTTTTCATTTTTCTTGTTTTTCGAGGGGAAATTAAACGCAAAAATTGCCTTTTTTATCGAAAAAAAGGCAATTTTTTTTGGCACATGATGTTTTTAAATGAATTTTTATGCAGGAACTTTTGCTGGATATTTGAATTTGAGACCTGTTTTATCTCCATTCAACTCTATTTCTACCTTCCCACCTTTCTCTAATTCTCCAAAAAGAACTTCATTAGAAAGTGGTTTCTTAATCTCAAGATCTATCAATCTTGCAAGAGGACGTGCTCCCATCAAAGGATCATAACCAGTATCGGCCAACCATTGTTTAGCCTCTTCTTTAACAATCATCTCAACATTCTTGCTCGCAAGCTTTGTTTCCAGTTCGATAAGGAACTTTTCCACAATCTTGATGATGAATTCATTGCCAAGTTTGTTGAAATTAATGATTGCATCAAGTCTGTTTCTAAACTCAGGAGAAAAGAAATTCTTGATGGCCTTATCTCTTTTAGATTCATTCTGAGTCGTAGTTCCACCTAGTCCAATTGAACCACCATCCATTTCCTTGGCTCCAGCATTGGTTGTCATAATAATGACAACATTTCTGAAATCAGTGGTTCGTCCATGGCTATCTGTCAAAGATCCATGATCCATGACTTGAAGTAGGATATTGAAAAGGTCCGGGTGTGCTTTCTCAATCTCATCCAAGAGAAGAATGGCATGAGGGTTCTTCTTGATAGCGTCAGTCAAAAGACCTCCACGATCATGACCAACATATCCAGGAGGCGCACCAATCAGCTTGGCCACAGAATGTTTTTCCATATATTCAGACATGTCGAATCTTTCCATATGGGTTCCAAGTTCCATCGCCAATTGTCTCGCCAATTCCGTTTTTCCGACCCCAGTTGGACCAGCAAAAAGGAAGCTCGCCATTGGTTTTTCTCCATTACCAAGACCTGAGCGAGAAAGAAGGATTGCATCAGAAACTTTCTCAACAGCTTCATCTTGTCCGTAAATAACTGTTTTCAAATTGGTTTTCAGGTTTCTAAGCTTGTCTTTTTCATTTGCAGCTACAGAAATTTGAGGAATCTTGGCCAATTTGGCGACGACCGCCTCAATATCTTTTCTGGTGATCTTCTCTCTTTTCTTATTTTCAGGAAGAAGTTGAATCGCAGCACCGGCTTCATCGATAACATCAATGGATTTATCCGGATTTTTACGGTCCGTGATGTATTTTTCTGTCAAATTCACTGTTTCTTTCAAAATTTTGTCAGAAAACTTCACTCCGTGGTGATCTTCAAACTTGGTTTTAAGACCTTTAAGAATCTTATAGGTGTCCTCAAGACTTGGCTCATCGATGTCAATTTTTTGAAAACGACGGTTAAAGGCCGGATCTTTTTCAATGAACTTTCTATATTCTTCATGAGTTGTACTTCCCATTACTCTTATTTTTCCAGAACTTAATGATGGTTTGAGAAGATTGGATGCATCCATACTTCCCGATCCAGTAGCCCCGGCACCCATAACTGTGTGAAGTTCATCTATAAAGAGGATGGTTTTTTCACCATTTTCAAGTTTTCTTTCCAATTCCTTGATTACATTTTTTAAACGCTGCTCAAAATCCCCACGAAATTTTGCTCCAGCAAGAAGTGCGGCCATATCAAGAGCAAAGATAGTTGTTCCTTCCAACACTTCAGGAACATCACCGGAAACAATTTTCAGTGCAAGTCCTTCAGCGATGGCCGTTTTGCCAACACCAGCTTCACCAACTAGAAGTGGATTGTTTTTTCTGCGGCGACAGAGAATCTGGACAATTCTTTTGATTTCTTCTTCTCTTCCAACAATCGGATCAATTCTATCGGCCTCTGCTTCTTCATTAAGATTAACAGTGTACTCATCAAGGGCAGTCTTCTTCCCTTTCTTGCCACCATCTTCACCAACTTCGCCAGCGGGTAATTCCTTTGGACTTTCAGCATCTGTTATAGGCTTGTCGATATCATGAGAAATGTATTTCACAACATCAAATCTCTCGATGCCACGTTTTTGAAGTGTATAGAGAGCGAAACTTTCTTTTTCCTGAAAAAGAGCTACCAAGAGATTTATCCCTCGGATATGTTTTTTACCAGAAGACTGAACATGCATCGCCGCTCTTTGAATCACTCTTTGCAAGGCCATGGAAATTT
This sequence comes from Bacteriovoracaceae bacterium, assembly GCA_041546685.1. GTDB lineage: Bacteria > Bdellovibrionota > Bacteriovoracia > Bacteriovoracales > Bacteriovoracaceae > M0603. The sequence goes on along the minus strand of JBFEVX010000080.1, from coordinate 11,404 downwards.
CTGGTTGATACTTGATCCCTGACTCCGCGGCCAGTTTTCTTAAGTCATCATCAACAAATTGTTGCTGGGAAAGCATTTCAATCTGTTCGTTGGTAAGAACACTGAAATTACCTTCATCTTTAAAGAAATCTTCTAGATCAGTTTTGACTTCGGTAGCATCGATCCCCTGACTTTCCAGGACATCTCGAACCTGTTCATCATCAAGCATTGCCCATAAGATGTTCTCCAGAGTCAAATACTCATGATGGAGTTCATTAGCCTTCTTGATGGCTTGGTTGATAATAATCTCTAATTTCTGGCTCATCATTCGGAACCTCCCTGATTAATCTGCGGGCTCCATAGAGCACATTAAAGGATGGCCGTTTTCTTTTGCAGCTTTTGAAACCTGAGTTACTTTGGTTTCAGCTATCTCGTGTGTATACACGCCGCAAATTCCGACTCCTTCAGTGTGCACTTTCAACATGATTCTTTGGGCCTCTTCTGAAGTTTTTCCAAAAAATCTCTGGAGCACGTAAACCACAAATTCCATAGTGGTGTAATCATCATTATGAAGAAGAACTTTGTATTGCCGAGGTCGTTTAACCTTTGAACGGGATGCAGTGGCCAGACCACTTTCTCCTTCATTCTCACCGTCACTACTTAAGATGGGTGCAAAAAAATGTTCGTCAACCTCAAGGCTCAAAGTTTTTTTTGTCATGGGATCGTTTAAACTCCTTTAAATTCAATGAGTTCCCTTGATTAATTATCTCAAGAATTGGAGGTGATATCAAGCCGGAAAGGGAGTGGAACTTGCTAAAAAGAGGTGATTTGCCTAACCTTATTCAAGATAATCCCACTTCCCTCTCGGGAAATTCGATAAAGGTTGAACATGAGCTTCTGGAATATTTTTCGCCCCGCTGACGGTCCCCATGAGACAAGATCCCAACTTCAAGTCAAAGTTGCGAGTCTGCTACCCAACGAAAGCGAAGATACACATATTCTAGTAACCTGTTTGGCCGGACTTTTTTCCAGAGTCGCCTATGCCGACATGAATATTGAAGACACTGAAGTGACACATATCAAAAAAGCGCTTTCAGATTGGACTGAACTCACATCACAACAAATAGATGCCGTAGTCAAACTCTCGATTGGAATGGTGAAAGAGCTCACCAGTGTTGAAGACCATAAATACACCGATCCTCTGAATGATCTGCTTTCGAATGAACAGCGTTATAAAATTCTTGAGGGACTTTTCGCTCTGGCGGCTAGCGATGGCAATGCCGAGCAATTGGAATCAGAAGAAATAAGAATTATCTCTCGAGGACTTCTGCTCGAGCATAAACATTTTGTTTCTGCCCGTGCTACAGTTTTAAACTCTTTAGGTGCTTTGAAAAAAGACTGATTACTGACAATAGTGTTGGGCCAATTGATCAATGTATTCATCTGGCGCTTTATAGCCCCTATCAATTGAACACATGATGTTTCCTTTATCCCGATCAATTTCATAATAGATCAAGCTTTGCTTTTCATGATCATAAAATTCAATGTAGCAATCTTTGAATCCAATGACATGCCCAATTTCATGGGCCAGAGTTTTCGTGAGCCCCAACCCTGTTAACTTAGTATTGAGACTGATCACTGATTTAGTATGAGAATCCACGTGTGATGTGATTCCTTTTTTAAACTTGACCACTGGTTTCCCTTCTCCAACGTTGAGATGGTTAACCTTAAAGAGAACATTCTTGGTCGACCAAGATGATTCGACATAAGAAAGGGCTGTATACAGACCCCCAGCAAAACGAACGATATCATTAGGACTAACTACCAAGTCCAAAGTCAAAACTTTTTGACCTTGTTCATTGGTATGACATGACAAATGTGGACTCTTACTCTCAATCAGAAACAAGGGGTCTATGACTTTTCGATGAAATTCTTTTTTAAGATTTAGATAGAAACTCAAAAGAGATCTTTTGACATGAGAGAAAGAAATCATACTCATACACAAGGCTTCTGAATGGACTTTGGTACACATTGAAAGCAGGTCTTTATAAAGGACATCATCTTTCTCTTTCCAACGATTCAATCTCGTTTCCAAACAAGTTCCATTTTGCTGATCAGCACATTCCATCGAGCGAAGTTTGTAATATGAACGAACATCGTTTTTCTTTCTTTGGGCCAGATGATTCAACTGGCAAGAGTAATTTTTGTATCTGACTGCAAGTTGCGTAGCTGCCGTAAGCCGAGATTTAACCCTATCAAATTCAGACCTTTCAAAACTCAGTGGTGAAGCAGGACCATTATCGAGTTCCAGTTCATTTCTAATTTCAGGAATCCATTCACTCATGTGCTGATTGATATATGCAAATTCCTTTTTAAAAAATTCATCATTGAGAATCAGAGGCATTTCAGGAGTCATCCTCATATCTTCGTAAGGTTGTGCCGCTGGAAGATGGTAGTAAACCCCTCGTCTTGAGAAGTAGTCTTTGGCAAGCTGATTAGTCTCATCTTCCATATCAATCAAATGGTCTGCAGGAGTTTTCTCTCCTTTTAGGACCTGATCGCAAAGAATGGCATTTTTGGCATAGCTAATACTCGAGGAGGGAACCTTATTTCCATCCCGGGCCCCTACAGGCCCACAAGCAACAAGAACCAGGTGTCCAAAGATTAGACACATGTTCCGAATAAAATCCTTATGGGAGAAACGATTCTTCAAATACAGCCTACTATCAATAAGTTGTTTAATTTCTTCAATTTATACTGCTAAAATGATGCCAAGTTGATGTCTTCAAAGGAAATCTAATGCTTTATTTTTTTGGTGGAATTTCAATTCTCTTTCACGTCTGGGCCTTCGTCATGGAATCAATTCTCTTCATGAATCCCAAGGTCTTCAGAGTATTCGGACAGAAATCTGCCGAGGATGCAGCATTAGTGAAATTGATGGCCTTCAATCAAGGATTCTACAATTTGTTTCTAGCTTTGGTTCTAATGGCCGGATTACTTCTCACAAGAAATGCAGACAAAGCGATGCTTGGCACCGGACTCGCCATGGGGGCGGCATTTTGCATGGCCGGAGCTGGAGCAGTTCTGATCATTTCAAAACCAAGTGCATGGTATGCGGGTCTGATTCAAGGCATACCTCCCTTAATTGTATTGGTAAGTCTCTTTTATAAGAGTGCCTAACCGGTCGTCATCATCCCTGATGCAATCCCAGTGACAGTTTCTCTCAATAGGACAGCATTCTTTCTCTCCTGAGAAATTATTTGAATCAGATTCAATGGATGAATCATAGGAGCTCTAAGAGATATACTCTCTGCCAACCAAGGACGAAACCAGAGATGTTTATCCTCCCTGGTCACTTCATTAAAGAATGTTTGAACTTTTTCAAGCTCACTTGAAAAGAGATTGCAGTAATATTCGGCCTCAGATTGTCCAAGCTGTTCTTCCAGATAAAGTCTAAAAACGGCTAACTCGACTTTTGAAAGTGTAAAACCAAGAATCTTCATGAAACTTGAAAAGAAACTTGATGTTCCGTAGAACTTCATAATCTCATATTTGTCATTAGCATCTAGTTGTTCCCAAGCTGAACCCATCCCCCACCAAGTCGGAAATAGAACTCTGGTTTGAGTCCAACAGAGAACCCACGGGATTGCTCGGATTTTAAATTGTTTCTTATTCTTTGAACGGCTACTTGGACGAGATCCGATTTTTAGTTGATCTAGGTAAGAATAAGGAGTGGCCCTGGAAACAAAATCAGGAAATGTCTCATCAGTTACAAACTCCTGATAAGCCTTATTGGTCAACTCCACCAATTTTTTAAAAGATGGTGAAGCTTTCTCGGGTCTTCTTTTAGAGCGTTCTTCGAATTCTGAACAAATCTTCGAGACCTGACTTCTCATAACCTGTGGAGTTCCAAAATTTCGCCCAACCATCTCTCCCTGAACAGTTGATTTGAAAATATTTACAGCACTTTTTGGCCACCAATTGATCTGTTCTTTAATCGAACCTCCACCTCGCTCTACACTACCTCCAGATCCGTGAAAAAAGACCGGAGTCAGCGTATGTTTGGCGAAGAATTTATCGAGATTGATCAATGTTTTTGAAATCAAAAATCGACTGGTCAGTGTTCCATTTTCTTTTGCGGAGTCTGAATAACCAAGCATTATTTCAAATCTCCCCTGAGATACCTCTTTATGAAGTTTGATCAATGATGGTTCTTTCTTGAATAGATTTTTTAAGATATCACAACTGTCGAGTAGTGCCTGTTTGGTTTCAAAAAGAGGAACAACAGGAATAACCTGTTTTTTGAAATACTTTTTAACAAGTGCGATCCCATTAAGAACATCCTGATCTGAACACACCATTGAAAGTACAAACCCTCTTACGTACCACTTTGGGATAAATCCTTCTGAAATATCTCTTAGGGCGGCCATCATTCCATGTATTTTTTTGGACTCAGGAGAATTTCCTCCGACGATTTCAGAATCTTCACGGAACTCCAGAGGAAGAACCAATGCTGGATAAAGCCAGACGATAGATTCTACATTTTTTAGATTGTGATTGAGGTCTCCCCAAACTTTTCGATAAGCTTCTTCCAATCGATCAAGTTTTGTTCGAAATTGTGTGATTTTTTTTCCATCTTCATTCTTGAGAAGTTTCAATTCTTTTAGCGAATCAATGAGATCCTGATGCTTGATCACTAATGATTTTGTACTGCTCTCCATATTGGAATCAGTTATAAGGTCTTTGGATTCTTCCAAACTTCTCAAGACAAAATCCAGTAGATATACGCGACTCTCCTGAAGACTCGCCTTCATGACTGTTTTGTCGACAAAAGGATGTCCGTCCTTATCCCCCCCAACCCAAGTTCTGAAATGTACAGTAATTCCCCGTTGATGGAGTCTCACTTGCTCTTTCAAAATATCATTTGAGAGAACTGTAGAGTAGATTTGATGGGCCTCATCTTCAACTTTTGGTTGATTTGTTTTGGCCATACTTGTCTTCAAGAAAATCTTGAATAAATGCTTCATCCGCTCATTTTCCCGTTCAAGAGAACGTTCATCGCAAAGAATATTATAAAGACACTTTTCGATCATTCTAAATAGCTCAAGAGACTTGGCTGATCTCGCTTCAGTCGGGTGTGCTGTAAAAACATAAATGATGGCATAAGGGGATTCTTTCCCTACATACTTCCCTTCTGTTTCTTCCAACCTCTTTTTTCTATAAGCACTTTCACATCTGTTAATTAATTCCATATAAAGTGAAAAGATGTGAGCTATGGTGAAAAGCTCTTCGTCGCTCAACTTTTTGAAAGATTTGTATTCGGCCTTCAGGATTTCATGAACTGATTCTACACATTTTCCTCTCGTCCCCTTCATCAAAACCCGAATGGATTCAATTCGATTAAAGGTCCTAGCTCCATGGATTTCTTTGATACTTTGACCAAAAATATCTGATGCATTACGAATAAGGTTTTTTAGATCTTTTGGTAGATTGGAATGGCTCAATGGATTCTCCCTTCGATGGGGAGATTATGAGTGAAAAAAAGGCAAAAAAAAAGGTCGAATGCAGGATTTGGGCATTGGATTTTACTCCTCTGCTTTGTCCGTACATTCGACCATCTTTGTTTCGATCCGTACGTTGAGTTTTCCCCAGTACGGTTACACCTGCTGACTCGTTTACAGACATTCCCCTCACGTTTTTGGCTTAAGTCTTCACCTGACATACGCCTCATTTATAAGGGTTGGTACTGTAACCTTCATCTTCCATCATCAGTCTTCTGGAAGAAACATCATTAGTAGTAAAAGAAGGACTGCTTCTTTTACTCTACAGTAGAGGTCCTCGCGCTTGTCGTTTTTTGTTTTTCCGACAATTGATGCTTATCGACCTCATCCGCCCGACTTGAATCCCATATGTAGTGTCTTTCATAATTTAATCAAACACATCTACATACCATGTTGATAACGGTGATCATCAACAATGTCTTCAAGCCGTTCCGCGCTTTCACCAAATCCCCTTCCCAACATGTCGTCCACTCTCAACCTCCGTAACCCCATCAACTGCAAATCCCTAGTTCTTGATTGATGGCTTCGTCCTTCGCCCAGTTTGCCAGTGGGCTCGGAAATTACTTTAGGTCCATGGGGTTTCGACTTCCCACTTTCCTATGAGGCCGGCATGGTTCACTTAATGCTACAACCTGCTGGTCCGCGTTCCCCACAATCCGAAATAATTGTGAGAAAACTCTGAGCCGGCAAATGAAGTTATTGTCACCAATAAAGTCATCGACTCAGGCTTCGACGGTAACTAGGAGTTCCGCCGGCAGGACTTTCACCTGCGAGGTGTTTGGCTAGCGTCGCCGCTCGCAAACTGTGATATCAGTATCGTCTACGATTCGATTTTTTTCCAATATAAAAATTAGCAGTCGGCCATTCGAATAATTATATTTGAGCAAAAGGCCCAACAATCGATGGACAAAGGGTTTCGGGCATTTAGAGTAAGCGAAGTGGATTAGCGAAGAGATCTGCGAACGTAGTCGATAAAATTGAATGAGAGATATTTTCATGTTCTGGAATAAAAAAATCTTCTCCAATTTTTTCCATTCCAATTTTTTTGAAATTTTCTGAATTACTTGATGGGATAATTGAAATCAAGCCATCACAATTAATTTTCTTAAACGAATGTATTGCGGCCATCATTAAAATCATTTTTTCGAGTTTTGGATCTTTCTTCAAAGTTGCCTGTGTATTCAGCTCCAAAAAGTTTTCTTTTCCTTCTATCAATTCCGAAGAAAAATTACTCAAACGATGAAATGAAAATGGGAACGGTGTCAGCCTAATGGCTCCATAGATTCTATTCCTCTTAAGAGCAACTAAGTGGTAACTCATTCTATCAGTGAAGTTCTCTTGGGCCGGGCTTTCATTTAACAACCAGGGAGAAAGATGCAAATAACATTTGCTCCTGAATTCTCTCATATGATCCATCTGCTTTTTTGGAATTCCACTTCCTTTCCCAAGAAAGACTATCTGTCTTTGAGAATCAGACGAATAAATTTTGGATAGTGAATGACTTGTAAGTCGGCACAAGGTTTCATTGAAAAGACCTCGTGGCGAATCTCCTGTAAATGGATTGGTTGAAATTCTACTCAGCATCTTCTCTCTACATATCCTCAGGGCTCATCTGGAGCAATGTTTTATGGCTTTTTGGTAAATTCTACAGCCAAAATCCCCTTCTATGTGTTTGTTATTACGTAAAATCAGACAATTAAGGTAAAGTAATTATAGAGTTCTGCCGATTCGTCAGGAGAAGAGGATTTTTAGATGAACAAAAAGATCGAAGAATTTTCATTGCAATTGGAGGAAGAGCTCAAAATGAGTTCTCTTCCAGATGAAAGTTCGCTGGGTATCTATTGCTTTGATATCTCAGCGGGGAAAAATCTTTGTGTTGAAGAGGGTTCACTTATTTTCTTCAGTGCAGAGGAACCGGTTGCCAAGTTTCTAGTAAGAGATGGGAAAATATATATTACTCCCATCACAGAACAATATTCCATTCGTTATAAAGACAAAAAATATAGAATCAAAAGTGGTATTGAAGTCAATCCTGAAAGTATCTTTCAAATCGCAGGACATAAATTTGTCATCAACGATATGAGAGAAATGGATAAAACTACTGCCAAGTCCATGCTTGGAAAAACATTAGTTCAAAAGACTCTGACGGCCAGACAACAAAAGCTGGAAGGCTTTTACTCTGAAATGGAAGAAGTCGAAGCTGCACTTGATAAAATTCAAGCTAAGAATCACGAGATCAATCAAAAGATTGCTGATCGAAAAGCTAAAAATGAACATCTAGAACATCTGCATGAAAAGTATGCCAAGCTTAAAGCTGAAATTAAAAAAATTCAGGCCGATGCTCAAGACCTCTCTGAAGAGCTCGAAGAGTTGAATCAACATGATTACGAAGCCACACTTGAAAAACTAGCTGAACAAGAGGCTGAATACACCGATTATTATCACAAAATTGAAAAGAATATTGAAAATCTAGAAACTGATCTCAAGAGAAGATCTGAAACACAGGTCGACAAACAACAATCCAAAAAACAGCAAGAACTCTCTAAAATCGAAGAAGAGGAAGCGGAACTACTTCGCAAGCTTCAAGAACTTGAAGCAAAGAAAAAAGGCATTGCCTGATTCTTGATCAACGAAAATCCACAAATAGCGGATTTTATGGTCTATTTTCCTTTTCACCTCACAAAAAAGATCGGATAATTGACCCACAGATAAACGAATAAAAGGGCCTCAGGGCATGAACATCTCTTTTTCTCAGGATTTGGAATACCTTGCGTTATTTTCCTTGGTTCTGATTTTTCCCAAAATGCTGCTTAGGTTCAAAATTCCATCTGGAATTACTGCCCTTCTAATCGGTGCTACTGCCGGTTACTTTGACCCAGAACTTCAATCAGACCAGTTGTTTCGTTTCCTTTCTCAGATCGGAATTACTTCACTTTTTGTTTTTGCTGGACTTGAAGTTGATTGGAAAGAACTGAAGGAAGATCGAAAATATTTTACCGGTTACATTATGGTATGGACCGTCGCCCTTTTGATTATCGCTTTTGGATTTTTTAAGTTCATGGGTTTTCCTTTTCAAGAGGCATTGATTTATTCTCTGGGAATTTTTACACCTTCTGCAGGTTTCATCATCAACTCTCTTCATTCATTTAAAGTTGATGAAGACCAGGAATACTGGATCAAGTCCAAGGCCATCTCAAAAGAAATAACGGCGATCCTACTCCTGTTCATTGCTCTTCAAAGTGGAAACTTGAAGTCGCTAGGTCTCTCAATTCTTTTTTACGTCAGTTTATTTTTAATCCTGCCTTGGGTTTTTAAATATTTCTTCAAATTTATTTCTCCTCACGCCCCCAATTCAGAAGTTCCATTTCTCGTGGCCCTTTCTTTGATTTCAGGGGTGATCTCCAAAGAACTTGGTGCTTATTATCTTGTTGGTGCCTTTGCGGTTGGATTGATTGCTTCCAAGTTCAAAAAGCAAATTTTCAAAGATGACGATGAGAAGTCTTTCTTTGGGGCACTGTCCAGTTTCTTTAATGTCTTCCTGCCCTTCTATTTCTTCTTTGCGGGACTCAAAATAAGTATCGGTAAACTCACTCTGGAACCTCTAACCGCTGCTGCTATTCTCTTTATCGTATTTGTCCCACTTCGAATTCTGATCATCAGAATGAGTGTAAGAAAAATCAAAGATGACGTGGGTAAAAATAGTTACAACATTTCACTATCTTTGATGCCAACCTTGATTTTCGGACTTGTGATCGCTGGTATTCTAAAAGAGCGTGGAATTCTTCAAGAAAGATATATCTTTTCACTCATCCTTTACACATTGATGACCAGTATTCTCCCAGTGATCATTGCCTCTTTCAAAAAGGCCACAGGTGGAGAGCAGCAAACTCTTGATGTCTGATTTTGTGCTAAAATAATCAAATGTCAGAATCACTCAGAGGAAAATTTTGTCCTAGACCGTTTGAGTACTTGGAAATTGGCTATCCTCAAGGGGATCAGATTCCATGTTTTGCTTGTTGTCCCACATGGGTCCCTACTTCTGTTGGAGATATCAGTAAGCAATCCATAGCTGAAATATGGAACTCTGAGAACATGCAAAAGATCAGGTCCTCAATTCTCGATGAAAGCTTCTCTTTTTGTAATAAGGAGCTTTGTCCTGAAATCAGAGAAAACCGCCTGCTCGACAAAAGCTACCTTTTCCAGGAGCACCACAAAGAAATCATCAAGAAACAGCTAACAATTCTTCCTGGACCACGAACAATCAACCTTTCTAACGATCGTTCCTGCAATCTCGAATGCCCGAGTTGTCGAAGTGAAAAGATCATGTGGAGTCAGGGGGATGAGTTTGAAAAGATGGAAGAAGTTCATCAAAAACTACTTGATGAATCGTTGGAAAGTCTCGAACTTATTATCTTCTGCTCCTCGGGAGATCCATTTGCCAGCAAACTTTATCGCAAGCTCCTCTTCGAGATGGAGGGTGTGAAATATCCAAAACTCAAAATTCAAATTGTCACCAACGGACAACTTTTCACCCCTGAGAATTGGGAGAAGATGCATAAGATTCATAAAAATATTGATACCGTTTATGTCTCTGTTGATGCGGCTACTCCTCAAACATACAGAGAAGTCAGAAAAGGTGGCGAGCTAGATGAATTGATTCCTAATTTGAAATTTATCGGTCAGTTAAGGAAGAAAGGTTTGATTTCACTTTTTCAACTGGACTTCGTTGTTCAACAAAAGAATTACAGGGAAATGCCGGAGTTCGTTAACTTGGGGAAGAAAGTTGGCGCAGACAAAGTCTTCTTTCAAAAAGTCGTCAATTGGGGGACTTGGAGTGATGAAGTTTACGAGCGGCAAGCAGTATGGAAAACCTCTCATCCTGAACATCAAATGTTCCTCGATATTCTTGCCCACCCTCTCTTGAAGGAAAACATAGTCAAAAGAGGAAATCTATCTGACTTATTAGAAGCCGCTCCGGAAAATGCCATGATCACTCTTTTGAAGAAAGTTCCTGGTCTTCGACATCTTTACATCCGAACCAAGCAACTACTTCACAATTTCAAATAATTCACTATTTGGTTTTGACCAGACTCATTCCATCCAGATAAATATCACCTCTTGTATTTGAGACCTGTACAAACAGAAAGACGCGATTGGAAGGTAATTTTCGAAGTTTGAGACTCCACTGGCCTGAGATACAATCTGCAAAGCCTTTAATGTCTCCAGTTAAGACAACTCTTCTGCCATTTGGATGACATTCTCCACTCAAGAGCATATGTTTTTCGAAGTCGCTTCTGGAAAAAGGAGTCACTTTCACCCAGGGAATGTCCTCATCGGGCTTCTTATTTTCTGTTTTCAAGTAAAGCTTGAACTTGTCTCCATTGAATTTCAAAATGCTATCTATGATCTTAAACTTGGAGAGAACCTTCGAAGTTAGTATGTTTCTGGAAAGGTAGAAGATAGCCTCTCTGTCGCTCCCTGAGCCCTCTACTACGTAAAAATGACCGTCTGTCGTGACATTTCGAACAGTGATCGATTCATGAAGTTTAAGTCGGTAGAGCTGGATGGTGAACATCCCGAGGTCCATCTTAGATTTTTTGTGATTGGGTTTTTGCCTGGCCATCCCCTCGAAAGAGAATAGGAGCAGAAGAATCATGATCCATTTCATATCCACTCATTATATTTTAGACCCCAATAAAAAAAAAGCCCCTCATGCGAGGGGCCCTTATATAACAAACACACTTTGTGGTTTATGCTGCTTCCTTGACATAGTCCTCGTCATAATCGGTCCATGCCTGTTCCACGTCCAGGATGACGAGTTCACCATTCTTACCACTACTTCTGTGGATTTTGTTTTTAATTTT
>JBFEVX010000109.1:0-13215 GCA_041546685.1 Bacteriovoracaceae bacterium | reverse complement strand
TGATGATCAACGAGGGATACTTGTTGAAAAAGATAATATCGATTGAGGATGTCATTAAAGGCTGGGCATAGATAAAGATCATGCTCTGGCTCGGAGCCAAGTATTTTAACGCTTCAAGGCTGAGGTAATAGGTAAGTGCTGTGGAGAAAATAACTTCATAGACAACATTGAAGGCCTGTCTTCCAGAGCCCATTCCATAGTTGTAGAGCTCGGGAATTTTATTCAACGAAATCAAACACAAGGCTATCCCTCCAAAGAGGAGCATGGTTCCACTGATCAGGGCCGGGTAGGCTCCTTTCTTCATGGCCACCTTTTGAATGGTGGTCCCTATTCCTAAACATACTACAGAGAAGAAGATCAAGACATCGCCCCATTGAATATTGCCACCGGATTTGGTGGAGGAAGCGAGTATCGTCACCATTGAGAAACCTAAAAGGGCTCCTCCAAGTTTTCTCCAGTCGAAATTTTCAACTTTGAAAAGCATGGCAATCAAAGCTGTTGTGACTGGAATGGTATTGAGTATGATCGATGTATTTAGAGCTGATGTTTTTTTGAGTCCACCAAGGAAAAGGATCTGATTAATGAAAAAACCAAAAAAGGCGATCGCCAAAAAATACTTGAGGTACTTTTTTTGCTCGGAAAAGTCTGCTCCTCTGGCGGCAAAAATGATGATTAAAATTCCGCCAACGAGTCCTCGAAAGCCACCAAGAATGTTTGGGTGAACTGACTTCAGTACATCCTTAGCTACATAGAAATGAAGAACGAATAAAAGAGATACCAAAAAACTGTAAAAGACAGCTTTGATTTTTTGTTTTTCCATATGGAAAAATTATAACAGGCTTCTTTAAAATCGCTATTTCAGTTTGCTCATGACCAATTGTGAAGCTTTTTTCCCGTCAAATTTTCCCTTGATTTGAGGCGAGAGTTTCTGCATCACACCGCCCATGTTGGGGGAGTCGAGAGTCGAAATAATCTGATCGATGAGGTTGGCTACTTCATCTTCCGTAAGTTGTTTTGGAAGATATTCTTCAATAATTTTGATTTCAATCAAGGCCTGCTCTTTCATGGCATGCCCATCTGGATACATATCAACAGCGTCTTTGAGTTTTTTGTGGTGTTTGATCACAACTTCCATTTCCTCAATAGGTTTTTTGGAAGTGGCATTTTCAGTAAGCATGGATTTTACGTATCTAAGGGCCTGAAGCTTGTCTTTGTCTTTGGCCTTCATTGCATCTTTGATATCGGCATTGATTTGATCAAGCATCAGTACTCCAGTTCTCCGATCCTCATTCCATTCAAATCATATCTGATGAGGACTTCGTATGTTTCTTCAGATTCAAGTTCTTGAATCTTTGAGACTTCCATATAGCCAGTTCTTTTTCTGTTTTGAACCGGATCCATGACAAAATAATATTGTGTGGAAAGGTATTCCAAAGGCGTTTCGAGTTCTACCTCAAGATCAAAACCTTTGATTCTCTCTTTCGCCTTTCTATTAATTTTCTCAAAAGTGCTTTTTGTGACTTTCTTCACATGGGAGTCTTCGAGAGTGGCCTGGAGAACGATTTGATTTTCTCTGAGTTCACAGTTGTCGACATAAATGATTTCCCAACTTGCAGGTTTGAAAATTACTTCACCTCTATGATTCACATAAGTGGTAGCGAATGTTTTCTTGATCTTCCCTTCACAGCTGATTCCAAGAACATCTACATTGAATCTCATCAATGTGACGACTTTCTCTCCCCTGTGGTGAGCGATGTATTTCTTATGAACTGTGATGATTGATTCTTTGATACATTGATCAGAATCGAAGAGTCGATTGGTCTCATTACTGACAACAACTTCACTGCAGATTTTTGGAACGAGAAATGTGTTTTTGAGTTCCTCATCAGCATCAATCCAACCAGCAAAGGCCGATGGAATCAGAATGAAAGTCATAAAGATGAGTTTGATCATGGTGTGTCACACTACCTTGGGAAATGTGCTTTGTTAAGAGACTCAAGGCATGCAAAAACAGCTAGTTATCTATTTTAGGGCCTTCAATTTGTCGGCCACCCATTTGGTCATGGTCTTGGCCGCTTCAGACTTCAAAAAGTCATGGCGATAGACCAAGCAGATACTGTCTTTGAAAATGGGCGAACCTTCGAGTGGTTGAAGAGTTGGGTCTTCATTTTTTGCCACTCGAGTAGGCAGAATTCCAAGACCCGCTCCTTTGGATGTGAGCTTGGCGATGACTTCAAGATTTGAAGAAGAGAGAGTTCTTTTAAAGTTCAAACCTTTCTTTTGAGACTTGTTGTATACATCTTGTGCCTGATTAAGACTTGGTTCAAAAATCAGAACTTTTTCATCTGAATCAGGATCATTAGTTACGGTTTTTTTCTTGGAAGTAAAAAAACGAACTTCATCTTTGAAAAGTTCAATAATTACCAAGTCGGGGTGTTGAGCTGGGTTAACAACAACTCCGAAATCAATCTGAAAACTGATTACGCTTTCTGTGATCTTTCTTGAAAGGTCATGTACCAGATCCACCTGGAGTTCAGGATAAGTTTGAAGGAGTTCTGGAAGAAAATGATCGAGGGAATATAGGGCGACAGAAGGGTGAATCCCAAGTGTGTAACGTCCACGAATTTCACTTTCATCTCTGGCCGTTTCAGCAACCAGTTGTTCCCATTTGGTTAGAAGGTCTCTGGCTTCTCGAACTAGACGCTGGCCAGCTCTAGTGAGTTTGACCCCTGATTTTGATCTGACCAAGAGATTTTGGCCCATAGATCCTTCCAGTCGTTTCACCGCTTGAGTCAGCGCGGGCTGACTCGTTCCAAGCCTCTCAGCGGCCCTGGAGAGGTTCTCTGCTTTGGATATTTCGAGAAAAGAGCGTAAATCATGTGGGTTTGGAAGCATAAGTACCTATTATGACATTTGGTGAGAACTATTTCAGGGGGTTATAATATAGTTGAGTAATAAAGGGAAGTAATTCCTTGGGAAGGTGCCCATTGGACAACGATAAGACGAAAGACAAAGACTTGAATATTAACGAGCAGGAATCGAAAAAAAGAGGGTTTCTGGGAATTCTTGAGACACTCTTGAGGAAGCTTCCAAATATCAGTTACGTCTTTTTGCTCTCTCCAATTCTAGTGATGTTTGTGATTTGTGTTGGGGCTTCTTTGACCCCCGGGGCGTTGATCTTTTTGAAAGTGGAAGAATTGACTCGAGAGGGGAATGTGTTGATCAGGGCCTTCGGTTTGGGGTGCTCTCTAGGGCTTGGATTTTTCCTCTATGGGCTTACGATTATCTTCATAGTTCCACTTTTCAATTTACCGTTTATTCCATTTGTTCGAAGCTACCGCGGTCCTTGGTTTAGTCTCGAATCTATTCCTTGGTACATTCACAATGCGCTCACTTACCTGGTGAGATATACGATTCTTGATTTGATGACTCCCTCTCCAATCAATCTTCTCTTTTACAAAATGATGGGGATGAAGATTGGTAAGAATGTCATGATCAACAGTACCAATATCTCAGATCCTTGTTTGATAGAGCTCGAAGACTACGTAGTAATTGGAGGCTCTGCTTCACTGATGGCCCATTATGGAATGAAAGGCTATCTGATCATCGACAAGCTGGTGATTGGGAAAGGGACTACTGTTGGTCTTAATGCTAATATAATGGGAGGCGTCCGAATTGGGGAGAAGTGTACTATTACCCCTAACGCAGTGGTTTTGCCTAAAACTGTCATACCAGATCGAACAAAATTTGGAATGGACTAGAGGAAAATACTGACCTTGATATAGGTCATGTTTTTTGGATCGTTCTGGAGCTATTCTTGCTCCATGCTGACTAAAGATCAACTTATACAGAAATACGACAAACCTGGGCCTCGCTACACGAGTTTCCCGGCATATCCCCATTGGAAAGACATCCCAACTACAGATGAGTGGATGGGACAGATTCTTTTGAAAAGAGATCTTGGGGCAGAGTTTGATCTCTATGTTCACATTCCTTTCTGTCGTAGTCTTTGTATCTATTGTGGTTGTTCAAGAATGATCACTCGTGATTTGAATCTTGCTGAAAGATATGTCGATGCTCTGATCAAAGAATGGAATCAGTACAAAAGAAAAGTTGGATACTTTCCAGTGAAAAGCATTCACCTTGGAGGAGGGACTCCTACATTTCTTCCTCCAAATCTTCTTGAAAAGCTCATTACCAACTTGAAGGGTGATAAAGAAATTGAATGGGGAGCTGTCGAGGTTGATCCGCGAGTAACAACGAAAGAGCATTGTGAAGTGCTCGTACGAAATGGATTTAAGAAATTCTCCCTTGGCATTCAAGACTTTGATGAGAAAGTTCAAAGAAATATCAATCGGGTTCAACCTTATGAAATGGTGGAGACCTTGACTCGAGATCTTCGCTCAATGGGAGTGGAAAGTCTGAATTTTGATATTATTTACGGACTTCCTGGACAGTCTTTGGAAACCATCAAGGATACTTTTGAAAAGGTTTCAAGAATCAAACCGGATACCATCGCTTTTTACAGTTATGCTCATGTGCCTTGGAAGATCAAGTCTCAAAAAGCATTGGAAAAAATCGGACTACCGTCTCCTGAAATTAAAAGAGCTCTCTATGAATGTGGGAAAGAATGTCTGGAAGAGATCGGTTATCACGAACTCGGCATGGATCATTTTTCATTGAAAGAAGACCAACTCTATAGAGCTTATGAGAAGGGCGAACTGAAAAGAAGTTTTATGGGTTACACCGCTAAAAAAGGTGAGTGCTTGATCGGTCTTGGCTGTTCAAGTATTTCAAGCACAGGCTTTGGGTATGTCCAGAATGAAAAAGAAGTTCCAGATTACCTGAATAAAGTTGAAAACGACGAGATGGCCTATGTCTATGGTCACACCATGACCCATCAGGATCGTATCATTGACCAGACAATTCAGTCGTTGATGTGCCAAGGAAATACTACTCTTGATAGAGTCTTGCTGAATCTTGATAAGGAACATGCACAGAAAGTTGTCGAGACTTATAACGAAATGATGAGTGATGGGATTTTAACGATGGAAAATTCCAAGCTGGAAGTTCTCGAGAGTGGAAAGCCATTTATCAGAAATATTTGTATGGCGCTTGATCCAAATCTCTCAGACTCTGTAAAAGAGCAATTTTCTCGAACTATCTAGTTTGGGATAACTAATAAGTCCTCAAGGAAGAAGGCGGAAAGCTCGTTTCTGTTTGAAAGATTGCTTTTTTGGTAGATACCACTTGCTTGCTGACGAACAGTTTTTTCAGAGGTGCTTCTGATGTCGGCGATTTCCTTGTTTGAAAGTCCTTTCAGTATCAACAGACAGATTTCTTTTTCTGCGTGGGTCAAATTCCAGTCATTGAGCTGTTCATCGATTTTCTCTGAAAGCCCTTTACTGAGTGCACTGGTCTCTTTTTTCCATTTCTCCAGGTCAGATTGGGCCCGATCAAGATCCAGACTAAGCTTCTCAACTTCTTTTTTAGAGAGAAAAAGTTGTAACCAAATGGTGATCATTCCCACTAAACAGAGAATGATTATTCCCGCTTCAACTAGAACGTGGGACAAGGGAGAGCCGTGTGAAAGGTCATCAATGACATCACCGATTAAGAGGGCAATGACGAGGAAAAATATCGCACTTAACGTCAGTCTTTCTTTACTCTCAAGAGAAGCTAAATTCGATCTCATAGTAGCGTCCAATTACTTGAAATTAATAGGCCTAGGACATTTGTCCGGTGGATTAAAAAGGCCATTGGGACGACAATAGTACATAAGAAATGAGCTCGCGAAAAGCTTAAGCTCAACGACTAAAGGAATTTTTATGACACTTATCAAAACAGTCGTGACTCAACAGCCGGCCTACGAATATACGACGGATCAAATCGTTCAGGCAGCAGAGAAGTGGTTGAAAGACGCCCCGGAAGTTATCAGAAGAAAGGGGATTAAGATATTTAAAGGTGCCAATATTGATAAGCGTGGCTCTGTAGCCCCATTGGATTTTATTTTTTCAGATGCAACATTTGAAGAGAAGAATAATTGGTATGTGAAGTCATCTATCGAAATGGGCGAGAAAGCTCTTGGCAGAGCATTGGAAGAGTCTGGATGGAAAGCCGATGAAATTGATTACATCATCACCACCAGTTGTACCGGCTTTATGATTCCATCTGTTGATGCCTATCTGATCAATAAGTTTGGCATGAAACAAGACATTGTCAGACTACCTGTCACAGAAATGGGGTGTGCTGCTGGAATCAGTGGTTTGATTTACGTGAATAACTTTCTCAAGGCCAACCCTGGAAAGAAAGCTGCTTTGATTACAATTGAAGCTCCTAGTTTGACCTTTAGAAAGAACGATCTTTCTTTGACGAATCTTGTGAGTACCGCAATCTTTGCTGACGGAGCGACTTGTACTCTTCTTGAAGGAGGAGACGAGGGGAGTGGAGTCAGAATTATTGATACAGATATGTACCACTTCAAAGAAAGTGAATACTTGATGGGATACAACCTGACCAATACTGGATTTCAGATTGTTCTGGACAAGGATGTTCCTGACTCGATCAAATCTCATTTCCCAAATATCCTTCCTCCTTTCCTGAAGAAGAATAATCTTGAGGTCGAAGACGTTGAGAACTATCTCTTTCACCCTGGCGGAAAGAAAATTATTCACATGGTGGAGGATTATATCTGTCGCTATGACAAGGATATTTCAGATTCAATTGATGTACTTAAGCAACATGGAAACATGTCGAGCAGTACCATCATCTTCATCCTCGAGAGATTCATGAAAAAAGGAATCAAACCTGGCGAGAAGGGATATATGCTGGCCTTTGGGCCTGGTTTTTCTGCTCAAAGTCTATTGGTTGAGTGGGTGTAATCGATCATGAGAAGAAAAATATATTTTCTTCCCTTACTGTTGATCGTAACCGTACTTTCGGCGGTCTACTCTCTTGATATCAAACAGGAGAACCCTGAAACGTTATTTCTCACAGACAGTGGTAAAGAGTCTTATTTGAAGTTCAAAGATGACTTCAATGAAGTTCAGTACCTGATTGCTGTTCATGAACTGACTGAAAAAGAAACTATTCCAGAGGTTGCCAATAAAGTTGGAAAATTCAAAGAAAAGTATACTGACTTTGAATTCATTATTCCTGATCAGAGCAAACAGGCCCAAGCTGATAAAATGACTTTGAAGCTATTGGGTCCCAAACATTTTGGATTCATGCTGATAGGTGAGAAGGGATCTTTTAAGGAAATTATAAAAGAGTTACGAGAGGACAATGCCTGGAGAATGACGGGTCTTCCCTTCACCAATTACAATCTGGATGAATACTCCAAAGATATCCAGGACAAGCTTTTTCCTACGATGTTCATTATCTCTTTTATTCTAAGTCTATTGATCACTCGAAATGTGATGGGAGCTGTCTTCATTTTTGTACCATCTCTTACTTCTGCTTTGATGTCATTGGGAGTTCTTAAATTGTGGTTTAGCTCGATGAATATGGTGACTTCCATTGTCCCATTACTCTCGTTCGTCATCACACTTGCTTTAGGGTTTCATCTCTTTTATTCAATTATGGAATTCGGAACATTTAAAGGTGCTTTGAAGCACAAATTCAAGCCGATTGCTTTGATGATTGGAACTACAGGGATTGGGTTTGGAGCCTTGCTCACCAGTGAGATACCTGTCATCGCTCACTTTGGTGTACTTGTGGCCTTGATGGTGATGATCTCGACTGTGTTCATGATTGCTTTCTTTTATCTCGGTGAGGATCTTATTAACCGCTACGGGAAGAGCAAGCTTTTTCAAACAAAAAGCCTTTCTGAAAAGTTTTTTGAGAATGGATTTTCTAAATACATGATCGGCTTTATTTCGGGAGTGATATTCACCGTTGGAATTATCACCTTTCCACAACTTGAGGTTTTGACCGATGCTACTCGGTATTTTCCACAAAGTTCTGGACTAAAGACTGAAATGGACTGGGTCAGTCGAAATGTTGCAGGAATTCCATTGTTTGATATCATCGTCGAGGCCGAAGGAGATGAGTGGGAAACAGTTCGCAAAATGGCATTGCTTGAAAAAGAAATCATCTCCAAGCTTCCAAAGAATCTCAACATCATATCCCCTGTGACAATGGTAAAAGATATCAACCTTCTCTATTCTGGAAATCAGGAGATACCTGAAAACAAATTCGCCTTTTTTGCTCTATTCTCCAGAATTCCGCAGGCAATGAAAGACTCCTATCCGTTGGATGAGAGTTACAGATTCACGGTTTCGGGAGAAGCTGTGAACGTTGATGAATTCAATGAAGACCTGGAACTGGTAAGGAATGAACTGGCAGCTAAGGGGATCAAATTCAAAGTCAACGGACTCTATTACCATTTGATGTCATCTCAAGAGTCGATGATAAATGTTCTGTTCAAGTCGTTTTCCTTGAGCGTTATTTTGGTAAGCATACTCTCGTTCCTTTATTTCAGAAAGATAAGAGTTCTCTTTATCTTTGCTCTGGTCAATACAATTCCAGTTTTATTCAGCTTCATCTTCATGAAACTTGTCGGATTTTCGATCAATATCGCGACCGTCATGACATATAGTATTTCGATTGGACTTGTTGTCGATAGTTCTTTCCATGTCATCCATAACTTGGGGGAAGGGAAGAATACTTTTGGAGAGTATGTCAGAACAACAGTAACGCCTATACTTGCGTCGACTCTTGTTTTTGTCATAAGTTTTCTCATTTTTCTGAGCAATAAATTTCTTCCAATCAGGCAATTTGGAGGAATTCTGGCCTTTATTCTCTTGGTCGGAATGATTCTTGATCTTTATTTTTTGCCGACGCTCTACCTTGGTAGCTCTAAGGTAAAGGAGATGTTCAAATGAATGAAGTATTTGATTTCGCCATTATTGGAGGTGGTCCAGCTGGTACTTTGACTGCCGCATTACTGAAGAAAGAGGGATTTTCGGTATGTCTGATCGAGAAAAACAGCAAGATTCCACGTAAAGTATGCGGAGAGTATCTTTGTCCTCTGGGAGTGGATATCCTTCATAAGAATGGATATGAGCATATTATTGATGGTTTCCCTAAAATTCTTGGTATGAATATAGTTTCTCCGTCTGGAAGGAAAATTGAAACTGACTTTCCCTGCTCTGAAAAAATTATTTCCCATGGTGTTTCTTTAAATAGACAGACTTTTGATCAGAGATTGATGAATGAAGCAATTGGGGCCGGAGTAACCAGTATGAGTGGTGAGACTGTCAGAAGCTTCAGTAAAGGGGAATATTGGACTTTAGATCTTGGCGACAAGAAAGTTGAAACCAAGTTTTTGATAGGTGCCGATGGCAGAAATAGTCTAGTTGCCAGAAAGCTGGGACTTAAAAAGAAAGATTCGACAAAAAAAGTAGCACTCCATTGTTTTGTAGATAGAAAAACAACAAATCCAAGATACGGAGAAATGCATATTCTCGATGGTGGTTATATCGGACTGGATCCAACAGGGGATAGAGAGGTGAACCTCTCTCTCGTTTGTGACGCAACGGAAGTGGCTAAACATGGAGGAGCAAGACAATGTCTCAATGACTATATTGAAAAATCAGCCATCCTTTCTGAGGAGTTTGGAGCGATTCCTGAGAGTACTCATATCTCTGCCGTTTCCCCGATTACAAACAATATCAAGCATGAATTTGTTAAGGATGTCGCTTTGATAGGAGATGCCGCTGGATTCATCGACCCATTGACTGGTGAAGGGATCTACAATTCTCTATGGATGGCCTTTCATTTTGTAGAGCTGATTCAGAAAGAGAACGATGCCAATAAAGCTTCAAAACAGTTTCTTAAGGTTAAAAAAGAAAATTTCAGACAGAAAACATTACTCAACAAGTTTTTTCAGGTTATCATTAGGCATCCTTTGGTTTGCGAAATGATTGCTCTTTTTCTTGGAAAAAGCAAAAGTAGAGGAGATCATTTTGTTGGAATTATCGGAAATATCCATACTCCTCTCATAGGACTTACAAAAGTATTAAAAGGATAGATATGAAACACTTACTATTGATTCTTGCTCTCGCCTTAACGACTTCAGCTTTTGCAGGTAAAAATGAAAACACCTGTAGTTCAGATAATTATAATGCAGCTATGAAATCTGAGTGCTTCATCAAGTTTGACATGGAAAGTACGAAAGCCGGATTTATTACAACTGGATTCACTGGCGTCGTAAAAAAGTTTTCAACTGAGTTTAATTGGAATGGGCAAGAATTTGCCAATACTCTGATAAAAATTGATGTGAAAGAAATGGATACAGATAATGGAAGTCGAAATGACAAGATGTATGAACAGTCTTTCAGCGTCGATAAGTTCTCTCAAATTGTTGTTCAAATCGGTGGACCACTAAAACCAGGAACTCATAATAATGTTCCTGGACGGCTTACCGTTAGGGGAAAGATCAAAGAGATAAGCATGAATCTTGAAATTAGTGTTTCTGAAGAAAAGGACTATGTAATCAAGGGATCATCTCAAATGAGTTTGAAGGCCTTGGAAATTCCTGATCCGAGCATCTTCATTGCTTCTGTCCGAGATAGAGTCGATTTAAACTTTCAAATTAAAGGCAAGCTTCAGGATTGATCACTTTTCTGGAATGAAGAATGAAAAGGTACAACCTGGACCTTGATTGTTTGCGACAGAAATACTTCCCTTGTGAAGGTCAATAATTTTCTTGCAAATGGCCAGCCCAAGTCCTGTGCCTCCCTGACCTCTTGAATCAGTTGAATCCACTTGTGTGAAAGCATCAAAGATGTAATCTAACTTGTCTTCAGGTATTCCAGGTCCATTATCTATGATACTTATCTGAACTCCATCTTCTTTTTTGTTATAGCGAATTTTTACTTCAGATCCTTTTGGACTGAATTTGACGGCATTTGAGAGTAAGTTAAAAAGTATTTGATCGATTCTTTTTTCATCGGCCAAAATCTCAACTTCTTCAGGAATTTCTTCGAGATCGATCTTATTTCCATAAAGTTCGAGAAACCCACTCAATCCTTGAATGTTTCGTTCTAAAATCTTTTTAAGACTGTGTGAAGTCTTTTGTATTTTAAAACTTTCATAATTAAATTTATCAAAATCAAGGAGATCGTTGATCAGATTGAGAAGAGTATTGCTGTTCCTGTCAGAGACTTCAATAAGATTGTATTCATCAGGATCAAGCTTTTCTTTAACAAGGTCTTTTAATAATTTAATTGAACCTGAGATTGAAGTGAGAGGAGTTCTAAGTTCATGATTCATCGTCGCAATGAACTCATCCTTCAGTCTTTCAATTTCTTTGCGTTCACTGATATCTCTGACAGTTCCAACCATAAAGATTTCACCATCTTCTCTGGTGATGATTCGAGCGATTGTTTCACCAGGAAAGACTGATCCGTCTTTTCTTTTATAGATGTTTATAAAAGGCTTCAAGCTTTGTTTGGCTTCTGGATTAAATCTCACTTTACCCTGTCTTGAATGCTCTTCTAGGGACTCATAGAGATTAAAAGTTGGCATACCTTTGGATTCATCTTTTGAATAACCGAAAATTTCAGAGAAGGCAGAATTCACTCTTTGAATAACTCTATCTTTGTCTGCAAATATAAGTGCATCAGAAATATTTTCAAATATAATTTCATTTTCTGTGATCTTCTCATAATACTCGATAGCAGAACCCAAGGCCTTACCCATTAGTGAGATAAGTTCCATGTCATAATCAGTGAAACCTTGTGTTCTGATATTCAAGTCAGAAAAATTCAAAGTTCCGTAAGGCTCATCGTTAACAATGACAGGGGTGGCTATATAAGATTCAAGTTTTGCATTAAGATATACAGGGTGAGTACACATCTTAGGGTCTTTACCAACTTCCTCAAAAGCAATGGCTTTCATTTCTTTGTAAACTTCAGCACAGTAAGTGTCTCCTAGATTGAATTCTTGTCCTCTGTGGAGCCCTTCAAGGGATGATTTGACGGAGAGAATTGTATATTTCTCTGTCTCTATATTTATTTTACTAGCGATACCTGTATCAAGATCAAGAACTTCTCTTCCAAGTTCAATGTAGGCATTACACAAATCTTTAAAAGAGCGGAATCTTTTCGATGATATTTCGCTGAATTTTCTAAGATTTTCTACGTGCCGTTCCATCCCATTATTCTAACAGAAAGAGGGAAACACGATAGCTCTAAAATTGTAAGGAAATATTGAGGCCCGTCATCTTGGTTTCATTTTCAGGCTCATAATAATAACGAGATTCAAGAACTTGGCCGTTATCATCAAGAATATCCACTTGAGCAGCATCACTATCTTCAACTTTTATTATTTTGAGATAAGGAGATATACTGAAAGACATGTCACTTCCAACGATGGTGTAGGATCCCTCAAGTTTCCATATCTGACCTTTACTCTGATAGTTGATGACATCAGGATGATTTTCAATGGCCTCTGAGAGTCGTGAGCTTACCTCTCCACTGATGAAGTGTTCGTAGGTAGCAGATATTCCAAAAATATTTCCTGAAGTCGTGATGTAGTTCCAACTCGATTGGAGAGGGAAAAGATAATGACTGATTTTTCTACTGTAATCACCTTTGGCTCCGGAATTTTCATTTTCCAAAGTTCTCGATTTTAATGAGGCAGAAAAACTAAAAACAGAATTCATACTTTGAACTTCAAAGGCCTTTCCTACTCCAAGCGAGAGATGATAAATATTATTTCTAGTTTGTATTGAGACAGGGTCTCCACTCGTATACTGACCGTCATAAGTCGTATTGCCTGAAAGATACATGAACTCACTTGTGAAGTAGATGGTACTTGGCATCCCAAGATGGACATATTTGATTGTTGCTCCAGAAAGTTGCCCGGAGTCTCTCATGATTTGCTCGTTGCTTTTAGTCGAAACTTCTCTGTAATCCCAATTAGAAGTGGAATAACCTAGGGAGACATTGTCCCGATAGAGGTGCTGAGTCAGGCTCAATTCTCCCGCAAAGACTCCGACGAGAGGGCACATTAAAACCAGAATAAATGCTGAAATTTTAGGCATTTGTATGTCCTTTTGACAGAAAAGCCTTTCTTAACTACTTGATTTTCAAAAGGTTCCCTGTTCTACTTGAATATAGTTACAAGTATCGTGCCAGTGCTGATTCAAAGGATTAGATGTGTCTAAAAATTTAGTGATCTTTTTGCTGCTGATTGGTGGAGTCGTGT
>JBFEVX010000040.1:0-28326 GCA_041546685.1 Bacteriovoracaceae bacterium | reverse complement strand
ATTTAGACCTCTTTTACTCCCAAAAGTAGACACAGCAACATTCCTTTAGTAGCTACTATTTATTTCTCAAAGTCTTTATTAGTTCTACTCGGAAATATTCCAATAATTATAAATAAATTTAAATTAATTTTTCTTTACTCTAGGAGTTCGACTTCACATCCGCGACATATCGTTTTACCGCGAATGCTAGGCGAACTTTGGGGAAAATCGAAGAATTTCAAATGTATGTCCAACTACTTAACTGGTGTTCGTCCAGCATTGCAATTGGTGGAGGTGGTGGGAATCGAACCCACGTCCGAAACAACATCTAGATAAGGCGCTACGTGTGTAGTCTACAGTTTTTGCCAGTAGACAAGGCTGTTCACTTTCGTGCCAGTGACAAACCCCGGTGAGTTTTTAACGAGGAGACCCGGCAGCCTCAAAGCACAGTTAGACTGCGTACTTAACAGCGTTGCCTGATTCTGTTTCTTGGCACAGGCGCCTCATGAATGGGATCGCTAATTAAGCGGCCATTGCAGCTGGTTCGTAAGAATCAGCAATTATGATTTGGGCTCCTTTTTACCAGGACCATGGAGACCAACCTGGACACGCTCCCTAAATTTCAGTTTGCCCCGTCGAAGCCATGGCACCCCCAAAATTTGGAAATATTTGAATGTCTTGTATCGGATCAAATCCTCCACTCTTATAAAGATAGTATGGATTTGTCTCAATACAAGAGACGTTTGTAACATGATTTGAGGATAGGAGCAATGGATACCCATTGTTTCAAGGGGTTAGAGAGGAAAATAAAGCGAAAATTCACTCCCGGAGGTCTCTTTTTCATCTTTTGTTTGAGTCGTAAACTCCAATTTTCCACCCATTTTCTCAGTAAAGAGCTTGGCAATTGGAAGGCCAAAACCAGAACCCGATTCACCGGATGTACCAAGAAGCGAAGTTTTAATGGAGCCTTCAAAGATTTTATCTCTAAAGTTGAATGGGATCCCCTCCCCTTCATCTTTGACAAAGATTTTGAGATGTTGATTTTCTTTCTTCGCTCCTAGGACAACTGTTTGACCTGTTTTCGAAAACTTCAATGCATTTGATAGAAGATTTGAAATCACATTTTCTTTAAGAATTATTTCATCTGCCTTGATGGTAAGATTTTGTGGAATATCAATTTCAAGCTTCAAAGAGATTTCTTTCTCTTCAAAGCGAAATTCGAAGCTTTCTTTAGCTGAACCAAGAACAGAAACCACTTGAACATCAGAAAGATCGAGATGAACATCGAAATCCTTTTGCATTTCCATTTCGCGAACTTTGTTTGTAATAGCGAGAATCGAATTCGTGGCATTTTCTATAGAATTAATACTCTTAATTGTTTTCTCATCGAAGTCTTTTCCACGTTTAAGAAAATCGACCCTATGTAAGAGTATAGTCAAAGGGTTTCCTATATCATGAACAAGTATTCGAACGAGTGAAGACTTCTCTTTTACAGCATGTGCGAGATTTCGAGTCAGATTTAGTTTCTCAATTCTATTTTTAAACTCCACCCAACTGACCAACTGGGCCAAAACAAAAATAGAAAATGCATAGGCTACTGAAAAAATCAATGTCTCTGTTGGAAGGGCGAAGACCTTATCTCTAAAAACGATGATGTTCAAACAAAAGAGCAATGGATACATTGCTTGAATGCGAGGACGCAAAACCAAACATGTTGGAGAAAACACCGGCACAATAAATGAACATGTGTAATAAAAGAAATAGTGATCAGTTTGGAAGTAGAGCGGAAAAAGGGTTGTAAAACCCAAGATATAAATTGTGACATTTAAAAGGTGAAAATTCTTTTCCTGAGTTTCTTTTGGGATTCTAAGAATAAGAAAATAAAGAGTCGCTGGCATCAACCTAATCACAGCACAGTATGGCAACCAACTTTTATAGATGACATACCAGTCAACTATGAACCAAAGAGCATAAACAACAGTAGAAAGAATCAAAAACTTGTTTGTTCTTTCGTAATCCTGCCTATTAATCTCCAACTGATCTTTTTCAATCAGTTCATTTTGAACCAGAGCTCTCAACTATACTCCAATAGATTTTTTTTATCTTTTCGGTAATATAATTAAAGACTTCAATTAAGATCAGTTTTTGAGAAGTAGTCGATAAAATAGTTCAGCCATCCAATCCATTCAACTCGCTTCTCATTGAAATGATTGATTTGCTCTTTATCCATGGCCTTGACGATTTCTCCAAACAATGAAATCACCTGACTTCTTTCTTTGGACATTGGGAGAGATGAAGACCTTTCAAATATATTGAAGATGGCCTTTTCTTTTTCATTTATATCTTTGATTTTGAACGCTTCCTTCAACTCATTTTGAGTATTGATCCTATTTTTGAGTCTCTGCTTGGAGAGCACTTTGAAAACTTCAAAATTCTCTTTAACCAGTTCTTTCTGTTTTTGATTCAGATCCCCTAAAAAGAATTCATATCTTTTATAGAAATCCTTCACCTCTCTTTCATCAATACTTTCTTGAATATCCTCATTCTTCTCTTCGTTGATCTCATAGAAACGTTTGATTTGTTTATCGTCAAATAGAGCGATTTGCTTTGCCATGATGGCAGATACTCTATTCGCAATTACGAGGTATCTTTCTCTAAGTAATTTATAACCTTTATGAGAGTCAAATTCATTTAGCTTGATATTTTCGAGATCACTAATGATCTGTCTGGCAAGATCGGTATTACTTTTAAGTAGTGAGATAATCTCTTTCCTAACAACGATTTCTTGTTCTCCATATAGACCTAGGTTTTTGTCAATTCGACTGACAATAAGGAAATGTAGATTGGGAATAACCAAAGATTTGAAGCTACAGGCAGATAGGACAAATAATGTGAAGATGATTAAGAAGTTCTTCATATTGGGCATTCTATCGGTCTAGAATGCCCTTTGAAAACTAAATTTGAATTAGACGATTATTACGAACAAGCTTCCTGAATGTACTCAGCACATCTAAGTTTCTTCTCTTGGAGAAGTTCAAGAAGTTGACCGTGGCTTTCACTATGCTCTTCTTGTGTACTGACAGCATCAGAGATCTTTTGAATCTGAAGATTACATCTTTGAACTGTTCGTGAACACTCATTAGATTGCTGTGCTTTAGCTGGAAGATTGACCATAATGAACATGATTGCGACAACTGATAAAACTTTGAACATCTCTCTCTCCTGATTTCAAGGCCTTTAAAAACTCTTAACTCTTTGCTGTTTTATAGAGCAAGGACGATGCCAAAGACCTTCGTCTAGCAGACTGTTAACAAAAGTTTAGACAGTGTCTAACTTTCTAACCACGTACATACTGGTAAAGTGCTGAAATCATGGTGTGATTTTTTGGCAGGCTTCTTGCTTTATAAAACTCAGACAAGGTGACCACAAATGGAAACCAACATTCACAAGCCGCCAGGGAGGGAGCATGATCAGAAAACTAATCTCACTATTTGTTCTATTTTACATTTCAATGCTATTCACCGGATGTAACCAAGACGAACTAGCAGAGCAACTCTCTGAGAGTAACGTCCATACTCTTCAATCAATGGAAGGGAGTTTTGTTTTCAACGTTACAGACAAGGAGTGGCGGATCTACACAATGGAATTCAATCGTGTTCCAACATATCCACACAATCTTCCAGAATGTGTCGAAGACAGAGAACACGATGGAGATTTTGACTCCATGTACATCGAAATGAAAGATGGAAGACTAAACAGAGTAGAGGCCAGAAATGTCGATGGTGTAGCAAATTGTAGAGTTCAAGAAGAAAGCATGGCCTACACTCTTGATAGAGCTAAGGGTGAACTCCATTTTTCTACAGATGAAGGTGAAGTTGGCGTTCGTTATATCAATGAAGATGGAAGAAACAGATTTTTCGTAAGAAATAGCAAAATTGAAGGTCAATGGACTGTTGATTACGACCAACAAGCTTACATTGGAGAAAATGTTCAAACCAACCAACACTTTAAGAGAGTAGAAAACATTCAAGACTTTCCAGTTTGTCCTGAAAATTACTCCAGACAAAGAAGTGTTCAGTATATCTCATTTTACGTGAGTGAAATGTTTGAAGTCGGTGAAGTCGTTTTCGGAGATAACAATATCAATGGCTGTCGTCCAAATGGTTTGATTGCCGGAAGATACGAAGTAGATGAAAAGCTTGAAGAGTTGAAACTGTATCTTCAAGGTGATGGACTCAATATCGAATACAAATACAATCTTGAACTTCTCAATAAAGACAAAATATACTTCGAATTTTCAGACTTCATCGACCACAGTCAAAACTAAAAACGCCGAAGGCCCCATCAGGGGCCTTTTTTTATTTACGAGTACACTATTCAAGAATCCCAATGGAAAAATGTATCATACCTCTAAATTCCAGCCATTTAGGTTATACTTAGAGTACCAAAACATTTTTCAAGGATGAAAAAGTGATGAAAGCTCTCGGACTTTTTGTTTTATTGTTTTCGACCTCTGTTTGGTCAGGTGTGACAGATGTTGAATTTATACCTGAGCAAGGGAACCTCTACCTCAAATCCACTTTCAAATTGGATTCAGAATCAAGAACTGAAACAATTCCTCAGTCTCAAAAAATAGAAGAGAGAGATCAGTCATCCATGATAGTCGAAACATCCTTGATGTACGGCCTTTTCAAAAATTTAGAAGTCGGACTTGAGTGGAACGTCACCATGAAAGATGAAACGACTATCGAGTCCCAAAAAATCAACGGTGTGACATACACTGCTAACAACGGGACGACTGATTATCACGATGACGCTATTAACAACCCAGGACTTCAAGATCCACTTATTAAAGCAAGATACAGAATGCCACTTCCAGGTGGATACGGATTCATGTTTGATATTTTTAGCGAGTTCTCCCCTGGTCTGGGTGATGCTGAAAGAGGAGACAGTGACGATAATCCAAAACAAAACCTTGAAGGAAACTCCCTTTGGGGCGGACATCGTGTAAAAATTGGAGCTGGAATCAATCAAGACATTGATCAATTTCAGTGGAGTTTTAATTTCTTTGCCCAAATGAATATGGAAAGAACCATCAAATTTTATGATGCTTCTAACACTCCTGCGACTCACAGTATTTATACGATTGATACCTATAACGATTTCACTTTTGAAGCTAAAGTTCTCTATGAAATGATTGATCAGGTTCACCTACTTGGAACACTCGCCTTCATTTTTAATGGATCACAAGATTGGAACAATCAGACTTCAACCATCTATAGAAATGAAGTTGAATCTCATTCTGATATCGAAATTGGACTTCATGCCTATTGGAATTTTAGTCAGATGCTTTCAGTAAGACTTGGCTATGTTTTCACTTCCCTTGGCGGATATGATAACGACAGCTATCAGAATAATTCTTTGTTTTCGACCACCAAATATTCAGACCTTAGCAAGAGTTCAATTCAGGCCGGACTCGACTTCAGCTTCTAAAAGCCGGTCTTTTTTTCTATTGGGATTTCAGTCACTTGGAATCCCAAACCTTAATTTATTTAATCGAACTGCCAAGAAAAGCTCACAAATGAGGCACCAACAAACAATAATGGTGGGAATCCTCACTTCTAACTACCTGTAAGCACATAGATTTCCTAAAGAAAAGTACAATAAAAGACGACAAGAAAACTAAACTACTAAAAAGGTGGAACGTGGGCAGAAGTATCAGTTTTCTCCCCATTCTTTTTTCTCTTTTACTCCTGACTGGTTGTCTGGATAAGAAGGGTTATATCGACGGCGAGTTCGCACTCGACGGTTTTACGTTTGATGTTATTGCTCCTGATATTGAAATCTTCGAAAGTCGTCCAGGCTACGCCAACAATTCAAATGTCGTTTTCAAAATCGATACGGGATCGAACAGAGTTAATTGTGAATCGTTCACACATTTCACGATTACGACGTCTAGTTCAACTCCCGCCCCTTCAGCCTTCACCGACACATGTACAACTTCAGGAACTCAATTCAAAACAATCAATGCAGGATCTGACGGACTTAAGGCCTACTACATCCACGCGATGAGTGCCCAAGGAAAATTTTCTGCTCCAAAGTCAGTCAAATTTGTACTCGATACGACTCCACCGACAGTGAACTTCACTGACATCGGAGCTGGCCCATTCAGAGGCGGAAGCAATGTCACTTTAAACTACAATGCTTCCGACTTAAACGGACTTGAAAGTTTTGTCATGGACTTTGCTGAGGATGGAACAAACTTTGTCAACGACAGAAGTATTCCATTTGGTGCTTCAGGAGGTCTTTTCGTCTTTCCTACTACTGATATTACAACCAATGTACTTAGAGTTGTTGCAGTCGATAATGCTGGTAACACAACAACAGTCTCAAGCTCAGCTTTTGAAACAGATTCAACTCCTCCTGCAATTACATTGAACAATCTACCTTCAATTGTTCAAGGAGCAAGTGCTGTTGGAGTTTCATTCACTGCTTCAGATCTAAATGGCATTGGTTCATCTTCACTTCTTTTTTCCGCAGATGGAGTCAGTTTCGTTACAGAAGCCTTGAACCCAACGTCTATTTACAGCTGGACTGTTCCATCAATTGATCAACAAACATCTGCTATGAGATATGTTGTTTCTGACTCAGTTGGAAACACTTCTACCGCAACAACAGCATCCTTTATTATTGATTCGACTCCACCTGCTGCAACACTTACCGACCTCGCTCCTGTTATTAAAGGTGGTTCTCTACAAAATGTTACTTTCACGAATAGTGACTTGAATGGGATCGCTAGTATTTCACTTGATTATGCAGCTGATGGGACAAACTTCACTACAAATCTAACAACGACTAATACTTCACCTTTCAGTTGGACTACTCCTATCACTGACACAACAGGGTCACGAATTAGATTAACAGTTACAGATAATGCCGGTCACGTAACTCAAGTAACCTCTGCTCCATTCAATATTGATAGCACAGGTCCATCTATTACTCTTGCCGATATGGCAGCTTATGTACGAGGTGGTGTGAACAATACCGTTACCTTCACTGCTACTGACGCAAATGGTGTTGCAACTAAAACACTTCAATATGCCAGCAATGGCACAGCTTTCACAGACATCACAAGTGGGATGAACTCTCCTTATAGTTGGGCAACTCCTGCTGACGATGTACCAGCAGCTAAATTGAGATTTGTTGCTGTTGATAGCGTTGGAAACATGAGTACAGTGACAAATGCTGCTTTTGTTGTCGACTCGACCAATCCAACAGGAAGTATTACTGACCTGGCTGCTTACATCCCAGGTGGTGGTAGTGTTCCGGTTTCATTTACATTTGCTGATGAGAATGTTGTTGCTTCCAGAATTCTTGAATACGCTGCTGATGGAACGACTTATTCAACAATTGCCACTGATCCAACGTCAGCGTACACATGGTCAATTCCTGCTGCCAATACAACTGCATCAAAATTGAGATTAACCGTTACTGATGCAGCCGGAAACGTAAGTCAGTTCGAAACTGCTGCTTTTGATATTGATAATTCTGCACCGACAGGAAGTATCACAGACCTAGCACCTTACGTACAAGGTGGTTCAACCATTCCAGTTAATTTTACTTATAATGATAACAAGTTGGTTGCCTCTAGAGTTCTAGAGTACGCTGCAGATGGTGTGACTTTTTCAACACTAGCAACAGATCCAACTTCTCCATACAGCTGGACCGTACCTGTTGTTGATACCGCTGCTTCAAAACTTAGAATCACTATTACTGATGGTGCTGGTAATCAAACTCAATACACTACAGCTGCATTTGCGATTGATTCAACTGCACCGACAGGAAGTATCACTGACCTAGCAGCTTATGTGAAAGGTGGAGCCAACACTTCCGTTTCATTTACTTATAATGATGAAAATGTGGTGGCTTCAAGAGTTCTTGAATATGCTGCTGATGGGACAAACTTTACGACACTCGCAACTGACCCTACTTCTGCTTATACTTGGTCAGTTCCAGCGGTAGATACAACTGCTTCAAAACTTAGAATCACAATCACAGATGGTGCAGGAAACCAGACTCAATATACGACAGCTGCATTTGTCATCGATAGTACACTTCCAACTGGAAGTATTACTGACTTGGCAGCCTATGTGAAAGGTGGTGCAAGTACATCTGTTTCATTTACATATAATGATGACCATGGAGTGGCCTCTCGAGTTTTAGAATATGCCGCGGACGGTGTAACATTCTCAAATATCGTCACAGACCCAACATCAGCTTATTCGTGGGCAGTTCCTGCGGTTAATACTGCGGCTTCAAAACTTCGAATCACAATTACGGACCTTGCTGGAAACGTACAACAATATACAACTGCTGCTTTCAGCATCGATTCTACCGCTCCGACAGGAAGTATTACAGACTTGGCCGCTTATGTAAAAGGTGGCGCCAATACATCTGTTTTATTCACATATGCTGATGAAAATGTAGTTGCCTCAAGAATTCTTGAGTACGCAGCTGACGGTGTGACGTTCTCCACCCTGGCGACCAATCCAACGTCTGCCTATACTTGGGCAGTACCGGCCGTTAATACCACAGCTTCAAGACTACGAGTCACCATTACTGATGGTGCAGGTAACGTCACTCAATACACAACGGCTCCATTTGCCATCGATAGTACATTGCCAACCGGTTCAATTAATGATCTGGCTGCTTATGTAAAAGGTGGAGCTGCAACTGGTGTAACTTTCACATATGCTGATGACAATGGAGTCGCTTCTAGAATTCTAGAGTATGCTGCTGACGGAACAAACTTCTCGACGCTGGCTACAGACCCAACTTCCGTTTATTCATGGTCGGTTCCAGCAGTTAATACTGCCGCTTCGAGACTTAGAATTACTATCACTGATGTTGCTGGTAACGTACAACAGTATACTACTGCTGCATTTGCGATCGACTCAACTGCACCAACCGGAAGCATAACCGACTTGGCAGCTTACGTTAAAGGTGGAGCTGCAACAAGTGTCAACTTCACTTATGCTGATGACAATGTCGTTGCCTCTAGAATCCTCGAGTATGCTGCTGATGGTGTAACTTTCTCAACCCTGGTGACCAATCCGACTTCTGCTTATTCGTGGTCTGTTCCAGCTGTCAATACATCAGCTTCAAGACTAAGAATCACGATTACTGATGGTGCTGGTAATGTTACTCAATACACGACGGCTGCTTTCGCTATTGACTCAACTGCTCCGACAGGAAGTATTACTGATCTAGCTGCTTACGTGAAAGGTGGAGCGGCAACTAGTGTCAACTTCACTTATGCAGATGATAATGTAGTTGCCTCACGAGTACTTGAATATGCGGCAGATGGTGTAACTTTCTCAACCTTGGCCACTAATCCGACATCTGCTTATTCGTGGTCGGTTCCAGCAGTCAATACATCAGCTTCGAAACTTAGAATCACTATTACTGACGGTGCTGGTAACGTCACTCAGTATACAACAGCTGCATTTGCCATTGATTCAACTCCTCCAACAGGAAGTATTGGTAATTTAGCAGCATTAATTAAAGGTGGTACAGTCCAAGGTATCAACTTCACCAAGGCTGATGATAATGTCGTCAGTACATGGAAACTTGAATATGCCGCTAACGGAACTACTTTTGCTGATATCGTTGTAGATCCAGCTTCTTCTCCTTATAACTGGACAGCTCCTACTTCGAATACGACAGCATCAAAACTTAGAATCACTATTACAGATGCTGCTGGAAACGTTACCCAATACACAACTGCTGCTTTTGGAATTGACTCAACAATTCCATCAATCTCACTAACAAATCTCGCTCCAATTATTAGAGGTGGCTCAGTCCAAGGTGTTGTCTTTACTGTAACTGATGATAGAGCAATGGGAAGCTTTACTCTCCAATATGCTGCTGACGGAGTGACGTTCTCTACCCTGGCCACCAACCCTACATCAACTTATAGCTGGTCAGTTCCTGTCGTTGATACAACTGCTTCAAAGCTAAGAATTGTAGCCACAGACTCTGTTGGAAACTCCAACACTGTAACTTCAGCGGCCTTTGCAATTGATAAAACACCTCCGGCACTTCCAGTTGCAACTTTAGCGAGTAACAATCCATCGAACTCGACAGCAATTCAGATTACAATTTCTGATTGTACAGATAGACCATTCATTTTTGTAAATGAAGGAACTCAACCAGCGATGGGAGCTGCAGGATGGCAAGCTTGTTCAACAGCGGCCGGAGCCATCACTTATACTATTGCTGCGACTGAAGGCACTCACAACATGAAGGTGTGGGCCAAAGACTCTGTCGGCAACGTGACCACTACAGCAACGACTGTCAGTATGGTTTATGACATTACTCCACCGTCAGTTACCGTAACTTCACCTGCCAACAACTCTTATGCCAAAAACTCTGTCGTGATGAGTGGTACTTGTGAAATCGGTTCCAATGTTGATTTCTCAGGTGATGTTGCAGCCAACTTCAGTATTTCATGTACAACTGGTTCATGGACCCAAAACGTAAACTTCTTAGATCCACTTGTAGATGGAAATAAGAACATTGTCGTTGCACAAACGGACCCAGCGGGTAACACCACAACAGTCAATAGAACTTATATCAATGACAACCTTCCTCCGGTCATTACAAGAACCTCTCCAGGGTCGCCAATTCTTACGAATGGAAACAGCATGACTTGGAATGGTACTTGTGAGGGAACTTATACAATTACAGTGAGTGGTGATGCTACTGGAACATTCCCATGTAGTTCAGGAACATGGACATGGACGACTCCATCTGTTGCAACAGACGGAACGAGAAACTATTCCCTAAGTCAGACAGATGCTGCTGGTAACACTTCAACAGCTCTTCCACTTCAATGGACTCGTGACCAAACTCCACCTATCTTCACTAAAGATAGAATTTCACCTGAAACAAATAACAAATCAAGTCTGGTTTTCAACGGTACTTGTGAAGGAACGAACTCCATCGCAATTACAGGTGCTGCTACTGATACGATCTCATGTTCAGCAGGTTCGTGGAATTGGACTTCTCCTGTTGTATCAACAGATGGAACCCGAACGTATACTTTTACACAAACAGATGGTCCAGGTAACCAAACTGTACTTACTCATCAGTGGACAAGGGATACAACTGGTCCGGCCATTCTCGTTGACTTGGACAAAGAGACAATTAAATCAAATGTGAACTCAGCAACGTTCACCGGTACTTGTGACATGACAATCACAACGACAACGATTACAGTCTCTGGTACAGATTCAACAACAATTCCATGTAGTGCAGGAACCTGGACTTATACTACGGTCGCCCAAGCAACTGATGCGACACGAACTTATAATTTCTCTCAAACTAATGATCTTTCTACGACAACGACAGTTAGTGGTGTTTGGATCAGAGAAACAAATATTCCAACAATTTCAAGTATGAGTAAAGGAACTGGAGTTTCAGACCCATCAACTACAAACTTTATTAATACTAATCTTGTTGCGACTTCAGCTAACCCAGCTGTTGGGATTGAAAAGATTTGTTTCACTTCAAACGATACAACTCAACCAATCGCTACTAACGAATGTTGGGTGGAAGTAAGTTCTCCTCAAATTGGTCACCCTGTACAGCAGAGTCTTAACATTACAGACTATGCGGTGCTCGTTGGTTGGCAACCTATTTTCTATAACGTTTATGGTTGGGTCCAAGACGAAGCGGGAAATATTTCCAATCTAACCAATGCTGGAGCTGGAACGATTGGGACAGATAAGTACACCATCACTTATGATCCGGGTATTCCTCCAGTTCTCTTTGATGTTATCGCTGCGAACAGTGACGTAACGGCTAACCCGCCGACACTTGGAGAAACAAATGTTCCAGCTGGTGCTGACGTTTATATCAGATGGAAAGCAACGGATAACAATCCATTACCTGCGAATGCCATCACATTCAACTATACTCAGGATGAAATCAATTTCGTACCAATCACTCTGACTAATCCAGCTGACCCAGCTAACCCTGCAGCCAACTATACTGGTCTGAGTAATGCTAATTATGGATGTCCAGGAATTACACTTGCGGCCAACGAGGGTTGTTACAAGTGGACAGGTGGTTCTCCACTCAATGTTTCCTACAAAATCCAGGTTGTCGTTAAAGATGCTACTGATATTGAAGTTAAAATGATTTCAAACCCTCTCAATACAGGGAATATCAAACTTCTTGCAGGGAACACAGAATCTGGTCTGGGTGGTGCTGCTCAAGCTGCCATGTTCTATCCACAAAACTCAAACTGGGAGATTGACCCAGGAACTCTTGTCATGACAAATACTGGTGACTTGTATTTTGCAGACGACAAGAGAGGTGTCATCACTATCGATAGAGCTGATGGAAAGCAGAAAATCTTCATTCCAATGACTGGATCTTCTACCGGTGATGGTGGTGTTGCCACATCGGCCACATTGATTTTCGCTACAAAAATTGCACTTGATTACCAGAACCGACTACTTATTCTGGATAGAAACAAAATCCGACGAGTTGATCTCAACCAAAACCCACCTACTATTGAAACCATTATTGGTGGTGGTACTGACACTTCTGATACAGTAGCTGATCCGCTTCAAGTTCAAATTTATGGTCATGGTAATGCTGGATGGGATCATCACAAAGTTCCATTCTTTGCCCTACCAAATGGCGACATCATCTTCATGTCAGAATATGGTTTAAAAGGTAATACCGATCCAGACCACAGATACAGAATTTACAAGTCAGCAACTGGTCAGGTCATCAGTAAGTATATTGTCTCTGGAGCAAGTTCGACCGATGTCGGTACTTACTACCATACCGTAATCGATACAGCGAATCCTGATCCAGACCTTTCTGACTGTAACGTAAATGCTCCGAGTTTTAGATTTGATGTTTCGACTTCTCAAATCACTGGTATCAGAGCACAAGTCAGGGCCCATCCTAACTGGCCACTGTGTCCAAGAAATGATGGTGTGACAACTGATTACTACTATACAATGCAGTACTTCGATCCTGCTACCCATGAGCCTGTTCCAGATATTGGGAACTATGATCAGTGGGCAGGGTACGTCGCTCACCACATGGTCACAGGGATGGACGGGAACCTCTATCAAGTCGTCCATGATTATTACGTAGAAAGAATTAATTTCGATGGAACTACAACTAGAGTTCTTGGTTCAGGAACCAGAGGGGAATGTCCTGACGGTACCCAAGCTCTCTCTTGTAATATTGGTATCGATGACTTCTTTGTCACTCAAGATGGTACGTTCTATTTTGTCGACGCCGGTATTATCCGAACTGTCGCTGCTGATGGAACAGTCTTTACCATTGCTGGGCAGAGAAGAAACTATGGAGATAACGTTAATGCATTGAACGCCAGACTTAACAGTCCTAGTTGGATTGCAGAGAAAGCAGATGGTAAAATCACATACGGTGATGCCTATTACTTCAAGGAATTCACCATTGAAGGTAATGTCAATATTATCGCTGGTAATGGTAACTCTGCTAGTTATCAAGCTCTAGGTGTAGATGCTAGAACGACAGCAATGTATGACTTCAACTGGTGGGAGATGGATAGAACAACTGGTAATATCTATGCCCGTTATCACTGGCACGGAATGGCCGTTCTTGATAGATCTACCGGACAATGGGCGAGAGTCGTTGGTGGTGGCGCCAATGAGTATTGGAATAATGACGGTCAATCAGGTTCGAACAGAATTTCCAACCGACACATGTTGATCATTGGTATCGATGACTCAGGTAGAGTTCTCACCAACAACATGAAGTGGAACGGCACCGACGGTAGATATGAAGACTTTATGTTCAAACTTTATGATCCATTTAATGCAACTCCATATCTGCAAACCCATGTTGCTGGTACCAATGATCCTCTTCGAACCTATCAAGGTGGATATCTTGGTATGACTGCTGGTGAGACAACTTCTACCGCCAAGATGCCATACTATTCTTATACTGGTTCAACGACTTGGGATTCTGTTGGTAATAGATGGATTGTTAACCAATATGTACATAACAATGGTAACGGTAGGCCAATCTGGTCAGTCACTCCTGGTGGCACAGTAGAGCAGATCGCTTACTTACCAAGACAAGTTCAATACAACTATCTGTATGTCAGACACTCAGGTAAAGAATGGCTCTACTATGTTTACGGTGGAAGAATCTATTACCACGACATGACTACTGACACAGATATGGGAATGCTTCCTTGGTCAATGAATACACTCTATGCCCAAGGTTACAAAATGATCTACAATAGTACTCGTCACTCGTTGATCTTCCCATGTAACCAGAACGGTCTGGGTTGTGTTGCCGAATATTATCTACCTTGATAAATCGTTAAAGAGTATAACCGATATAAGTGCCTAGCTGTTGCTGGAGCGTCCCAGTGTTTCCTTCATATTGTGTAATCTGAGCATAGCCCATGATCCACATACGGTGGACAAAATAATATTTAAGACTTCCCATGAACTTATAGCCGACAACATCTTCTTTCAATGAACCGTCATCAAGACTCTTCGAACCAAATGCGGAATAACCACCAAGAAGATTGAGATACACCCCTCTCTTATTGAAAGTAAATCTGCGTCCAAACCCCACTGTTCCCCATACCATTTGAGTTTCGGAAACCTGAAGATTTCTAAGAATAATTGATTTCACACGATAGAGTTTGTTGTTAAAACTCATGAATGAGAGTTGCTCGTACTCAAGACTGGCTTCCCACGTCCATGGCGAGAATTGGTTTTGTCCAAAGACGCCATAACGAACAGAATAATTGACAGGGAAACTGTACTGCCTCCCATTGTCTCTCAAATCAAGATTATTCTTCTTTAATGCTCTGAAATTGACATAAGAAAAAAGAGACAAGGAATGAGTAAAAGTCGCTTTCACATCTAGAGTCGGACCAAAAGTTTTAGTGTCGATGGTTGAACTCTCAGCAATCAATTCTTCTGAGTTGTCGTAAGTGTGGAATCCCAGAGAAACATCCCATAATGGAGTCTTTCGGTAGACATTTATTGGAGTGAACGCTTTGATCTTCTTCCAGTTCTTGATTTGAGGGTTCCACTCACGAAGCTTTGTTCGAAATCTTTTCATATCTGTTGGATGTTCAATGCTGATAATAGGGATATATCGCTTGATCACCCAGTCCATGGCGGCTTCTTCAGATACCCAATCATCTGAGGACAGAACCAATGGTCTCGTCCCTTGGGCCAACTGGGCCTCTGCTGTGAAGCAAAACAAAAATGAAAGGACGATAATTCTGAAAGTCATACTACCATTCTAGTTTTGCCCTTAGCGTAATGCAATAAAGAATCTTTTGGGACCTGCGCATTTTTCGGTACAATATTGCAAAATTGAGGTGCCATGAAAAAGCTAATTTTATTGATTCTTATTGTTTCGATTTCCTGTGTTAATAAAAAAGAAGACCCGAATCTCAAAGTACTCAATCAGGTCTCACAACCATTGACACATTTTGATCCACAAATGACAACCGGCCTGGCCGCCCTTATTCAACTTGGAAAAGTTTACGAGTCTTTACTTGAAACTCACCCATTTGAAGGTCCATATAAAGTACTTCCTTCATTAAGTGGAGAATTGCCAAAAGTATCAGATGACAAACGTACCTACACATTCAAGATTCGAACTGACGTTCAGTTTCATGACTGTAAATGCTTTGAAGGCAAGCCTCGCTTCTTGAAGGCCGAAGACTTTGTTACAACTTTCAAACGAATTGCCGACCCTCATTTAAGCTCTCCCCACTATGGCTATTGGAAAAAACAAATCGCTGGACTTGAAGATTGGTATGAGGCCAACAAAACAAAAGACACAACTGACTACTCCATGCCAATGAATGGAGTAAGGGCACTTGATGACGGAACACTTCAAATTACAACCAAGTCTCCAGACATCTACTTCCTCTACAATCTAACCTCGCCCAATACGGCCCCAATTCCAATGGAAGCAGTCACCTACTTTAAGAATGACCTTTCAAATGTTGTGGTTGGAACAGGACCATTTGTTCTCGATAGCTACGTAAGAAAAAGTCGAATAGAGTACTCAAAGAACAAGAATTATCGAAAAAAGCTCTTTCCAAGCAGCGCTCGTGATGAATTCAAAAGTTTCGTGTCTGAATACTCTGGAAAACAAGTTCCATTCTTGGACAAAATTGTCGTCAAGATCATGAGTGAAAATCAAACTCAGTGGCTGAACTTCATGAAAGGACAGCTCGACTACCTTGAAGTTCCAAAAGATAACTTCGCCCAAGCTGTTACACCTCAAAAGAAAGCGTCCTCGGAAATGATGGAAAAAGGTATTGAGCTTGGAATCACCCCAAGTAATACCAACGTCTACTATTTTGGATTTAACAACAAAGACAAGTACCTCTCCAACAAGCATCTTCGTCGTGCTATTGCTTACGCTTACAATCACCATGAATACAATGAACTCTTTTTTAACAATACAGCTGAAATTGCCAATACAGTTCTCCCTCCTGGAATTCCAGGAAATAATCCTCCGCTGAAAAGTCCATATATCGGATCAAAACTAGAGGAAGCGAAAGAAGAGCTAAAGAAAGCTGGCTTTCCAAACGGAGAAGGTCTTCCAGAATTGACTCTTACTGTTCGAAACTCCACTGTCGCCAGACAAGTCGGTGAACACTTGGTTAAAGAGTTGAAGAAAGTTGGCATCAATACCAAAGTTGAGATGGTCGCATGGGGAAAACTCCTTGAAAAAGCTCAAAAGGGTGACTTTCAAATGTTCTACTTGGCGTGGTTCGTCGGACTCCCTACTGGTTTTCAGTTTTTTGATCTTCTCTATGGACCAAACTGGCCGGGATCTTATAACCGAATGGGACACACAGACCCAGAGTTCGACAAACTCTTTGATAGTGCTCTTGCCAGTACTGATAAAAAAGTTCACGAAGAGAATTTCAGAAAGATGAATAAGATCGCGCTTGAAAATGTTCCACTCTTCCCTCTTGCTCATGCCAGAGATTTCTTCTTAAAACAGGGATGGCTCAAAAACTACGTTCCTTCAGAGGCCTCAGGTGGACTTGAGCAGTATTTTGATATCGATCTCAAGAAGAAGCAGGAACTTCTCAAAAGGTTCTAATGGAAGGAGAAGAGGAATACTTCTTTCAGTGTCCGTATTGTTTCAGCCCCATCTCTATGGTGCTTGAAACCTATTACGGCAAGCAAGAATACATTGAAGATTGTGAGGTCTGTTGTCGTCCGATCAACATCGTTTACTCGATCGAAGAAGGCGAAATCCTCTCTTTTGAGGCCCAACGATTGGACGACTAGGGACTTACAAGTTGTGAAAATCAGGGAATTTTTACAGGTCGTTTCGCCTCTCCCCTGCAAGTTCTTGAAACCAAAAGCACATTTGCAAAATTAGATAGTACTATTCATATTTATCTATTTTACACTCTGCCACATTGTCTCTATATTCCCTCAAAATTCATTATTCGGGGGGAATATGAAAACAACATTTCTGACAATTCTTTTTGTCTTTGCAAGCTTCAACTTGTTTGCAGCAGACGATTACAAACTTCACGCTGTTTACAAAAGCTCAGATGCTCCAAAAAGCAAAACCTACATCGCAGTAGTTAAAGAATCTGGTTACGACAAAAGCGATTGGCTAGTCGTTTTCGGAAACAAGAATGGCAAGGCCTACAAAAGAGCATTCAATTTTGGTGGTTCAAGCTTCTATTCATATGATGGAGCTTCCAATTCAGGAACTGATGACTTCTATAAAATGGTTTACAAAACTCCAAACAAGGAAACGATGGAGCTTACTTTAACTCCGAGAAGAGAAGGGTTTGGAAAAGTATATCAAGGGACTTACAAACTTTATGAGTCTGATGCCTCTAAAAGGTTTGCTCTTGCCATGGTCAAAGAAGTAAGAGACGAACTTAATAGACTGAGATCACTCGAAGAAATTACAAGTTTAAAGGATTTCAAAGCAAGACTTGATCTGGTTCAATGGGATTTCGGATTCAGCACAAATTCAGATGACTACGATTATGAATTCCCTTTTCCAACATATGATCTCCAAATTGAGTTTTACTTCCAGGAAACTCTTTCAGATAAGGCCTTAGCTAATGCTGAAATCAAGGCTGACGGATCTGACATCATTTCCAAAAAATTCAAGGAAAGTAAAACTTGGTACAAGGATTCAGACGAAGCTTCTTACGCTGTCGAAACAATCATTGAAGAAGGTCTTCAAAATGATGATTGGGACTATGAAGTTGGAGAGCATTCTGCTTATAGAAAAGAAGCTAAGAATATAACTGACGAAGTTCTAAAGAAAGCTGCAAAAAAATATGTTCGTTACGAAATCACCAATACTTCAGGTTTCGAGTGTGAAGATGGTATCTACATTTGGGAATCCACAACTTGGGTTCTAGTAGATGGATCAACTTACTCATACTCACCTGGTACAGAGTGCGATTAATTTTCCCAAAAAAAAGCCCTGTTCTAAACAGGGCTTTTATTTATTTTCCAAAATAAAATTGATGTCTTTATAAATCGGCCTACTTTTTCCAATCCATTGATCACCTTTTACCAGACTTTGGTGAACCGAAAGAACTTTCCACCGTCCTTCTGAGTCCTTACAAGCAATAGGACCGCCGGAGTCTCCAGGTCTTATTCCGGCCTTCTTCCCCTTGGTCGTCAAGAATCCTCTGCCACCTTGATAAAATTGTTCCCAAGTCTGCCAAGGCTCCTTGAAATCAGCAAGATTGATTCCGTTAAGTTTATCCAGTCCGTCGCGATTATTTCTCCCAGCACCGAAAACTCCACAAAAAGTTGAAGTCTCTAATGTAGAAATCATATCAGAGTAAGTTTCGGCCATTTCGAGACCTTCATATTTAAAAGGTTTTTTAAGTTTCAAAACGGCCATATCGCTGTTTTCCCAACTCCAGAAAGAAAGTTCATCTCTCTCATCGGCCTGGGATCGCGTGAGATATCTACTTTCTGCACCGACCGAAGATCCAGGAAAGGCGAACTTCTTCACATAGCGGGTCTTCTTTCCACATTTAACTGAAATATTGAATCGTTTGCCACTTCTAACATGATCACCATCAACACAATGGGCGGCAGTTAAAACGGTATTTGGATCCAAAAGAGTTCCAGTACAAGTATGTTTAAAATTGATTTTGAGACGGCAAATAGAATTTGGAATTTCAGATGAAGAGATATAATCTCCCATCAATGCATGAGCACTCGTCGTGGCGATGAATGTGGCAATTGATATGTATCTCTTCATAAAAAATAAAAAAAAA
Organism: Bacteriovoracaceae bacterium; assembly: GCA_041546685.1. GTDB lineage: Bacteria > Bdellovibrionota > Bacteriovoracia > Bacteriovoracales > Bacteriovoracaceae > M0603. The sequence goes on along the minus strand of JBFEVX010000040.1, from coordinate 9,002 downwards.
TGCCCCTCTTGATCCCCGAACAAAGGCTCAAGAAAGGGCATCCAAAAAGGAAAAAAGCGATTTGGATTTATTTAAAAATCCCCTAAACGAACGAGCCGGTTATAGCACTCTGAGAATTTTTCGCTACTGATTTGTAAAAAGGTAATGCAGTTATTCAGGGATTGAGATAAGTCTGATATCCATGACATTTGTCCCTGTAATTCCAGTAAGATACAGGCATCCTAGACGTTCCAAAAATCCAGCTGAATCATTGTCTTGAATGAATTTTGAAGGCTCAAGTCCAAGTGAAATAGCAACTTTCCAGGAGGGATAATCCATAAATCCTCCAGCGGCACCCGAGTTTCCATCATCTCCATCAGTGGCCAATGAAGCGATATAAACCTTGGCCTTCTCTTCTTCACTCAGATCAAGAACATTTCTTTCAAATATATCGATTGCGGCACTTAAAACAAAATGACTATTTCTTCCACCCTTTCCTTCACCCGTAACTTTAACAGTCAGCTCTCCTCCTGATATTGAAGTCCCCCTCTTCAAGAGAGTTTTTAATCCATTTTCTAGCGTTGTATTCAAGGCGGGAGCTATAAACTCTAATCCTAAATTCGTAACTGAGTGTTGAAGATCTTCAAATGTGCACAAAACGTTGTAGTTCGTATCGTCGTTTTCCAAGGTGGGTCCAGAACCGACATCGGTCAAATCATCTCCAGGGACATCTTTAACTATCCAAGTATGGATCCTTCTCCCCTCACAAAAAGTTTTGAGACCACCACCTTTTAAAAGCGAAATACTCTTTCTATATTCATTAATTTCATGGATGGAAGAAGTATTACCAAGAAGAGTTTCTATTTCATTAATAACATCATCTTTTGAAAACTCAGGCCTTAATTTCTCAACAACTGAAGAAGCCCCTCCAGTGATCATAAAGAGAATGTCTCGCTTGTCTCTTTTGATCCATTCAATCAGTTTCTCTCCGTTTTCAAAACTATCATTTGAATAATTGGGATGTCCCCCAAAGAGACAATTCAAACCAAGAGGAGGTACACCTTTTTTGGTTATGACTAAATGATCCTTCAAGCCAATTTTTTCAAAGTAAGCTTTTACATGGGCCGGTGCGGCCTTTCCCAATCCAACAACCTTATAGTCTTTGAAATCCACATTTGGAAAATTCAAATTTTCCGGAAGTAGATTTTTTAAAAGAGAGGGCAGAATATCTTGTCTTTTCAAGGAACGAACTTACCAGTTACGACAGTAATAAATTCATTCAAATTATTGCCAATGGGATTTTGCACTTGTGCATAAATCAGGTCCACAGATGTCGGGATATTATAAAACAAAGTAAGATCAAACCTTGCGCCAGCATGATAACTTTGAATCGCTCTGTTTCTCAAAAAAGTACGATCTATAAAAGTATAATCTGACTTCGCCACATCTACACCTATAAGAGCATGAACCTCTTTGAAATAGAATGGAAGCAATCCACCTCCGGCAGTATATGGCTCAAGCATTTCAGCACCAAGTTGAAAACGTCCGGTATAAATTTCATTTCCAAAAAGGCTAGAATAAGTCAGTCCATAAAATTCGTGCATCTTTTGATAGCCGATTCCTTCATGACCACCACCGTAGATCACCCCACTAGAGAGGTCATTTTTCTCCAACGTTTCAAAAGTCCCTCTAATGCGAGAATAGAAAGTTTGGTTGAACTTCAGCCCCATATCAAACTTCGCCGCATGTCCGTTATAGTCTTTTCTTCTTTTGGTGTCGTATTTGGTTGCAGTGTACTGAAGTTTGAAACCTTGAAGGAAATCATTTCTGAAAGTTTTTTTATAAGAAAGCTCCTGACTGATTCTGATAGCGGCAACATTTCTTCTGGAAATCCAGTCACTGGTGATTATCTTGGAATATTGGACAAGTGGTAACCAACTCCAATAACCCCATGTCTTGCCATACCCCATGTAAGCCGCAGTTCCTTCACTGGATTCAGTGGCATTCTGAACAGCACTTAGAGAGTAGTACTTTCCATAATTTGTGCCAAAAACGTATCCTTTGTTGGCATAGTTGTACGAAGCGACAGGAGAGCTCTCCTCGACACCTCCGAAATATTGACCGGCGATATAAAATTTATGTCTCTCTTTCGGATCTGATACTGATGTTTCTACAGTGAAGATATCGACATTATCCCCAGCTAAATATTGGAAGTACCAATAATGAGGTACAAATTGATCAAGGTTTGGATAATTGTCGAGGTCATCTTTCTTGAATCCATCTGCAACATCCTGCCTTTCAAAAAGCTGACCTTTTGAAGTCTTGTTTTTGATATCACCCAGACTCAATCTTTTTACAAGTTCAGAGCATTTTGAATCGAAGAGATGACCATGATCTGGATCGTTTGGATGTAAAAGGAACGTAAGACTACCTTCTCTTCTCATTCCAGCCATTTTTTTATTTGATGGCGAATTCCACGAAGTGAAATATTCTGTCTGACCACAACTCATGACGTATTCGAACGGCCGATTACGTTCCATTACAATACGGTGATCTCCATCTTGAATATTCAATTTATGCCAGGCCCAACCTTTTTTACGAGTTGTTGAAAATGTCTTGAATGTCAGTAGTCCATTCTTGAACATCGGCTGACTCAAATAATCGAGCTTGTTCAAATCAAAAAGCTTTTCTTCTTCTCCGCTCTTGGTGAGTCTTCCAACCCAACGGTTGTATTCATAAGAGATAGTCAGATATTTACTTTCATCAATCTGGAAAACATAGAGAGGATCGTGTTTGAATTCCAACTTTTTAACTTTATCGTTGGTTGGCTCCCATGAAATCCATCTTCTGACGATATCTGCTTCACCATTCTCGTTTCCGTGAAGCTCCCTTAAGGAGATGATCATCTCTCCTTTCATTCTGGAAAATTTTGTTTGAGTTTGAATTTGATTCAACGGAAGATGAAACTGTCTGGAGCGAAGAATGTTCCCAGTATGATCTCTTTCAATCAGAAATCTTTCATCATCTTTGAATTGCACATGATAAAGACGTCCATTAAAAAGCTCAAAACCTCTTTGCCAATCTGAAGCAAATTCACTGACTGGAAGCTTGAAAGTTTCAACCTTGGCCTTATAAAGATCTTTTGCCGCATTCTTTCTATCATTCTTTATTGATTGAATTTGTTCCTTTCTGAATGCTTGATAAGCACGGGCCACATCAGGAAAGCCTGTACACTCTTTGAATGTTTTATTGAGGAAGAAAAGTGTCCGACCGGCATTGTTTTCGAAAAGACATCTGATGGTTCCTTTCTTTTTATCTTCAAGAGACTTGAGGAACATTGCCCCAACCCAGTAGCGATAACTGCCGTAAGGAAAATGAACAGGCTCATCAAGACAATCCACTTCTCGACAGAATGTTTTGTCGATCAGTCTCTCTTTAGTCGTGTGAAGAAGAAGCTGACTTCTAAGTCTTCCACCATGTGTGAATTCTGTTTCAACCCAAGTCGCTAGACCTTCAGAAAACCAATGTGGTTGCAAACTGCCTAGCGCTTTACCGGCAGAACCAAAAATATTTCTGATCGCTTTGAAAAAACCAGTTGTTTTGTCCATATGAATAATATGGGCGAGTTCATGAACAACCAAACCTCTCACCCAATCTTCTTCAGACGAAAGAAACTCCATCCCGAGCGGGGGGAAATTGTTTAAGTGGATGATACTGGTCGGAAATACGGTGGCCGATCCATTAGCATGTGTTGCACCGTCTACAATAAAGTGAACAGTCCATTCTGGCACATAGCGAAAGTATTCAAACAGTTTCGGTGCATCATTAATTAGGACATCTTGAACTCTTCTAGCGAAGGCCTCATTGATTTCTTCAAAATGAATTTCGAACTTGAACTCTCCAACGCTCGTCTGCATCGAATGTTTCTTGATCATCCATGCACCAGACTCAGTTGACTCAGCTACCAATTTCCCGCTGGGAAGATAGGAATCATCTGCGAAAGCCCGAGTGTTTAAATCAACAATCAAAAGAGTGAATAAGAAAAGTGTAAGGGAAAAAAATCGCAGTGATTTCATTAGCTTGATTATCCTTGGGGCGGCTATTATTCTATAAAGGGTCAATTATTGACTGCTTATAAAGGTATATAAAGCTTAGAAAATCTAGGTTCAAATAACAATTCAAAAGGAGCAATTCCATGACATTTTCATTTCGTTCAGTACTTCTAACTCTCCTCCTCTCTCTTGCTTTGGTGGGTTGTGGATCAACAAAAAAGAAAGCAACTGGTGGGGACACAGATGTAAACATGGGTTCTGATGCTGGCGAATCAACAGAAGTTGAATTGAATGCTGATAGTGACTCAGGTAAAGCTGGTGCACTTAGAACAGTATTCTTTGCATATGACTCTGCTACGCTGAACTCTTCTACAAGATCACAACTTCAAAAGAACGTTGAGTTTCTTAAGGCCAATACTTCAGTAGAAGTTCAGGTTGAAGGTCATTGTGACGAAAGAGGTGGAGTACAGTACAACCTTGCCCTTGGTGAAAGAAGAGCAAAAGCTGTTAAAGATTACATGGTTGCCATGGGAATCGCATCTTCAAGAGTAAGCACAATTTCTTTCGGTAAAGAAAGACCTGTTGCTTTTGGTCACGATGAATCAGCTTGGGGACAAAACAGAAGAGCGAACTTCGTTGTCACTGCTAAGTAATGACCGTAAAAAACTTTTTTCTTATCTCACTATTTGTGATTCTAAGTGCGTGTGGTTTAGCGACCACACGCCCTAAACTTGAAATGTCTCTGGCCCAATCAGCCTTTCTCGCGGCCAGACAATCCAAAGCTCAAACACTGGCCCCTGGGCTCTATAGAAAAGCTGAATTTTACTACTTGAAAGCCAAATCTTCCTATCGAAGGAAGTATTTCAATAAAGCGAAGCAATACGCCATACTATCCAAAAATTTTTCCGAGAGGGCTGAGTTCGTTGCAATTAGAAAAGCAACACTGGAAAACCTCTAGGAAATTGAAAAGGAATTCCAAATGAACTTCAAATCCCTGCTGTTGATCACTTCCCTTTTCTTTATCATCGGTGCCTGTAAAACACAGGAAGAAATCCAAAGAGAGCAACTGGTCGACAATCTTTCTCTTCAAATGGTTCAAGGTCAAAAGAGTCAAGCTGACATGACAGTCAAATACCAAACTCTTGAAGAGCAAGTCACACTACTCAGAGGTGAACTTGAACAAAAAGGATACAATCAAGAGCAAAAGAGACAATCTGAGCTCAAAGGAATCGAAGACAGAGTTGCTCTTCTTGAAGAGACTCAAAAAGACATGTCTCAAAAAATGACAGCGATTCAAACTCAACTCGAAGAGAACAAAAAATTTCTCGATAAAGTACTCAATGCACTTGGATCAAAATCAACTGCAAAAAAGAAAGCAGAAGCTCCAAAGAGTCCTTACTGGGAAGCAATGGAGTCTTATAAAGTTGGAAAATACAAAGAAGCCAAAGAACAGCTCTTGGCACTCTTAAATGGAAATAAAGTCAAAGGGACGAGAAAGGCCCGCGTTCTCCACAATCTTGGGATGATCGAATATATGGACAAGAAAAATGATGATGCCTTGATCTATTTTTCAAAGCTTTTCACAGAGTTTTCATCCAGTGGTTATAACAAAAATGGACTTCTCTTTCTCGGAAAAACATTCAATAGAATGGGTAGAAAAGATGAAGCCAAACAAACTCTTGAAGAACTTGTAAAAAGATTCCCTGACTCTAAGCAAGTTACAGAGGCAAAGAAATTACTGCAAAAACTCTAGAGGATAAATAATGAAGAAGCTGATTCCCCTACTCTTCCTACTCTCATCGTGCACATTTTTCATCAATGCCATCGATAATGGAACTTATGATGTCGTTGACGTAGAAGGAAAGGGAATCTCAATTGTCTACTCAGGTAACATCAATGGTGAAACTCATCCATGTGGATGTCGACATTTCCCTCTTGGGGGGCTTCCCAACGTTGCCGCTCAAATGGCAGAAATACAGAAAGAAAGTCAAATGATCTATGTTGATGCAGGAGATACTTTCTTCCCTTCTTCAACACTTCCGGTAGCGATGAAAGATAGTCTCACATTTGCAGCACAAAATTTGGCTTCAGCTCTTTCAAAGCTTGGATTGAAATACTTTGTTCCAGGAGATCAGGACTTCGCCGGTGGCTACGAGTTTTTAAGAGATCTATTGAAGAAAAACAAAATCAAGATTCTAGCTGCCAACCAGGCAAAAAAAGAATACTTTGATAACAAAAAATGGTTTGTTATTAAAAAGGGCCCACATAAGATTTTCATCACTGGCCTTGTCGAGAGAAACGTTCTCCCTACTCAATTCAGATATCTCTTTTCAGATGAAACACTGGCCCTCAAAGATGTTCTTAAAGAAATGGAAGACCAGGGTTACAAGAAGAATGACCCTTTTAGCAGACTGATCGTTGTCTCAAACGCTGGAATAGATCCAGACAAGGGACTTGCCAAAGAAAATCCACAGATAGACTGGATAATCGGTGCTCACTCGCAATCTTTTACTACTCAACCATTTGAAACCGGTAGCACAAGGCTTGTTCAAGTTCTTTCCAGAAATCATTACTTGGGAGAGATCAAAATTGATGTCACCAAGGATAAGAAAGCTGACACATACAAGATGCATGAAATGAGAACTGAAGTCGGTAAAAAACTCGATCCAAACCCATGGTATGAGTTCATCGACAAGCACAAAGAAACTCTCTCTAAAATTCAAAGAGAAGAGCAAGATCGCATGACTTCAGTAGCTGATGAGAACGCCCGAATCAACACTGCCTCTTCATGTATAGAATGTCATACATCTCAAGCAGACAAATGGCATACAACAGCACATGCCAATGCCTATGCCACACTCGTCAATGCCAAGGAAGAGAACAACTTGAGCTGTGTTGGATGTCATTCTGTCGGTTTGAATAAAAAAGGTGGCTTTAAAACCGCTGCAGACATGCTTGTTTTCAGTGATGAGCAAAAAGGCGACAAGAAAAAACTGCTCGCTGATTATATGTCCGATCTCAAAAAGACTTTTGGAAAAATTCCAAGCATCAGAAAGCTTGACCAGAATACCCAAAGAAAGCTCAATAAACGTTGGCTGGCCCAAGATGACAAATACAAAGTCACTCACAATTACATGAATGTTCAATGTATGAACTGCCATGACAAGCATGTCGACCATCCATTTGAAGGTCATAAAGTTGAACTGACCGCTGCACAAAAGAAAGAGGCCATGCAAGATAAATGTCTGACCTGTCACGACCCAGACCAGTCTCCTGAGTGGTACACCCAAGGTGGGAAAGGAAATGTTGATTACAAAGTTCTCGATGAGATGATGAAAAAAGTCGCTTGCCCGAAAAAAGTTGAAGCGAACTAGAGAGAATTCAGCAGTTCTAAAAATCTCTTCTTGTATTTATCTTCATGTCTGGCAAAGACATCTGTGTGAACACCATCTTTAATGGTCCAAAATTCTTTGTTCTCCTGAGTCGCCATGCTGAAAATCTCTGCTCCAAATTTAAAAGGCACAACAAAATCTTTATCACCATGGATTACCAACAAGCGCTTCTTATTAGTTTTCAAGAATTTTCGACTTTGAAACTCATCACTAACTAAAAGATAGGCCAGAGGTGAAAGTGGTTTGAAGAGCCACACCCCCCACAATTTATCAAAAGCAATGTTCTGATAGCTGTTGAAAGTTGAATCGAGAACAACAAGATCAACCTCATTCATTCTCTTGAAGTCTTCAAGAGCTCTTTGAGCTATAGCTCCGCCTAGACTTTGTCCATAAATCACCAATTTCTTGGCCCCAGACTTTTTAAAAAGCTCATAGCCTTTTTCAAGTGCCGCTATCGAGTCTTTATAGACACCATTTCGATTCGGCTTGATTTGCCTTTCTCCATTTCCATAAAGAGCAGGAACTATTCCAGACAAACCATAACCTCGATAATCAAAAATAAAAAACTCATGACCTTCTTTAGGCATCCAAAAGAGATTTAAATAATGACTGGTGATGTTTTGAGCATTGCCATGAAAAAAGATCGTAAAAGTTTTAGGTTTTTCCTTCTTAACAGGAAAATACCAACCAAGTAGCGGCACACCATCAAGTGAATCAAAACGGATTTGCTCATACTCAAGTTTGAGCTTCTCTGGTGGGACGTACATAAAGCGATCAGGCTGGTAGAAAAGAGATGTACAGCCGGTTAGCAAAATGATCGTAACTATCTGAAATAACTTGGTTATAAGCATGCGCCTCTCTATAGCAAGCGTGTTTTCTCTATGCTATGATGCTGGCCTTTGAGTGACAACTAAATGATGAAAACTGTACTTGGAATTGAGACAAGCTGTGACGACACGTCCATCGCGGTACTACGCGGTGAGGCAGGAGACTATCAAAATTCTCCAGAGCTCCTTGCTCACATGAGTTTCTCTCAAGAGGCCATCCTTAAAAAATGGGGAGGCGTAGTTCCTGAATTAGCGGCGAGAAATCATCTCTACAAACTCGTTCCCCTACTCAAAGATACACTCGAAGCTGCTTCCGTTAAAATGGAAGATATAGATCTAATTGGTGTAACAACCAACCCAGGACTTCTTGGTCCTCTTTTGACCGGACTTAATACTGCCAAGACACTTGCTTTGGTGAATAAGCTTCCTCTCATTCCAATTAATCATCTCTATGCTCACCTCGAAGCTATTCATCTGACAAAGCCACATGCTTATCCTTACCTCGGACTACTTGTCTCAGGCGGACATACAATGTTTCTTCTCGTTAGTGGCCCTGAAGAGTTTGAGGTTCTTGGAAGTACTATCGACGATGCTTCAGGAGAGGCCTTCGATAAAGGTGGCAAACTAATGGGTCTGGGCTATCCAGCCGGACGTATCATTGATGACTACGCCAAACTCGGCGACAAAAAGAAGTTTGATTTTCCTATCGGACTAAAAAGTTCGGGAGATGCCAACTTCTCTTTTAGTGGACT
>JBFEVX010000090.1:0-14973 GCA_041546685.1 Bacteriovoracaceae bacterium | reverse complement strand
TTCCATTCTCCTTATTTAAAGCACTTAAGTCCTTTCCGATAATCCAAACATGAAAACATTAATTTTGATTATCGGACTAACTATGTCCCCCTTTGTTTATTCCCGTTATTCCACTTTGGATGAAGGTACCTGTCATCCAAAAGATTCAGCAACCGGTCTCGGAGTTGAAGAAGCCAGTTGTGTGGGCAAGGATTGTTCTTGTTACACAAAAGTGTTTCGTTCACAAATAGATGGGCTACGTGAAAAAAGATCAGAGGAAGTGAATGCGGGACTTGAAAAAGTTTACTCACAAGCTGCTGTTCAAAAAATGAAAGAACTTTTAGATCTTGATTTAATGAGCTCGCTTTCTGGTGGAAGTCTTACTGCAGATAGCTTATTGTCGAATTGTTCATTCGATTCTTTGAAAGAAAATTTAAGTTGTAAAAATTTAAGGGCGAAGAAAATAGTTCTAGATATTCATCAGAAGTTTCTCACTTTGTCAGAATATTACAGTGATAAAGCTCAGACAGAATCGATTAAAGGGGAATCTCAATGTTTGACTCCAATGGAGAAGAATGGAGTTGCATTGATTTCATCCACAAAGAGAAAGCTCAATAGAGTTTCAAGATCGCTTAACAAACTATCTGATAAAAAGTGGAAGGACCTGTTGGACTCTTCAAATCTTGAGGAAAGTCTTTCCAAAGACCCTATATTAAGTCGGATCGTGGATAGCCTACCTGTCCTAAAAAATATATTCACTAATAAAGAGAGTCTTTTACGTTTCCATGAAATTTATAGCAAAAACAAGAAAAAAGATCTTTTCGAGCTCATTTTTAATGATCAGAAACTAATGGGAAATATTCGAATTGATGCTTCTGCAAAATGTGACGTCATTTTTAAATCGATTGACACCTTGGCCTGTCAGTCGATGAGTGATTTTTATGTCACTAATCAGAAATTTAATGAAGAAGTCTTCTCTTATTATCCATCGGCACAGGGAGCAGGTGAAAATAGTCTTGAGAATCATTTGTTTTATTGTGAATCTAAGAGATGTGAAAATGAGAAATGTTCTAAAGCTTCAGGATTTAGTCCGGAAAGTTTTTTGAGTAATCTGAATATCGGTAGTCCGTCTGAAAATTCAGATTCAAAGGCAAGTGAAGAAGTTGAAAGATTAATTTGTAAGGCTTTAGTTTGCCCAATAAAAGGGAACGATCTCAACTCTTATGTTGAAGCAAAAGAGACAGGCGAATGTAAGCCGATTGAAAAAGAAAAGAGGGATCCTGTTAAATTGTATGCCTCCTTAGGTTGCCCCGGGGGAGAAAGTTGTAATACTGCTTTCGCCCAAAATCTAAAAATTTATGCAGATTTTTGGAGGGCAAGTTATCGTCCTAACGATGCCGTAACTGATGATGAAGGAGCGAGTGGAGATCAAGTCAGGCTGACAGTAAGAAAAACTAAAAGAAGTGACTTTGTTGAGGCCTTCGTAGGAGAAGTGGGAAAAGATATTGAAGCATTTTTTGCGAAAGACAAGCCTGTCGAAGAGCTTGCAGAGAAAAAAAGTGAAGATAAAGAAATAATTGCAAAAAGAAATGGGCAAGTGGCGACCAACAAGACTCAAAGAACTCCAAAACCAGTGAATACTGATTTTACAGGAGCAGGACGTGGTTTTGGAAATGGACTGCCGACAGGATTTAAAGCAACGCAGATTCCTGTAGATGTCGAGAAAAATAAAAGAAATGTAGATACCAAGATTGTTCGCGACGCAATTGATGCCGCTAAAGACAGTATTGCTGAGGCCAAGAAATGGCAGCAGGCCTACCGCGAATCTGTGAATAGAAATAATAACAACGAAAATGTTGTAAGCAATACGACTCCTAATCGTGAGAGGAGAAGTCCTGCTTCAAGTGGTGGTACAACTATTGTGAACAATAATGTTGTCGAGGCCACAGGCTCGACTCAGGCACTTTTGCCGGCCGAGGCCACGACAGAGTATCAGGGAGAGTGGAACAGCTATCCTGAGGCATCTGCAGGTGGGAAAGGAAGAGCTCCAGCTTCAAAAACACCAAGCCTTGTCATTGATCGCTCAAAACTGGCTGAGCTTAATAAGAGTTTACTTGAAGAGTTCAAGATTGATCCATTAAAGCCCTTTGTTTTGAAAGTCTGGATCAAGGAAGGGAATGAGAAGAAATTGGTGGAGATTCCTGTCGAGAATTTGTTTTATAACGGGAAAATGATTTTGAAACCGGTAAAGGATGAGATCAATTCAGAAATTTACGTTGAGGTTTTGAATTCGCCAATCTTTTTTGATTATCGAAACATGTTGGCAGAGAGGGAAGAACGCCGTCGATTTTTCAAGGACGTTCTCCCCAATGTGAAGAAACTCTAATTAGAACTTCAAGGATAGATCTAGTTGAGTCTTGTGATAATCGTTTCCGTTAGTCACAGCTGTTTTATTCATAAAGTGAGTGAGAGACAGTTTTGACTTGTCTGTCGCCTTCCAGCCTAGAGTCATTGTGTGGCCTTTCCCGTCAGTTCCTCCTCCGTGGAAGTCTGAATCTGTGAATGCCCCAAGTACAGCATCTTTTTCGATTCTTCTGTAGTTGTAATTCAAACTGATATTTTTACCTGCTGTAAAACCGGCTAAGTAACCAGTGTCGTTTGAGTTGGCTTCACCATTCTTCACGTAGTCAACATAAACGCTAACAGGCATTTCTGTAGCTTCAACTGCCATAAAGATTTCAGTCAGGTTGTAATCGTTGTCGTACTTGTTGGAAGTCGCTGAGTTTCCAAAACTGTCTGTCGAGTCGACTAGAGTGGTTTGATTTTTAACAGAGATGTAGTCAAAGTAAGAAACACCGGCCGTTAGTTTGATAGGTCCAATTTCTTTTTCGTACCCAAGTTGAGCGCCGTGAAGGAAAGAGTCAGCAGTCCCTGATCTTTCGTCAAGCCAGTGGCGTCCAAGATTTAGAAAGGCTCCAAACTTACTCATATGAAGTGCAACACCTTCAGGGTTCAAGTCTCCATCCCAAAGAAGAGAACTTTTTCCTGGAGTTTTATATGGGTTTTTCATTTTTCCAAGATATGCTTTTGATCCTGTTATTGGACATGTCCACTTAAGGTAAGCCAAGTCAAGATTTATTCCTTTAGAAGTGAAACCACCGTCAAATGTCTGGTTGGTTGAAACTGGGTCAGTACTTCCTGAAGCAAGTCTGATTCCGTAGTCGAATCTTTCATCGGCTTGGCCGTAGAAACCAACTCTTGCTCGGATTCTGTCACGAACTCTAGCGTCCTTTCCAAGTTCATCAGTTCTTTCGACTCTGTATCTTAGGTCACCTTTGATGTCCGCTGCTTGTGCTTGTACTGTTAGTGTGAGGAACAAAAGTCCCAATACTGTGCTTTTCATTATGATTGCCTCCTGAATTATTAATCTACAAATATCGCCGGTGAGCTGGCTTGAAAACCATTAATAAGAGGTTTTATGGAATCTTGATGAAAAGGGAGCTTTTATTAGGATTTGGTTTGAAATATTGGGGCTCCACTGCGGAGCCCCTAAGGGAAATTAATTGAATGGAAAGTAGATGTATTCGAGAGTGTCGCCTTCGAATCTGTCAAAAGTTGTAATCATCCCACCCTCAATTCTATTGTACCAAGATGTTTGAAAATCGACTTGAGTTTCTGCAAGAGGTGCGAATGTAGGACAAGTATTGTTGCTGTTGTCATAAACAGTTAACTCTTCTTTGGCACCATCAACTGGCATCATGTCTCTTACGGCCCTGTAAACTTTGATTCCACAAACGTTTGTGTAAGAGTCTACAAGTGGAAGAGTGATTCTCTCGTGTCCTTGAACACAGAAAGCATTTATAGGGCAGTCAGGAGTAAAGTCGAAGGAAAGGTGAATTTGTTTTTTAGCAGTATCGACTGTGATGTTTCCAGCAAAGATATCAAGGTTTGAAAGTCTTGAGTCTTTATCAACATGAAAAGAATCAAGAGGTGCAGATAGAACTCTGAAAGCTCCAACTGGTTTTTGAAATTCATTTGCTGAAGCAACTCCAGAGAGTCCAAAGCCTGTGATAATTAGTGTGGCGATAAGTAGTGATTTCATTTTATGTCTCCTCATAAGTATTAAGTTGCGGGCTTTTTAACTTGAGAAGTTGTGTCGGGAAAATTATTTATCTTAACCAAAGCTCATAAGTAGAGCTTATGAACTTTTGAAAAGCCGATGGAATGGGCATTTCGGAGTAACTTCGCTATTTCCCGACTGATTCAGTATTTACAGTGAGTTACATCAAAAAAGTCTAAAGTCTGTTTTTAGATTTCCGATACTTAGAGAGAAGAGAATTAATCTTTCAAGGAAGAGATTATGGATTTAGCAACAGTTGTTGGATTGGCCTTATGTGTGGGCGCCGTTATCGGTTCGATTTTTGCGGGTGGGGACATCGTCGCATTCATCGACGTTCCCTCTCTTATCGTTGTGGGACTCGGTCTTATTGGGGCAACACTTATCAAGTGGCCGATGGAGGTTGTGAAGAACCTCGTTGGTTTTGGGATGAAGACAATCTTCTTTGATCCTGCAGATCCAAAAGAAACTATCGACGAAATTGGAAACTTGGCCGAAACGGCCAGACGTGAATCAGTTTTCGCTCTTGAGAAAGTGCCCATTGAAGATGCTTTTCTTAAGAAGGCGATGACGTTGGCGGCAGATAACAGACCACCTGAAGTCATCAACTCAATTCTCAAAATGGAAATTGATGCCATGGAAGAGAGACATAAGATTGGTGTTGATGTGTTTGATGGAATGGCCGCTGACGGTCCGGCTTTCGGAATGATCGGGACCCTGATTGGTCTGGTGATCATGCTTGGGAACCTTTCTGATCAGGCAGCGATTGGTCCGGCCATGGCCGTTGCCCTTTTGACCACCTTTTATGGTGCCTGTATTGCCAACATTGTTTGTGGACCTTTCAAAAACAAATTGGCCCACAGGTCTAAACTTGAAGTGATCAAGATGAACATCATCATTGCTGGAACACTCGGTATTGTTGCCGGAGAGAACCCGCGTTTGATTAAAGAAAAACTAAGTGCCTTCCTACCGCCTGCCATGAGAGAGCAGGACGATAGTGGCGGCGAAGATTAATAACTGAAGCATAAATCTTAAGGAAGAGAATCATGGCTGATGAAGATTCTGGCGCGATTGAAGAAGAAGTAAAATGTGAGGAGTGTGTCCCCGGGCTACCCGGTTGGATGGCAACATTCTCTGACCTTGTTACGCTTCTTCTGACATTCTTCGTTCTTCTTCTTTCTTTTGCAAAGACTGAGTCTGCCAAATATGAGGCAGCCCTTGGTTCTATTCGTAATGCCTTTGGTGGTAATGTGCTTAGACATGGAGAAACCATTCAAAGAGGTAAGTCACCAGACGATGCACCAACAATGATTGATGCTGAACTTCCTGTTCAGCCATTTCCAATAGATTTCATGACAATGGAAGGAATGTTGGACAAGCATGAGATCAACAGAGAAAGTGATGAAGATCTCACTCAAATGAAAAATGATCTCTATCAGAATGAGCTTTCAGATTCTGTTGATATCTTTGAAATGCCAGAAGGTATAAAGGTACGAATAAAAGATAGAATTTTCTTTGAAAAAGGAAGTATCAAGCCTACTCAGATAACTGTGGAAGTTTATGAGAAGATGGTGAAGATGCTGAAAGAGAAAAATTGGACTGTCTTTGTTGAAGGGCATGCCAGTAGAGGTGAGACAAGTATCGATGGCACAAAAGATGCCTTTGAGCTTTCTGCTGCAAGAGCTGCTGCCGTTGCCAGAAGTCTTATTAAAAGAGGTGTTCGACCAGATAAAGTCGTGACTGTTTTCTACGGAGATACTACTCCTGTAAAACTACCTAATAGAAGTCAGGATTTGATTGATAAAGAAAGTCGAAGAGTGGAATTCATGCTTCGTAAAAGAGATTTAAGAAGTGAAGGACACAAAGTCCAGCCAAGATAAGGTCTTGACTCAGTCATCAATTTGCCCGATTGAAAGAAACCAGAGATTGGAAGATGTTCTTGTGAGTATTGGTGTTCCAAAGTCCTGGATGAAAAACTATCTCAACGTAAAACAGCTCAATCTCTCCGGTCAGATAGAAGTCGCTGTTCCTGTCGATGTCTTGATGAAAAATCATATTAATCCAATGTATGACGGTCCTGAGATAAAAGTTCTACATGAAGACGAAAACTTCATCGTCTTTGACAAGCCTGAAGGAATTCATTCGCATCCTCTTCGATATGATGAGTCTGATAATTGTTTGAGCTTTTTAAGAAGTGTGGGAAAAGGAAGTCAACTCTACGTTAACTCTGAGAACTATGATCGTGGACTTTTATTCAGGCTAGATTGTGAAACTAGTGGAATTCTTATTTATTGTAAGAAGGAAGAATTAAGAGAAAATCTTTTTGAAAACCGACTTGATGCTATTGTGCTCAAACGCTATACGGCAGTTGTTTCAGGGGACTTCAATCAACCTTCTGATGTCTCCATTCCATTAAAGCCTTTTGGAAAAAGAGGGAAAAAAATGGTTTACAGTACACAAGGTGATGTTGGAGAGATGAAGGTTGAAAAACTCAACTACAATCCCGAAAAAAATCTGTCTTTGGTCAAAGTGGATTTAAAGACAGGTCTACGCCATCAAATTAGAGCGCAACTTTCTCATTTGGGTCATCCGATACTAGGGGATGAACTTTATGGGGGAGAACCATCAGAAAGAATGCATCTGCATTCCACACTCTACGAGATTGATTTTGAGGGAGTAAAACTCAAAGTTGGATCAAGTCCAAAGGCTTTCCTCGCTCACTTCTGAAGGGGAACCTCTTGAACTGTAACTGTTGCTTGAAGATGTTGAGCAATCATTTGTGGTGTTGTCAGTGTTTGAAACTTGGCGACATGTCGTCCCTGTGAAAGAGCATTGATCGTTAGGTCTTTGTGCTTGAGTCTGACTCTGACATAGTCAGTTCTTTCTAGATTGTCTGAAGGGGAGATCTTGGCCAGAAGAACCAGGTTATTGGCGAGTTCACGGTACATGACTCTTTTAAAATTTTCAGGGTCTTTGAGTTTCGCTTTATCGAATGTGAAATCAACTTCGACCGCCAGTGAGTTTTGCTCACACATCACTTTCCAATTGGCCGCAATCCGCTTTTCGACTTTGACTAAAACAGCGTTACAGGAGCGAGCTTTGAGCTTCTCGTTGCGCTTTGAGGTCCAGCCATACTTGCGGTTCATGTCCCAGAGGAAGATGAACATCATCAATATGCCGATCATAAGAACAGGATTTTTCAGTAATGATTTCGCGATCATAGCTTTATTATGACGGCCAAACCCAAAAAAAGCACTAAAGTCATCCTTACCTATAACCGACAAGTATAGTCGGGTAAGGTTTGTTTTTAATTAAGTCTTTTCGGGCACTTAGGTGCCCGAAAGGACTACTAAAACGAGAATGCTATGATTGAAAAAACACCCATCTTTGATGATGGTTTTTGGAAGATTCTTCTTCATCTTGAACAGATAGAGGGGAAAGTCGAAGCTCGTACTTTTTTGGATGAACTTCAAATTGAGGAGCGAGATCTTATTGAGGCCCTCACATTTCTAGGTCATTTCGATGTTGGGATCTCTCTTGAGATGGAAGGTTACACACCGGTCATAGTCAGAGAAGATGATCGACCTATTGAGTTCAAACTCTCATTTTGTGAATGGATGGCGCTTCAGGCCCATTTTCCAATTTTCGATAAATATCGTGATAAAGAATTCTGTAAAACAATCACTCAAAAATTGGCGGTGGTTGAACAGGAAAATCCAGGAGCAAGTTTCTTTGAAGCGATGGAGTCCTGGAATTTATTAAAATCTGCGACAAGTTCATGTCCTGACGAGCAAGGTAAAATTGTCGAAGAAATCGAGAAGGCTTTTCACGCCAAGCTACTACTAGAACTTAAGTTGAGTAGTGGTAACCATGTAGAGCTATACCCTCATCGTATGGTTTATTTTGAGGGACAATTGAACTTGATAGGAGAGGAAACTGGAGACAGATGTCTGGTTTATTTCCCCATCAAAGAAGTTGAAGAAATTGAATCAAAATTGAATGTTGATTATATCCCGAACTTCAGTCGCCTGGAAATCCACGACTTTATTTCGGCAATAAGAACAGTTTCAGGTAATGAAGAGCGTCTGGTCATGAAAATTTCGGATCCAGACGATCTCAACCTGGAAAGAGCTCATCACTTCATTACCAATCCTTATGTGACCTCCAATTCTCAAGGAGAAATCATTTGGGCCGCAAATGTTGAGGCCTGTGACAATCTTTATGAATGGCTTTATGGGATTGAACAATTTGTAGAAATTTTGGATCCGAGCAGTATCAGACAGGATTTTGAAGAATATAAGGCCATGCAAGAGGTTAAAAAGTTCAAAAAAGCCGGATGACATGATAAAAATGATCAATGTCTCCACAAGTTTCTAAAAATTTTTTTCTTATCTCCTTTCTTCCGGCCATGGCCTATTGGTACATGGAGGAAAATTATCCGCTAAGAATTGCACTGACTGCCGGACTAGCTCTGGCAGTAGTTGAAATTGTTCTGGAAAAAGTTTTCACCAAACATGTTCACACTCTTTCGAAATTCAATTTCTTTTTGATTTTATTCCTGGGTGGAATATCTCTTCTTGGTGATGATGGAATCTGGTTCAAACTTCAGCCATTATTCACAGGAATAGGTATATCTGGATTCATGATATATAGACTGATAAGAGGTAAGGGATTGCTCTTTGAGATGATGGAAATCATGCCTGAAGACAAACCCAGACCTCCTGAATTCATCATACAAGCTCTTGAAAAACACGTAGCGGCTTTCTTTCTTCTTTACGGTTTCTTTATGGGAGCATTGGCCGTATGGGGTTCTACAGATCAATGGATGTTTTTTAAAACTATTGGTCTTTATATTGTCTTTTTTGTCTTTTTGATTATTGAGATGTTTTTGATGAGAAGGGCCATGGGAAAATTCCACAAGGCCCAGCAACAAGCAGAAATGCTACGTAGGTTCAAACCTTAATAAGCATATTTTCTCAAACGTTTCTTGAAGATTCTTTTAGTCTGAGCATCCATGTTTAAAAGCATGAATATTCCTGCATTTTGACGATTTTGATCTGGGCCGACCATCGCTAGAGTCCCAATGATTTTACCGTTTAAAAAATAAGGGAAAGGCATCACTCCAGGATATTCATTAGCGTGAGGAACGAACATTCCCCACTGATTGTCATTAAAGTAGATCACCATTCCATGAAAATTTTTGATGGTAAATTTATAAGCAGGAAGTTTACCACCCGGAACATTTGGGATAGGTCTGTTCCCTGGAAGACCATAAGAAGGGAGGTATTCATAGTTTCCGTCTGTAATATCTCCCATCCAAAGATCGATGGCCATTAATGTTCCTGAACTTTCAAAGTCAGGAGAGAGTTCAACAAACGAATCTTTCATTTCTGGAAGTGGATATCTGATCCCGACATCAAGAGGTAGACCGAAGAAGACCATATGAATTCTAATACGATCTTCATTGATGGTGATCTTTGGACCATTCAACCCTGGGATGGTTGGGTTACCACCACCACTACCGACACAACCTGAGAATGTAAAAATTGATAATAGAATGAGGAAACCAAAAATCCGTGGTTTTAAGTTCATTATTTCTTCCTTGATTTAAATTGAGCTTTCAGAGGGCTTTTCGGCAATTTTCACGGTGCGCTTGATGCGAATCTAAAGATAAATTTAGTGGTCAATATTAATTTTTGTACTAAACTAATCTCACCTCAAAACAATAATAGTTGAGTATTCAGGTAAAGATGGAAGTCGTTAAAATACTAGTAGCTGATGATTCGGAACAAGTAAGAGAGAAGATGTTGAATCTTCTCGTTAAGCTTGGGCATACAGATATCACTTTTGCCAAGAATGGAAAGTCGGCCATCGATAGATTGATTGTTGAGATAGATAAGTACCTGCCATTTGATCTGATCATACTTGACCAAGAAACCAGTGTTCTAAATGGAATGGAAGTTCTAGAGGCCCTTCGAGTGATTCCTCAATATGAGAAAACCCCTGTCATCATGATGACCAAGGAGAAAGACAAGGATTTTATTTTGAAGGCCATTGAAACTGGTGTGAATGGTTTTCTTAATAAGCCAATCGAAGGCAAGTCTCTCAAGCAAGAAATCAGCAAGCTTATCAAGTAAATCTGACAACTTTTTGGAGTGATTTTCTAAAAGGAATTGTGAATTGAATACAAAAAAAATTTTCTATGCTGATGATTCCAAAACGATGCGCGAAGAAGTTCAGGACAATTTGATGAGAATTGGAATTTCTCATATCAAAATGGCGGAAAACGGAAAAGAAGCGATTGAGCTTTTGAAAAGTGCAGCAAAGGAAGATCATTCTTTTGATATGATACTTCTAGATATAAATATGCCGGGTTTCACTGGAATTCAAGTATTGAAAATATTGAGAACTATGCCTGTCTATGAAAAGACTCCTATACTTATGGTTTCAACTGAAAATGAAAAAGAAATAGTTCTTGAATCTATCGTTAGCGGTGCTAACGATTATATTTTGAAACCTTTTGATTTCGATGTTTTTAAAAAGAAAACTGAAAAATATCTCAAGTAGACTCTGGAGAGTTTATGCCAGCACCAGCAACAATGAATATTTTATTACTTGAAGATATTGAATCCATAAGACAACAGATGGTATCTGATTTAAGATCTCTGGGATTCAGTGGACAAATCCATGAAGCACCAGATCTGAAAACAGCAGTCGCTTATTGCAAAGATAAAAATGTTGATTTTATTATTTCTGACTGGAATCTTCCCGATGGAACGGGGTTTGATTTTCTAGTCAAGATCAAAAAAGTTGCAAAGTTGGCAAAGTTGCCATTCCTTATGTGTACGACGATGGATGAGGTTGAAAATATCATTAATGCCATTCATGAAGGTGCGAATGAATATGTGGTCAAGCCTTGGGAAAAGGATGAACTTGGTAAGAAAATTCATTTTGCATGGGAAGCAGTTTTCGGAGATTGATTAGAAATCTCTATTTCCTTGAGGATAGCTTCCGAGAATTTTGATTGTTTCAGTGTCGTACTTTAGTGTTTCAAGACAGGCATGAACATTCTCATCACCAAGTGCACCAATGAAATCTACATAGAAGATATAAGCAAATGGATTCTCTGGAATAGGTCTTGATTCTAGTTTTGTCAGATTCAGATCAAAGCGTTTGAATTCTTGCAGACAATTTAGAAGTGCCCCTGGCTTGTGCTTTGTTGTGAAGGCCAAGCTGGTCTTCTCTTGAGTGAACTCTGAGCTCATATCTGATTCTCTAATGAAAACCAGAAAGCGCGTAAAATTGTTTTGAACTTTTTGAATATGATTTTCGAGTATTTCCAAACCATAAACTTCTGCACATAAGCTTGAAGCAATCGTGGCTTCATGCTCATGACCTCTTTCCTTCAGAAGTTTGCAAGCCCCTGCTGTATCAAAATCAGGTTGGGCCTTGATCTCGTGTCTGTTTAAAAAATCACGACATTGGGCTAGAGCAATTGGATGACTGTGAGCTGTTTTAATATCTTCAAGTTTTGTTCCGGGATTCACCAATAAACAATGGTGGATAGGAAGATATACTTCGCCTATCGCAAAGAAGTTATGCTTGTATAAAAGATCAAGATTAACACTGACGTTTCCTACAATTGAGTTTTCAACTGGAAGAATGGCATAGTCGACTTCTGATTCTTCAAGGGCTTCACAGACTTGCTCAGATAGGTCAAAACCGAGTGGTGTGACATCGTCACCAAAAAATTTCAAGAGTGCCATCTCGGAGTATGCTCCGCGAGCTCCTTGAAAGGCGACCTTTTTCATGTCTCAAGCCTCTTCTCAATTTCTTGCATGGCCTCTAGAAACTGAATACGAGTTTGAAGTGAATAAGGATTATACTTGTTCATATCTTCGAAAAGTTGCCAGGAATCGTTTTCAACAGTTTCAAGAATCTTCATCAATCGTCTGAAACCTTTAGTATCAATGTCGAGAGGCTTCGCTCCAAAGGCCATTAATGTTCTACCAATAAAATGAGTCAGAAGAAGGGAGTGAGAGATTTCCTTGTCATGAGTCTCTGGCGTTGACTCAATAACTTTAAGTCCATGAGTCTCAAGATAGTTTTTTATATCATCAAAATATTTTTGATCCATACGGACATTACAGATCACGATTTTTGAACCAAAAAGTGTTTTGCCGGCTGAGTCCGGACCAAACATAGGGTGAGTCGCTAGAATTTGGACGTGATCAGGAAGCTCTCTTTCCATCACCTTGGAAGGCATCTCTTTCACAGAACAGACGTCAGCTACGAGAGTTCCTTCTTTCAATAGAGGAGCCATTTTTTTGATGACACCTTCAAATTCACTAATAGGAACAAAAGGAATAACTATCGGGCAGGCACAAGCTTCTTCAAAGCTTCCGGGCGTTGCTCCCATGGTTTTAATTTCATCTGAATGATCAACTACGTCGTGGATGACGAGATCAAAATCCTGAACCATGTACTTGGTCAGAAGTTTACCGAGACGTCCGAAACCTATCAGACCAACTTTCACAATGCCGCCTTGATATTGGCAAATGCTCTTTTTATGTTGTCTTCACTTCCGGCAAAGCTGAATCTAAGGTAGCCATCTGTTCCGAAGAAGCTTCCTGGGAGAATTGCCACTCCAGCTTCCATCAGAATATGCTTGGCAAGATCTTCGTCGGTCTTGAATCTGTCTCCAAGAAATTCTTTTACTGATGGGTAGAGGTAAAAGGCTCCTTGAGGTTTGATGGTATTTGGAAAAATATCTTTGCACAGCTCGTAGGCTAGATCTCTTCTCTTTTTAAGATCATCAATCATGGCCTGAAGATCGCTTTGATCGATTTCCAAAGCTTCAAGGGCTCCATATTGAGCGAAGGTGCAGTTGTTTCCTGATAGATGGGATTGAAGTTTGTTCATTCCTTCAACGATATCTGCAGGTCCAACAAGATAGCCAACACGAAATCCGGTCATGCAATATGATTTTGAAAAACTTTGTACTGTAAGCGTACGATTGAAAGCTTCTTCTCCCAGTGAGGCCAAGGCAACATGTGGAGTTTCATCAAAAGTCAGCATTTCATATGCTTCATCAGCGATAATGTAGAAGTCATGCTTGGTTGCAAGCTCAACAACTTTCTGGAGATCTTCTTTAGGGTAGACAGCTCCCGTTGGGTTATTTGGAGTATTGATGATGATGGCCTTGGTTTTCTTTGTAATGGCCTTTTCAATTTCATTCAGATCCAGTTGGAGGTCCTTGGTCGGAACGAATACTGGAACTCCACCTGCGAGTTTGACTGACTCTGGAAAAGTCACCCAATAAGGTGAAGGGATGATGACTTCATCACCAGGGTTGATGATGGTCTGAAAGATATTGTAGAGGATGTGCTTGGATCCATTGCCAAGAATGATGTTCTCGTATGTCACAGAATAGTTGTTGTCTCTGGTGACTTTTTTGGCAATACCTTCTCTAAGCTCACGGATTCCTTGAACCAGTGAGTATCTGGTTTTGTTTTCATCCAAAGCTTTTTTAGTGGCGTTGATGATGGAATCAGGAGTCGGGAAATCAGGCTCTCCAACATTGAGTGAGATGATTTCTCTACCTTCTGCTCGAAGACTGGCCACGATGGCGGCCAGTCCAACAGATTTACTTTCTTCAATTTCATGGATTCGGTCAGCTAGTTTCATGCTGAGATTATTCACTTTCCTTTTCGCTTTGGAAAGTATTCATGATCTCAGTTTGACGCTTAACTGATTCAGAGTGGACGATTTCGTAGATTTCTTTAACATACTTCTCTGGTAGACCAAGGGCCAGGGCCACTTCAAGTCTGTTTTTCATCATTGCGTCCATTCTTTGAAGCTGTAGAGGTGTAACATTGTTTGCGCTCTTGGCCTGTCCGATCTTCTCTACCACTTCCATTCTGCTTTTAAGGTTTTCAAGTAGGATTCGGTCAATTCTATCAATTTGCTCTCTGAGTCCTTCAAGCTCGTGCTCAAAAGTTCTACTTGGAGAGAATTCTGTTCTCAGTTTTAGACCACCAATGATATCCGCAAGCATGGCCGGCGTAACTTGTTGCTTGGCATCTGACCAAGCCGCATCTGGGTTAGGGTGGGTTTCAATCATCAATCCATCCATGTCAACATCCATGGCCTTCTGACTGACTTCTGCAATCAGGTCTCTTTGACCTGTAATATGACTCGGGTCACAGATGACCGGAAGTCCTGGAAGCTTGTGCTTCAGCTCAATTGGAATTCTCCAGAAAGGTCTGTTTCTGTATCGAGGTTCATCAAGAGTTGAGAAACCTCGGTGGATGGCAGCAATCTTGTTGATGCCCGCACCGTGAATTCTTTCAATCGCACCCATCCAAAGTGACAGGTCGGCATTGATAGGGTTTTTCACCATGACTGGAATATTTGTCCCTTTAAGGGAGTCTGCTATTTCTTGTACTGCAAATGGATTAACTGAAGTTCTGGCTCCAATCCAAAGAATATCGATACCAAACTCAAGTGCTTTCTCGACGTGATCTGGCTTGGCAACTTCTACACTGGTCAAAAGTCCGGTCTCCTCTTTGACTTTAGAAAGCCAAACGAGGGCCTTGGTACCTACACCTTCAAAAGTTCCTGGTCTTGTTCTCGGTTTCCACACACCAGCTCTAAAAATTCGTACATCTCCAATGTTCTTAAGAGCGTGAGCTGTTTGGAGCACCTGTTCTTCTGATTCTGCTGAGCAAGGGCCAGCAATAACCAGTGGTTTTTTGAGATTAGGGATCCATTTGTGCAGAGGTAGAAATTCCATACCTTTTCCTTTTTTAAATTCAATGTTTGCTATGGAGCAAGAAACGTGCCGAACTCCATATTTTCACCCTTCGTGAATTCGG
>JBFEVX010000162.1:0-6494 GCA_041546685.1 Bacteriovoracaceae bacterium | reverse complement strand
ACCACCATTTTGAGCATCGGCTCCAATTCTCAAACTAAAATCAAAATCTGAAAGGAAGTTGAAGTTTTCAGTTCTGATTAAAATATCTCCGGCATCTCTAGCAAGACCATCAACTGCATTGATTGTACCACCATTTGATCTGATCGTGATGTCCATGCCACCGATGCCGTCATCTTTCACTGCAAAGTTTTTGGCAAAAATGGCAATGGCACCTCCGCCTCCATCAGCAGTTGTCGCCGAACCACCCATGCGAAGACATGGAGGCCCTCCTGGACCACAATGGCTATAGTCAGGAGTCGCTCTGTTGACCATACCTTTTCCAAATGCCTTCACCATAACTGAAGTTGTCGATTGGTCGATGGTAAAAGTATCTCTGACTTTAATGATAAAAATTCCTCCAACACCACCGACATGGTTGTAGGCCATCGGGCCTGTAATGGTATTGATAGGAGTAGAGTAATCGTGTAGAAAGTTTTCGTAGTTTGGAACTCGAATAATCTGCATTGAACAGTAAGAAGATCCAGCAGTATCTCCAGTAAGTGCTGTAGCTGATGGGATCTCCCAATTCGTTGGAGAATCAGGTCTTTCATTGAATGGTTTTTCGAGAGTTACTGACATGGCAGCAGTAGAAACAACTCTTCCCCAGCCATACATACCAGGTTTGAGCTTTTCAGTCGTGAAGCCACAGTTGACTACTGAGCCAACATCGTTGACGTACCAGATGATTTCGTCCCCAGGGTAAATCATTGAAGGAGTCGTTGCTGTCGTGATCGTTCTTCCATCGAGTGAGAAGTCACTGATCTTGTAATAGTCATTAGGTTGGGCCACGGCTCCGATTGAACCATCTGCACCTGTTCCCCAAAAGAAATTCAATTGTTGACCGTTGTCGCTAACAGTTTGTGGGTTGTGTTCCAGAAGAAGGTAAGCCAGTCCCCCTGAAATTTTAACTGTTGAATTTTGATCGGGATGTTCCGGCCCATTAACCAGACCTTTGTCGAATTTATATTCGATGACATCTCCCAGACAGTTCGGCTCCGTGAATGAGTAAATATTCCATGAAGGTAGTCCATCCATTGAGTTTGGATCACCAAGTGGAAGTCGCATTGTAGTGTTGTTATCTGGTGTAATACAAACCGACTCTTCCATCCCTAGTGGTTGCTGAGGACCATTTTCAGGACCAATGCTGTAAAACTTTTTGATCATGAAGCTTTTTCCAAGACCTTCATTTGTTCCGCTCGACGAACAACTTGAGTCGTATGTCGCAGGAATTGATATGTCATCCATACAACTTGAGATCACAAGCTCTGGAACATTGTTTCCAACCACCAAGCTCGGGTGGTTAGGATAAAAATTATGCGGAGCTGGAATATTTAAAAGACATTTTGCATTCGAAAGTTCTAGTGTGACCGTTTCATCAGCTGCTTCTAATAGCTGAGTGTGATATGAACATCTGACCTGGCCTGTGAAAGAAAGATCACTGAGTCCTGCTGTTCCTTCCCATCCGATGGCGAAAAAATCCCATTCACCTTTATCGAGTTCAAGTACAACGTCTTCGTGTCCATTAAGTTCGAAGGATTGGGCCGTAAATCTGGACTTACCCATAATCATCAGGTCACCGTCGAGGGCCACCCCATTAACAATGGCACCATTAGCAATATGGAGCTTAACTGTTGAGCGCTTGTTTTTCCTGGCACAGGAAAAGAAGAGCAGCGAAAATGTGATCAAGAGAACCATCTTCATAGTAAGTATCTTATCGGAAGACTCGGTTTTTTCTTTAACGTATTGTTATTATTGAAGTATGTTGGTTGCTCTTTATACATTTTTGCCAAGAAATTTTGCCGTTTTAACGAGCTGGAGATAAACTGAAAACCTATGAATTTCAATAATTTGGCTCTTCAATTAAGTTTCGCCTCCCTTGTAGTCTTGTCATTTGCGACATTTACGTCACTTAGTATCTCTGCTGGGGCCCATATTTTTGTTTTGATTCCAGGAATTTACTTCTTCATCAAGCATTTCAAAGAGAAGAGGCAATTGCCTTGGTCGGCGAAAGTTCTCTTTCTCCTTTTTGTAACCGTGGTCGCATCAGTTCTCTTCAATGCGGACATCATTGATCGGCCCATCAAGAATATTTTGAAAGGGAAGTATTTCCTTTTTGCTCTGTTCTTTTTGGTTTCATTCAAAGAGCTTTTTAAAAACTATTTAACAGAGAAAAAAATCAAAGTTCTTCTTTGGCTTTTTCTTGTAGCGACTTCATTAGCCTCACTTTCAGGAATCATCGCTCTGTATACGGGATTCAACCCTATTAAATTCAAAGAGGCCTGCCACGCGACTAGAGCTTGCGGTGTGTACGGTATGTACATGACCTACGGCTATGGGATCAGCTTATTCATGGTTCTATTGTCAGGAGCGATGCTCTATAAAGACAAGTTTTTGAAGTATGTTCCTATGTGGTTATTGAGCTCTGCTTTTATCATTAATCTTGCAGGACTTTACTTGAGTTACGCGAGGGGGGGATGGCTTGGATATCTTGCCGCTCTTCCTTTCTTTTTCATTAAGAAAAACCTCAAAGTGTTTGCTGGCGTAATCATTGGCGGTGTTTTACTTTTAGGTGGAACAATGCTTGCGAGCCAATCTGTTAGAGATATGTTTTTCAAAAGATCCCAATCAAACCAAACTAGAATCTACTTTTTTCAAACAGCTTACGAAGCTTTCAAAATGAAACCGGTTCTTGGATGGGGATTTAGAAATTACGAACCGAACTCCAAGAAAATTAAAGAAATGCGAAACATTCCTGAAGCATCATTGGGTGGGCATGCTCATAATAATATGCTTGAGCATCTGGCCTCCACTGGGCTTTTAGGATTTCTGTTAGTTGGCTTCTTTCACATTTTTTGGTTCCTTGAAATGTGGCGCAGGGAAGACTGGATAGGTGATATGATCCTGCCTTTTGTGGTAAGCTTTAGTGTGTCTGGTTTATTCCAGTACACATTCGGAGATGGTGAGAATCTCTTTTTGATAACCGCCATCTATGCATTGTCCCTGATTCCTCCGGCCAAAGGAGAAAGTTTTGTCGAAAGAAGTCAAGATACAGTCTGAGTTCATCGAAGCGAAGATTTCCACAGTAGGAGCGGAACTTCGTGGGCTTAGAGATAAAGAATTCAACATTGACTACCTTTGGACAGGTGATCCCAAGCACTGGCCAAGAACATCTCCACTTCTTTTTCCAGTTGTTGGAGAACTTCGTGATGAAAAATACTCTCTCGGTCGAAAGTTTTATCAGATGGGAAGACATGGTTTCGCCAGAGATCACGACTTCGAATTAGTTTCATCCCACAAAGATCGTGCGACATTCAGGTTTGGTTATAATGACGAAACATATCGTATCTATCCTTTTAAATTCATTCTTGAGGTTGAATACATAGCTTATGGTCCCAAGCTTTCGATGGAAGCAACGGTATTCAATGTTGATAATAAAGAAATTCTTTTCTCAATAGGTTTTCATCCAGCATTCAGTATTCCACTTCGCCAAGGAAAGCTTGAAGACTATTATATTGAATTTGATGAACGTGAATCCAAAGGTGCTTACTTTCTTGATAATGGCTTGATCAATTTTGAACACCAAGACGATAGACGTATGTTTGATGGTCGTCGTATTCCACTAAC
Organism: Bacteriovoracaceae bacterium; assembly: GCA_041546685.1. Classification (GTDB taxonomy): domain Bacteria; phylum Bdellovibrionota; class Bacteriovoracia; order Bacteriovoracales; family Bacteriovoracaceae; genus M0603. The sequence continues at coordinate 2,831 of JBFEVX010000162.1, read as the reverse complement.
TGAAGAGCTCTTCAAATATGATGCTCTCGTTTTTAAAGACCTCCTCTCCAAACGTGTCACCCTGAAAAATAAAATTGATGCCAGAGAAGTTATTATCGATACTCATGGCGCACCTTATTTGGGAATCTGGAAAAAACCAGATGCTCCTTTCATTTGCATAGAGCCATGGCATGGAGTTGCAGACTCTGTGAGATCAGATGGCGACTTTTTCAAGAAAGAAGGAATCATTGTTCTTGATAAGGGTGAAAACTACAAAGCTCAGATCACTATTCAAGTTAACTGAGAATTCTCGATACTTTTGATTGAATGAATCTCAAAAATTTTTTGAGCAGCCAGATAGATGAAAATCAAAACCATTACCCAAGTGTAGAGTCCGTAGCCTCCAACTTGTCTTTGAAGTGACTGGCCAATGATTTCTTTTCCCGCCAGTGAAGAGATCACAATTAAGCCTGTGATGACTTTCCAAGAGAGATCGAAGAATTTATTGTTACTTTTAGTAATCAAAAACCAATAAGCATAAACAATACTTAGAGAAGTGAGATGCGCCTTCCAGGCAATTCCAGAAAGAAGAAGCATGGCAAGAATGAGGAGAGAAGGAATCTGTTTGTCATTCAAGACATCTTTTCCTCTAGATCTGAAAATGATGTAGAAAATCAAACCTAAAAAACACCAAAAGAATGTTTTATAAATGATTCCAGCTGTGTCTGGTCCAAGGTTTATCAGGGTATAGGCCGGTGATCCCGGTTCATGTAGATCAGTAAAGATACTGAAAATAGTGGAGCTCAGGGCTTGATTGGCATAGCTATAAGAAACTTGTGAAACCGTCAGAAACTTTAAAACAAAGTTTTCAGCATACCAGGCAAGATCAGTGGGACCTCTTGAAAATCCTGCGACTATCATGGGTAGGAGAATGCAGATAAGTCCAGAGAGTACACATTTGAGAAAGGTTTTGATGTTTCCCTTGAAAACAACCCAAAAAAAGAAAAAGACAGGAGTGAGTTTGATTGAAGTGCCAATCGCAAAATAGAGAATTGCTTTATTTTCATTTTTTCTCAGATAGCTCAAAGTTCCCAGTAAACAGAAGATATAAACGATCAAATTGCATTGAACCATCATGATATTGTTCCAATAAAATTTGAAACTCAAAAAGAATGTAAGAAGTAATGCTGTGGTGATTTTATTGGGCGAAATATCTTTGAAGCTTTCGAAAATTTTCTTCAAGAGCACAAAGCTAAATCCCCACAAAGAAAAGTTGGTAAGGAAAAATAAGTAGGTTGCTACCTTAAATGGAAAAATACTGTATATAGAAAAAAAGAGGGCCGAAAAAGGAGGGTAGATAAACTCTCTCATCCCCGGTCTTTGGTGGTCGATCGGGAGCCTGTTCCAGAGATCCACTCCAGCTTGCCACAAAACATGAAAGTCTCCGCCAATGGTTTCTTTCTTTGCCCGTGCATAGGAAAAAACAAGAATAAAAACAATTCCTAGGACTGCTGAAGCAATCTTCAAAACTGGTGACTTATCTTTTATTTTCTCAAGAGCTGAATCGAAATTCATCAAGAAAAATCAGCTCAATTGGCGCTTATTAGGTCTGGCAAAAAGTCTGATTTTACTTCCCCACTTGAGCCAGTGATGAAAGATCTTACTTCCAAAAGATTCGTTGGCCTTCTCTCTACTTGAGTAAGTGAAAAGCTCGATCATATCAAAGCCATTATTATTAACAAGATAGTTCATACTCTTGATATGTGGCTCGTAAAGATGATCTGGAGTTCTCCATTTTTCCCATTTGTCTTTCTTGATTTTTAGAGTTTTAAGAACTCTTTGAAGCACTTTTTCTGGTGCGTATTGATTTGGAATATTCAAACAAAGGATTCCATCATCAACGAGTAGTTCACGATATTTTTTCATCCATAGGTTTGGAAAAGGTACGTGTTCTATGACGTGGCTGCAGAAGATGGCATCAAATTTTCCCCAATCACTGAAGTCCATTTCGTGAAACTGTCCAGCACGTGCTGGAATTTCAAGAACATCATTTACAAATGTTGTCATAGGTCCAGAAATGTCTACACCGTGGGCTTCCCATCCAAGCTCTCTTGCGGCCAATAGGAATTCTCCTGTTCCACAACCGAGATCAAGAATTTTACCTTTTCTTCCAAGGTGATCTTCGATTCTTCTGATGGCCACTTGGTAACGGTCCATGATTTCTCTTTCGCGAGGACCAATTTTCCCTTTATTAACAACAATCTCATTACCCATACCGTACTGATCATAAGCAGTCGTTAGAAAGTCATCATCGTATTCTGGACGAGGGTTTAAAAAGACGTTGCTACATTTGTTACATTTCACATAGCGAAACTTGTCGTTGTAACCAAAGATCTCATGCAAGCTATAATCGCTTGACCCACACATGGTGCATGGAACTTCTTGCATATTTTTAGGAATGTATTCGCCTCTTGTTTCTTCAACATTAGTCGTCATGGGATCTCCAAAATCTTCGGTTTCGAGCAAGAGTATATGATATATATTGAAAACTGTACACGCCAGTAGATGAAAGCTCTTAATGTGAAAACAACAAGTTACGCTTTGGTTCAAGAGGGTCGAATTGAGAAAGACAGAAGTAAAATTCGCAATTGTAGGAGCGGGGATCATCGGTTTTCAGCTCGTCTATCATCTTCTTAAAAGAGGTGTCTCTTCAGAAGAGATCGCCGTCTTTGAAGAAAATATTTACCCCGGTGAACATTCAACTGCTAGAAACTCTGGTGTTCTTCACGCCGGTCTTTATTATCCAGCTGACTCCAACAAGCAGAAATTTTGCCTAGATGGAAATCGGCTTT
>JBFEVX010000179.1:0-4746 GCA_041546685.1 Bacteriovoracaceae bacterium | reverse complement strand
TTAAAAAGAAGCTTGAAGAATTCTTTCAATGGTACGGTGGCTTTAGTAATAAAGAACCAATTACCAATGTTTTTATCTGCTCATCTGACTTCAAATGTGACAGTGGTTGTAAAATTCCACTTCAAAACAAGTTTTCAGTTGTCGATCAACTTCTCTCGAGAGAAGAGGTTATGGAAAAACTTGGTGAAATGGCAGAGAAATACAACCTCAAGATTGAATTACAAGAAGGCGTCTAGTTCTTCTTTTTCACCCAAAGAGTTTTATGAACACGGGCAATGACTTCGTCTTTGTCGTTCACTACATCAACTTCAAATTCAGGTTCAACTTTTCCATCAGTCTCGACTGCTGAAATTATCTCTTGAACTTTTTCAGGAGTGATTTCAAAGACGGCTCGAACCTTGCCCTTCCCAGGTCTTAAAAAATCAATTCGCGCGGCTTTATCCCAAACAAGATAGTTACGTCCCAGTAACTTCAAAAGCACCAGCATGAACCAGGGATCACACATGGAATAAAGGCTTCCTCCAAAATGTGTTCCTACATAATTTTGATTCCATGGTCTCAACTTCATGGAAACTTCAAGTTTTGTTTCTTCTTTATTGAGTGGACGTGCTGAAACTCCCGCCCCCAGATAAGGAGGATAAAGATTTATGAGTTTCAACAAATGTTTTTCTTTAAACTTGGCGAGATTCACAACTTAGAGTGGAAGAGTCATCCCAATCTCGAACTCGACGTAACCACCAAGAATGAATTTGTCTTTTGGAGTCGCACCAATTTTTACAGAAGGTCTGATGACCAGCATTTTACTGTCTTCACTGATGTAATCAAGAATGTTCACTCTATTGACGTTAAGATCAATACACATCCAATCGCAAGCTTTGGAGGTTTCATAATCATAGTCATTGGTTCTGTCGTAACTTACGAGAAGAATCTCATCGGCTTTATTCTCACTTGACTCTGGATTAGGTGTCACATCAGTTCCACCGTCTCCATTTTCCAAAGTAACATAGGCTTGAAACTTTTTAATGAATTTCAAGTCGGCTTTCTCTGGGTTATCGAGAATCTCAAGTCTCATATCTTTAATAACAACAGACTTGATAAGATCACGATCGATATCAGAAATATCAATTGGAAACGGGTCCATATCAACTTCAAAGTTTCCACCTATTCTCACAATGATATCAGCAAGCATATTTCCAAAATCAGAAATCAAGATCGGCCCATCAACAGCACGATTCACTTGAATGTCAGAAAGATAGTACTTTCCTCTTAGGTAATAAATTTTTGGATTACGTGGATTTGTTGTTCCACCGTTTGGACCAACTTGAGAACCGTTACCGGTATCACTGTTACGACGAATCTGCTGCTGAGCAGCCGTTTCAGTGTCATATAAAGGAATGAACGTTTCTTTTTTACCACAAGAAGCTGTGACCAAAGTCAAAAGCAGTACATAGGCCAATACTGAATGTATTCTCATCTCTCTCCCCTCTCTCGTCGCAGAGCGTGGATCATATGTCGGTGATTCCAAAGTGACAAGGAGATGTAAGTATTACATTTTGAAATTTAGGGGTGGCAAATGTGTTTCCTTTGGATATAGTCCGGTGCGATGAGAGTCTGGGGAAATTTAATTAAACTATTGATATCATTACTGATATGGGGATCTGTTTCCCATGCAGCTTATTATGAGACGGTTCCTAAAAGGGTGCGCCTTCTCGCCGTTAGACAGGTTTACAGCAATTCTGTCACAAACTTCTTCGAAGCCAATATGAAGTCTCAGCCACTTGGACTGAACGCCAAGATTGACGCAGAAGCTCTAAGAGCTGTTCAGGCCCTGGACGATTATTATTTCGAAACTCTGGAGCGATACGCTCCCGAAGCTTACGATAAATTCAATGCTGGAAAATGGGAACTTGAGGCCAAGGCCAAAGCAAAAGTTTTTGGAGTTGGCTTCGCTTACGGTTGGACCGATCGATTAATGACGGTTGTCTCCCTTCCTTATTACGATGTTCGAGTCATGCTCGATGCCAGAAGAACTGAAGGTAATAACTACGAAGAAGTGGCCCAAATCATTCGCGAAGGAGAAGGTCGTCTTCGAGGACTCTCTGTTGATACTTCAGATTTTCCCGATGCCAGCGGTGAATTGATTCAATCGGTACTTGTTAACTACTACGGTTATGCCCCAGGTGGTGAATGGCACGGCAAAGGTTATGGAGATCTCGACTTCTATGCCAAATACCGACTGACAGACTGGATAGATGGTGGCCTGGCAGTAGTTCTTGGATTTCTCGCTCCTACCGGACAAGAAGAAGATGAAGACGTGCTTCAAGATGTCTCTTTTGGAAACGGATATTGGACAGCCTATACAGAATTTGGAGGCGGACAAAGGCTTTCTTCGAGAGTCAGTTACGATGCTTGGATTCGAGGAAGCTATAATTTTGAAAGAACACTCGAGAAAAGAATTCCAGAAGATTATGACTTTTTTCTAAGTACTGAAAAAGGAACTTTTAAAGAGAAGCCAGGAATGAAGCTTGAGACTTCAACATCTATCACTTACGACTTTAATGATTGGTGGTCGATCACGCCCGAGTACCTCTACTCATATCTTCAACCAACCAAGTATGAATCTCCCTATACACTGGCGAACAATATTCTTTCTTATAAAAGTGAAGAAGAATCACATACTGCCAAGCTTGGAGTCATGTTCTCTTCTATTACCCCCTTTCTAAAAGGTAAAATTGCTGTTCCTTTCAGCGCCAACCTGACGCTTGAGCAGACAGTGATTGGTAAGAATGTTCCAGACCTTTTTCTAGCTTCTCTAGAAATCAGACTTTTGTTCTAAAACACAAAATATTGCCATTTTTCACCCTTCCAACCATTTGCTCTTGAATAGTCACCTCATAATGCTCAATCACAACTCATTGAAATGACAGTAAACTGAAGTTTTTAGTTGATATTCCGATGAGGAAAACCGGCCCTGTCGTACAATACTTTTGGCCCCGAGACAGGGCATAGATAGACGGTGAAAATTGGAGGTACGTATATGGGATCACCCTTTGATAGTAAATTTTTGGAGTCCCAAAAGTCCAAGCTTCTGGAGCTCAAAAATCAGATTATGAATTCGATCGCTGAACATGGAAACAGTGATTTTCATGTAGAGAAAGATCAGACCACAGAAGATGGAGACCAGGCCCAGGCTTATCAGGACCAAAACGTCGCCTTCGGTTTGAGAGAGCGGGAACTGCAACGACTTAGAGACATCGACATTGCCCTAGGTAAAATCGAAGATGGCTCCTATGGATTCTGTGAAGAAACAGATGAACCCATCGGGAAAAAGCGTCTCGAAAAGATGCCTTGGACAAGACTGTCTGTAGAAGCTGCAGAAGAGCTTGAAAAAGAACAAGGACGCTTTAGAATAGCGGCTTGATAATTAATAACTTTTTTGAATTAAAAGGCATGGCCTTCCGGATGGAAGGCCTTTTTAATTGGAGGACTCAGTCCTCATCAAGGCCGGGATAAGGGTTCTTGTTAAGAAAGACGTATTCGTTTAAAACTGGCTTCAGTTCAACGTTGTTTCTCTCGTAGAAGTAAAGATCATATTCATCAGCATCAAACCAGATTTCAGTCTCTTCCTCATAGCCGAACTTCTCTTTAAGCTCTTCCTGAATCCAACAGGCACGAACTGGAACTTCAACATGATCAAGAATGACTTCTCCAGAGTTGATCTCAAAGGCATAAAAGGTGGCCCTGATTTCGCCAGTAAGGATGATGTAATCATTAAAGCGGTCATTCCACTTTCTTATGAGTTCACCTTTAAATTCAATTGAGGTCTCCCCGTCTCCTTCATAGTCAGAATCAGAGAGATCTTCATTCAAGTCAGTGAGAATTTCAGCTAGCCAAGGAGTTTCACCATCAAGGTAAACTTCAATACTTCCCTCTTTGGGTAATTTGCTGATTGTCTGTCTATTTTCCATGGATCGCCTTAGACCATGCAGTGCGCGTCTTGTCAATCGACAGTGCCAATTCGTCACTCAAAAGGCCTTTTTTTCTTACATCATGGTCAAAAATACTTACATCACCCTATAGTCATTTCCATCGCCTTTACACTGCTAAATCGATTTCATACACAAGGGGTACATTTGAAATCATGAATGGAGAGAGGCATGAAAAATTGGACAACTGGGCTTTTGAGTGCCCTTTTACTGACGACATCACTGGCTAGTTACGCCAACCTACCTGATGAAATTGATATATATACCTATGAAAGACAATTTCAAGAAAGACGGGCCGACTCCGAGTCAAAGCGAGCGATTGCTGACCAGCTTCTTTCGATCGTCAGAAATACCCAATCCTCAATAGAGGCAAACCTTAATTCAATCGATCAATCAAGAAGTGCAATTGGTGCCAATCAAAATGAAATCTCAAACCTTAATTCACGAAATCTGAATCTTGAAAGAAGTATTGAAGATCTCGAATATGAAAACAGAAACCTATCAGGCCAAATCTCAGACCTTGAAAGAGATTTAAGAATCACACAAGCAGAGATGAGAAGAACAGACGATGAGCTTCGGCCAGAAGAGAGACGTCTCGAAGAACTCAGATTTACGATGCGAGATGCGAGAGAAAGACTTCAAAATGTTCGGAGAAACTTCGATCAAAAAGAAGCTGAACTGAATGCAGCTCAAAACAGACTGAATCAAGCTCAAAACAATCTTAGAAACCTCACTCAAGAAAAACAACAGACCGAAGCTC
>JBFEVX010000163.1:0-6487 GCA_041546685.1 Bacteriovoracaceae bacterium | reverse complement strand
TCAACTTTTTATTGGTGACATGATCAAAACAAAATTCTCATCGACTGCACGAATTCAGTTTTTAAAAGATGGAACGATATTAGATTTAGAGCCTAACTTTACTGCTGTTATTGAGGAGCAGGAAAAAAATCCAAGTTTAAATATCATGAACGGTAATCTCTTTGTTCAGGCGGCTAAAAGTTCGAAATCTACGCTTCAGATCAAAACAGGTAACAAAATACTAAAGGTCCAAGACGCAAAGGCTTCTATTTCTGTCAGTAAGGGAGAGGTAGATGTTGAAGTTATATCAGGAAAAGTTGAAGCAAGTCTGAGGGGGGAAAGGGTTGTTCTTGATAAGGAGAATAAGGGAAAGATTACAGAAGAAAAAATTGTAAGAGAAAAAGTAGTATTCAGGAATACATGGCCTTTGACTAATACAGAACTCTTCTTGAAACCCGGACAGAAGAAAATTCTAGAGTTTAGATGGGAGCCCCTAAAAAATGACCAACAGGTTCAATTAATGATGGGGAGTCAGCAAAATAAGCTCACCGCTGTTGGAAACCCAGTTCCTGGAGAAGTTGGAAAAATCATTGTTACATCAAGAAAAGGGACTTGGTATTGGCAGTTGAAGGCAATCGATGAAATTGATTCTAACAATGTTTCTTTATCATCTGTTTATAGAAATCGATTCAATGAAATCAGAAGGCTGAATGTTAGAGAGCCTGTTAACGGGGAACAATTGTGGCTTAATGAAACATCTAAATCAGTTAACTTTTCGTGGAGTGGTGGACAAGGATATGAAAAGTTGATTTTCCAGAAATCAGTGGATAAAAATTTTGAAAATATAGTCTCAGAGCGAGAAGTTACAGATTTAAGTAGCCTCATATTAGATATCGATCGTTTTGATAAAGAGAATAAATTCTTTTGGAGAATTGTTGGCTACTTGAAAGATGGGAGTCAGATCAGTAGTCCTGTCTCTTCGTTTAAAACGGCCTTTGTGAAAGGTGTAGTTGCACCTATTGTTCTATTTCCACAAAATAATCAACAATTTGTTGTTGAAAACTCTAAAGATAACAAGATGAATTTTTCGTGGGAAGAAGTTGAAGGAGCTCAAAATTATGAGATTCTTGTAACACCTTTAGATGGATCATCTCGAAGCGTTATTAAGAAAAAAATAGATAAGACTTCATTTTCCATTTCAGGTCTGGCAACAGGACTATATAGAGTTTCCATAAGGTCACTCGACAAGAATGGATTCAAATCCAAGAATACTTCAGTTGTTCAATTTCGACTGATTGGCCTTAGACCAATAAAGATGATCTCCTTTAAAAGTATCTATTATTATGTAGAAAAGATGCCTGAACTAAAGTTTTCATGGGAATCATTGCCAAAAGTGGATGAATATCAAGTTCGAGTAACAGACGGAAAGAATCGTGTCATCTATGAGGATACTACAAGTAAAAGTTATTTGGAGTTTGAGCCTTCTGATGCTGATGACTATACTTTAAGTGTAAGGGCATTAGATGATGATGAAAACTTATTAGCTAAGAAAGATAATTTGAAATTCAGTATAAAACAATTACCACTTCCGGATGCTCCAAAAATACTAGCTAGAGAAAATCGAATTAAAGCATCGGGGTTTGGAAGAGCTGATATTAATCTATCAAAAGTGGTCAATGCTCAGAAATACTTTGTTGAAGTTAAGGATCTGAAAGGCGGGGTAGTCCAACAATTCTATATACAGAATACTCAGGGGAAAATTCAAAACTTGCTACCTGGATCGTACTGGCTTAGTGCAAAGTCAGTCGATAAATATAATCGAATGAGTGATGCTTCAGAGCTCGTTCAAGTTGTTGTCCCTCGAAAAAGTGCTGTAAAGGCACCATCGATAAAAGGTATTCAGATCAAATGAAACTCCTTTTATTTTCAATAATGCTTCTATTATGTTTAGTTTCTATGGCCCAGGACTTGGGTACAAATAGGGTCATTAACTTGAAATTTGAACCGATTAAGGGTGCTGTAAGTTACGAACTTGAATTGACTCGCTTAGATGAAGGGAAAAGGGTGGTCATTAAGGTTTATAAACTTGAGATTCCAGAATGGAATGAGCTATTGGAACCAGGTGTATATGAAATTCGCATTCGTAGTATAGATTTCAGAGAGATTGCAGGAGCTTGGTCTCCTCCAAGTCCTATCAATATAAAGTTTCCTCAACCCAAGATTATTAGACCTATAGAAAATGAAATCATTCGTTCTGACGAAATACAGCTTCAGGAGGTTATCTTTCAATGGACTCCTGTGAGAAATGTTGAGCGATATTACCTTTATATCAAAGATTCAAAAGGTAAAATTTATCATGATGAATTAGTCGATGGTCTCACTAAGATTATAAATCTTCCAGTTGCCTCTGAGTATGAATGGATTGTGAGAAGTTATGGAGGAGAAGATATTGATACGAAAAACCTTGAACTTAATAAGTTTACAGTTCTCGGTGGAGCACTAGATACTCCAGACATCTTGATCAATGTTGATACAAAGTTTTTCAAGATTGAATGGAAGGATATCGCCTATGCAAAGAATTATACATACACAATGTACAAGAGAGCGAATAAGCAAACAGAATGGACTCTGCTCAAAGAAAAGAAAGAATACAAGAAAAACAAAGTGTTTTTCTTGAGGAATAAAATCAAACCAGATCAATATCGATTTATGCTTCAAGCTAGAGCAAAAGGAAGACAGAATTCAGGTACTGCACAGATGGACTTTATCTGGAATGGTAAAACTGTGAAAGTTGAAAAAGTAGTTAAAAAAGGTGGGAATACAAATCCATTGGCCAAGCTTAAGGGGTACTCTTTTACACTGAGACCATCAATCGAAAAGATTTCGTACAATGGTTTTGTCGAATCAAGTCAGACTACCGTTAAAAACGATATCATTGGTCAAAGTATTGATCTTCTTTTTGAAAAAGATTTTACACGTATGAGTTTTCTTGGTGGCCTTGGAATTATTCCTGGTAGTTTTGTGACAAAAACAAAACGAATTTCATATGTCGATTTTAATTTATATGCCACAAAGGAGTTTAAAACGCCTTTCTTTAGTATTGTTACCGGACCTTTAATAGGTAAAAAGACATTGCCATATATTACCGGAGATGGTGTCGCCCTCACTTTTGATTATGGTAGCCAATCTTTTTTGGAGGCCAGTGTTATTTTTGGGATTTATTCCAAGTTTCTTTTGGATAGTACTTGGAGGATTGGTGGAACTGGTCGCTATTTTGCTTATCTCTCAGGAGATATCGGGAACGGCTCATCAACTTATATGTTCAATCCGAATTTTGAAGCTTATTTTGAGCTATTAAACAATATCACCCAAAAAATATCTCTAATGATTCAGATCGGTGCTAGTCGAACTTCTCTTACCAACCAAGAACAGAAGCTTGAGTCTGTTTCGACGCCTTTTAAAGCAGCTTTTATTTATAAGTTTTAGCGGACTGGATTCGATGGATCAGTAATATTGAAAATCATCACTCCCGTGTTATCTAAAGGAGCGAGATATAAATCTTCGAAAAAGAAATGATCAAACACAGCTGTTGTCGTACTACGACTTGCTAAAGGTATTGGATTATATATATCAGTCACGTCATAAACTCGAATTGATTGAGGAGAATTGGTATAAGTATAAAGGTAATTGTCTTTAACGTTCATATTCAGATAAGCAAAATATGAATAAGTCGTCAGTAGGTTTGGTGATGTCAGATCAGCAATATCATAAACATCAATGCCTCTACTACTAGAATAGTTTAAAAAGAGGTGGTCATTATTTAGGGCAAAACCGTAGATTGTAGTCGGGCCTGTCGTTTGCAATGTGTTTGAGAGGGATAAATCATTTGTATTAAAAGTATAGAGATAAGAAGAATAGTAGCACAGAACATGTGAGCTAATCGAAATAAACTTTGTGCAATCACCACCAATATTAAGTGCTAGTTGTGTAGGGTTCGTTGGAGTGCTGACATCAATTTTTTCAATAGCATAGTTATTTAGTGCAATATAGAGATCGGTTGAATCTAATTTGATATCAGTAATTGTGTATCCACCATAAGGAGAGTATTGAGAAATAAGGTTAGGATTAGTGATATCTGAGATATCGTATATATTAAGGCCATTGGTCCCATCATTGACGTAGAGTAATCCATTGTCAGCAATGGTTTTTATTGTATTTCCTGGAGTATCAATCGTTTTTACATATTTTGGCAAATTTGTGTTTGTAAAATCAAAAATTTTAAAACCTTTTGACTGGTCTGAAATGATGGCATAGCTGTTGTAAAACTCGATATGGTATGGGTCAGAAATACCAACATAATTATCCAATAGGGCCGGAGCAGACGGATTACTGATGTCAAATATTTTGACTCCCTTGGGACCATCAGCTACATAAGCATATGTTCCATCAGAAGCTATGCCATATACTGTTCCTGTTGTATTGACAGTTGAGACTACATTTAAAGTAGAGGCAGATGCAGGGTCAAGAATTGTGAATCCATCATTCCCATTGCTTGAAAAGAGATAGGTCCCATCATAATCAAGCTTGATCGAGTTTATATTTTTTTGGTTAAGGAACGACGGGCTTATATTTCCAGCAGTAACGCCTGATAAGTCATACCAAATGAGACTTGTGGAATCTGATACATAAAGTGTATTTCCGATAACAAAAACACTTTTGTTGACGTTAGGACTTAAAAAAATTCCTCTGCTAACATGTGTGACACCAGTTGTGTTTTCATAAAATTGGACTTTATCTGAGCCAGTGGATGTTATAATCCATTGATTCCACTTTGTTGAATCCAATAAATAAGGTGTTGCCGAGTAGTCCGTATTATCAATTGGAAAGGCTTGATTGGTATCATAAAATCTAATATACGAGCCTGAATTGAAAACAAGAAGGTCTGTAAATACATTTACAGATTTTGTATAAGTTGTCGTAAATTCGGGACTACTTAGTTGTGATGGAGCCACTGGATTGGATACATCGTATATATATATCCCTAGTTCAGTTCCAATGAAAAGGGTGTTGTTCTTTTTTGTTATGGAGTAGACGTATAGGCTAAGGTCGATATGAGAGCTTAGTGAAGGAGCATTTACATCTGAAACATTTATGATTTTTACACCACCATCAGCATCAGCGGTGTAGATATAATTTCCATCCTTAATAAGATCTAATGTTGAAGTGTTGATACCTATTGTCTTTTGAAGAGCAGTGGATGAAAAGTCGGATACGTCATAGATATTCAAAGCGAGATTCCCAATCGTAAATATATAATTTGAATTAGATAAATGAAAATCAGTCCAAGCAAACTCAGATGAAAATTCCAGTTTTACTGTTGGTTGTGAAGATGCCACAGAAGAAACATTTAAAATATAAAACTTTTTGTTTGTCTGTGAGTGAATGACTACATCAGTACCATTGTTGTCTATTGATAGTGCTTCGTAATTTGTTATTGTATATTTTGGCGCTAGCGCATTTGGAGTTGTGGCATCGATGATTTGCAGGTCTCCTCCAGATATTGTCGCATAGAGGAAATTACCGAGACCTGTTATATTTAGTTTTGAACCTGTCGATGTATATGTTTGATCTGGACTGGCATAATTTAGTGTCATTACATTTGCAAGATTGAAAGCTTTAACGCCTGTTGAGTAAACAGTGTAGAGATACCCGTTGAGGACTGTGAAATCACTTACAGCGGTTGTCGATAGCGTCGATTCAGTTGGATTGTTGAAATCGGTACTGTCAAAAATTCGAACTAAGCTTCCGGCCTTTAGAATGGCATAAGTATTACCCCCATTTTTATAGAGGATTACCTTTGTACATGAGACACCTGATAAAACAGTATCAAAATTTGGAGCAGATTTATCTATTTTATAAAGCCCTCTGGTAGAGGGGAGATAAATGTCATTCCCATCGATCTCGGGTTTATAATGTCTTGTCGACGATATGGGATTTGTAAGTTTCCATAGGGATTGTGTATGGTCTGGATCAGATATATCAAAAGCTTCAATATAGCGATAGGAAGAAGTGAATAGAAAACTTCCATCAGAAGCTACACCATAGGGAGAATAGAGATAATTTGAATACAGTAATTTTTCATAACCACCAGCTGAATTGTTGTAAACATATAAATGGTTAAGAGAGAGAACGTAAGTAGTGGTTCCCTTGACTCCGTGAGCTTTAAAATTGGCGCTTACTAAATATTTTCCGAGGTTTCTACTCGGAGCCGTGGGCGTTGATATGTCTGTTAACATAAAGGAATGATTATAAAAAGAACCTAGAAATCCATCTTTAATTTTCATATTCAAGGTCTGATTAATGTTGTAACTTTTTATGAGTAGAGGATTGGAAGGTGTCGAGATATCGTACACTTTAAGAAGATTATTGGTTCTCAGGTAGATATTTGTGTTGTCAGCTAAAATTGCTTCGTTAAGAGGTTCTGTAATTGAACCAACTAGAGTAGGAG
>JBFEVX010000021.1:0-43089 GCA_041546685.1 Bacteriovoracaceae bacterium | reverse complement strand
ATGGAGTTCGAGTCACTGAGCTTGGGTTCAGACGTTACTCTGAAGAGATTTTGGAAAGAAGAGACTTCAGAGATAGGAAGTACTACTGGATAGGTGGTGTTTATTCTGGTTTTGATCCATGTGAATCATCAGATTGTCATTCAACTGAGGAAGGATACGTCTCTGTAACTCCACTCAATTTGATTTCAAGTGAAGCACCTAATTACAATTTTTGGAGTGAGCAACTCAGATCTCTTTCTGAATGGCGAGGATGATCACTTTTCTAGAAGTTTGAGATACATTTTTGCGGTATTAACTGCATCTTCTAGGGCAGTGTGAGCGACGTCGCCCATACCCATATGTTTCATCAATCCTGATCCGCTTAGACATTCTTTGGGTAATTTCCCCATATCAACGAGACTGATGACTGTAGAACTAAGATCAAGAACTTGATGATGAAAATATTCTCTCATGAAATTCCAACCAAGATCTCTGTTTAAGAACGGGAGATCAATTGCATTTAAGCTCTTACCAAATAGAACAATTTTTTTGAGGGGTTGGTCTTTGAAGTATTCTTTCACTTCTGATGAATTCAACCATGCTTCAAATTCATTTTTAAATCTCTCCAAAGGAAGTCCTTCAGCATGGGCCTTGTCGATCAACTCTTTGTTGTGATCAATAACCCATTGATCAAGCCTTGGCTTGAGCTCTTCAAAAGAAGGACAAGAGACATATGTATGCCAACTTAGAGACTCTTCAAGCTTTCCAGATTCTGTACAAAATGGAATGAGTGCAAACTCAATGATGAGATCATCTTCGGCCAAACCTGTGGCCTCAATATCAAATGAAAGATACTTCATATTTTCTACTTCATGTTTGCAACCACTGGACAGTGGTCACTTACTGATTTGTATGTTGCCCCAAGGTCTTCTTCAGGAATACTTTCACAAGAAGTCTTCTGACAATGGGCCTTGATTTCCGTATTTGAGTAATCAAAACTGTCGTATAAGCTTTCGCTGATCAGGACATGATCGAGAACTGTTCCATGCATAAGTCCGTCATCAATACCTCCCCACCAGTAAGAAGTACATTCGAGTTCTTCGGAGAAGTCGATGAGTTTATTTTGAAGAACAAATTCAACAAAGCGATCGTAATTGTGATTTCTTTTAAGGTAGTCCGTTGTATTGAAATCACCCATGACAGCGTAGTGCTTGATTCCGTCATTTCTAAGTTCTCTCAAGATCTTTGTGATTTCTTTATACTGAGCATATCTCATGTCGGCATTTCTTTGACCGCCACCTGCTTTGAGGTGAACAGCAACAGCGGCAAACTTAAGTCTTGTTTTCTTTTTTCTAAAGTGTGCGATAGCAGCAGGTCTCAGCCCTTTTTTACAATTAGTTGAGCGGACTGAAAGTCTGGAGTCTTCATAAAAATCCTGAAGTTCATAAACTTGAGAGTTGTAGAGAAAACCAAGTTTTTGGCCGGCAAAACCACCGCACTCAGAGAGAGCAACTCGGTATGCAGGCATATAATCACGAATGAACTTTTTAAATCCTTGGTCATCGACAATTTCTTGGACAGCGATGATATCTGAACGTGTACTTTTAAGGACTCTAAATAGCTCTGATTGCTTGGTTGAGTCTCTACCTTTGTCGTCACTGACTTTAAAGTTTCTGATGTTATAAGAGGCGATTCTAAGAGGAGGCAGTTTGGCCCACACACTTGAATTGAAGGCAAAAATGAGGATCAACAGAGCAGCTATTCTAGCCATTTGTACATTCCTTGAGTTGCATTAAAGGACACATCCTTGGTCCACATCTATAAGCAAAAGTTAATGTGCTTTATTAGATTTAACTTATGGTAAAGGTCTACTAATGGAGATGGCAACTCTACTATGTCAGGATATGATTAAATTGGTCTTACATCTTCTTACAGATAACTTACGACAATTTCCACAATCTTGCTGTCTTGCGAAATAATCTCTTTGGGTTTTGTGATGCACGCCATTAAGTCTGTGTTAATGATGCATTTTTGGCAGACACCTTCACCTTGGCAGCTAGAAGCAATAGGTATTCCTCGACCTCTGAGTAGTGTTAAGAGATCTTCATTCATTTCATCTGGTGAGAGCTCAAATTCGGCCACGATACTTTGGCTAGCGAGTCCTTTGACTCTGACTTTGGTCATTTGCAACTGACGACTCCAGGAGCTCTATGGTCGAGGAGAAAGGATTTTTTACCAATGACATCGCCATGACCGTAGACTTGTCCGAGGTTTTGCTTGTGATAGAGGGGGAAATCAAGCTTTAGAAAATTACTGAGTTGCTCAGGACTTCCTTTTTCTGACTCATAAAGCATCCGGTTTGGATTCTGCAAAAAAAGATGTCTTGGGAAATTGATATATTCTTGTGCTTCTTTGAGGTTTTCCGAATGGAGTATGTCGTAGTTCATGATGTGATAGATATGCTGAGCAGGGTCACGGCCCTTGGTCGAAACAATTGTGATCTTGTTCTTTTTGTTTTCAAGAAAACAAAACTTTTTAGGTGTTGTGATGGAAGATAGCTCTGGCCTTATGAAAAATGAATTTTGTATCGGAGAAATATTATTCAAGGTATTACCTGCTACCATGAAAATATGGTTACCTCTCTGATCTGAGATTCCAATGGTCCAGCTTTCTGGGTGAGATTGCTCACTGATCAGGTAAATTCCTTTTCTGTAAAGGTTCAAATCAAAATTGCAGGCATAATCCAAATTATTCTGATTACCTGAAAACAGAAGTGTATTGATTATGTACTGATTGTCTTCTTTGATGGTGTAAATGCTTTTCAACATATTACTGTAAGACAAGGTTGGAAGACTCTCTCCCTTCCTGAGCTCTAGTCCAGCTTTGAAGTAATTTCTGTAGAAGACAGGATTATTTTTTAGATCATTTTTCTTACTTTGTATGAATTCACTGAATCCTTCTCCTATTGGAATTTGAATGCTTTCATAGTCGATCATCATTCTGGCCAATTTGTTTAACGAATAAGATGAGCCATTTTCTTTGAGGAAGTGCTCTAGTCCATGGAGGAGAGGAGTAGCTTCTTTGTTTGATGACGAATAATCGAAATATGTAGGCTTATTGTTTTTTACTTCGAAGATTTGAAATCTAGACATAGGGTTAAAAAGATCTGGTCTTATTTTTAATTGAATGAGGGCCCAGAGAACAGCGGCTTCTTCCAGCTTCAAATTTGAAAACTTTTCCTTCATTAAATCATTGATAATGGCCACTGAGTCTTTATTCTCTCCAAGGAAATTGAATTTGTTCTTAAACTCTTCACATAGAGGAGGATTTTTTACTATGATCAGGTCTTTATCCCATTTCTTTTCATCCAATTGATATAGATAATTGGCACAACCAGAGAGGAAGATTGGGATGAAAATTAATGAGATTAGAAAATTAGTTGTCATTGTCTTTGATGTAATAAAGACCTTCGACTTTTTCTTCATGTTTGTCTTCTGTTTCAGGTAGTTCAATTTCTTTTCCGTTGACTGTCGCTTTTGTCTCAACAACTTCGAGAAACTCTTCCTCTTTAGGTTGAACCAACTCAACTTCATCAATGTTATAGTTGTCCAGGTCAAGATTATTGGCCTCTTCTGTAAGGGCCCTAAGGGTAAATATTACCCACATCCCCGAGGTGCCTTGTCGGTCTTGGCACTGTTGAGTTTTAAAATCCAAAACCTCATAACCTTTGTTTACGAAGTCGTAAAATATCCTATCAAACTGTTTTTCTCGGTAACCCTTTAAGCCTTGTTTAGGGGCAGGGATAAAGTAGGTAAATGTCTGAATTTTATGTGATTCAGGGGAGAATATTTTACTGAAAAACAATTTCAATTTATTAAAAAACATGAAGTTTTATTCCTGTTTTGTACTTAAAAAACAATGAATCTATTTTACTTTTTACGGGGGAGAATGGTCAATGATGGTCAACTTTGACAGGAAAAATGTACCTATAAAACTTTTTGCTGTAACGAAATAAATTTTTGGTTATAATTTAATTGTAGGCGATAGGATGTTGCTTACGTGAAGGCAGGATGCCGAAAGAGAGGGGGCTTTGCAGGGGCCCCCTTTTTTTATTCTTTTTTTCATTTTCCCCTAAATTCACTCATAAAATCACAGTCACAGAAAGAGGATGTTCAAGAGTCGTATAGGATTGATGCCACAGAAATATGGCATGCCTAAATTCCAGAAGTACCTGAAATTTATTACCGCCTATGGGGAAATCTGGTTTTCTTATAATCTATATAAGGAGTGAGAATACCCTCAATTTCAATACGTGAGAAAGTTTATGAAGAAGTTTGAAATGCTAACGTTGATGTTGTCTGTAGCTTTTGTATTGAGCTCATGTCTTCCAAATAATACGACACCGCTACCTACTCCTACACCTGGTCCAGATGATGAAAAATATGAATCTGGTGCAGATAGGGAAGATGAAAATAACGATGCGTGGGTTCGTCAACAAATGGATGGACTGACTGATGGATACCGTAATATTCCTTCGAGTGATCGTGTTACTGGTGTAATTAATAATCTACTATCCGGACAAGTTGTCGATTGTCTTCCTGGTGGTATTCCTGGTCAATATTCAAGTGGGAGTGATGGGCAGAAGCTTCACCCCGCTGCTCAAGGTGCAAGAAAGCTTCTGGCTTCTTTGTTCCAGTCTTGTAAAGCAATCGATATTCCAATTACTGCTAGTACTCCTAACTTGAGAGGAGTGGAGAAGGCCAAGCAATATGGATCGCAAAAAGGTGTTGCTGGTGGATATCTTAGAAAGATTACCGATACAGATGCCTACGTCAGCTCACACATCGTTCTAAAAGAGCTTGAAAATGATCCTAATTATCCTGCAGGAGTTTGTAAGGATGCAACAGCTAGACCTCCTGTTTATGGTTATGGTTCTGTCGCTCGTCCATCTGGGGGGGAGCTTAAGATCTTCCAAGGTGGAGCAGGTGTGGCAAGTGGATCTAGACCAGCATCAGGAATTGATTGTTCTGCCTTCATCAGTGCCGCCCTTGCTTCTCAAGGTTTGAAGATGAGTAAGAATTCCGGTCCTTATGAGCGTGTAACGACCAGCGGATTCCATTCAAAAGTAAATAATGCCAATTCGTGTCTAGATCATGCAGCAGTATCTCCAGACGATCCTATACGTCCAGGAGACATGATCAATAAGAGTGGAAGCCATATTGTGATGGTTGATGCTGTTGGAGAAGATCCGCTAGGGATTAAAAAACACTCTGCAGCTGGTACATGTGACAGCATTACCACCAGGGATTTTGATTTTACTTATATTCATAGTGGTTCAATCAAGGGATCGTATGGTCCAAGTAGAGTAAAGGCCAGTCTTCACAATGGTGGATCCATGTGGAACAGTATGAGAGCAATGGCCGTGAAACTTTGTAAAAAGAAAGTTAGAAGTGATAATGAATACGCAGATAGTAGAATGGCTGGTATGGATACCAGAGTGAGTGTTATCAGACACAAAACGACTGATCCTCAATGTATCGGTGAAACGAGAATGAAGATCGAAGGTGAGGAATGTGTGGATAAATGCTCTAACATTGAAAAGGATGTCCAGGGTGAAAGTTAGATTTTTTTGTTTCTTTCTTGTTACTGTTTTTTCTTTAAACTCAAATGCATTGGTTTGCCCAGTCATCAAAGTTGAAGATATAGCCAAAATTGTTATTGATACTGAACTTTCAGGAGTTCAGATCGAAGAACTTAGCGATTCAAAATGTATGGATCAGTCCAGGCTGAATTCCATGCTGTTGGTTCCGGATTACTCCAACGAAGCTCCGATTGAGATCTATGGAATTGTCAAAGACACCAAAACCATCAAGGTATTGAGTGTGACTGAAGTAGATCCAGACGTTTATTCCTATAAAGTTAAGTTCCAAGTTGATGTGTTCAAAAAATCAAATGGAAGAAAAGAAACCGTAGTGGATGAAATTACCTTCTTCGTATACAAAACTTATGAAACTCAACGAGAGTATGGATGCGCTGGAGTGACCCAGCATCCAAGCAAAGTTTATGTTTATGAGGAATGTTTCAAAAAATAGATAAAGAAAACAGGGACTCAAAGAGTCCCTTTTTTATTTCAGTATAGCGTCCATTTTCAAGTCAGCTTTTTCAACACCGTCAGCCAATTCAACTATTTCAATTTTTCCATCATTAGGTTTAAAGATTCCTAGATCAGTGACGATGATATCGACTACTTCTTTGCCTGTTAGAGGGAGATCACAAACATCCAAAATTTTTGGATCACCTTTTTTTGAGAAATGGGTCATCATGATGATTACTGTTTTGGCGCCATTGACCAGATCCATCGCCCCGCCCATTCCTGTCACTTTATGACCTGGTATCATCCAATTGGCGAGGTTTCCCTGAGCATCGGCCTGCATTCCTCCAAGAACGCAAAAGTCGATATGGCCGCCTCTGATCATTCCAAAACTCAAAGAGCTGTCGAAAAAGGAGGCTCCATCACCAATAGCGATAGTTTCTTTTCCTGCATTGATAAGGGTAGGAGAGACTGTCTCCTTGCTTGGACGGCCAGAAACGCCAATTACGCCGTTTTCAGAGTGTATCATGATACCTTTGGAAGCCGGAATTCTCTCCGCAATCAAAGTAGGAATTCCTATTCCCAGATTGACGGAACAGTGATCATTGAATAGCTCGATGACCTTGTCGGCCATCATGTTTTTGTCCCAGCTCATTGTTCACCTTCAAGCTTAAGAAATTCAATATCATTTTTATAGTTATTGCCCTGGAAGATCCTTTGAACAAATACACCTGGCAAGTGAACATCTTCTGCAGGAATTTCACCAAGCCCGACTAGTTCTTCAACTTCCACAACAGTAGTCTTAGCGGCCATTGCCATCAAGGGAGAGAAGTTTCTAGCTGTCTCCTTGAACCATAGATTTCCATATGTGTCGCCTTTTTGTGCTTTGATGATGGCAAAGTCTGCATGTAGAGCTGTTTCCAGTATACATGGACGGTCGAATTCCTTGACCTCTTTTCCTTCAGCAATCAGAGTTCCATAACCCGTTGGCGTATAAAAGGCCCTGATTCCCATACCTGCTGCACGAATACGCTCTGCAAATGTACCCTGAGGAACCAGTTCAACTTCAATTTTTCCAGCAAGCATCCTTTCTTCAAGGTCCGGGTTCCCACCAACATAGCTACAGTAAGCTTTTTTAATCTTGTCCTTGATCAGAACTTTGACCAGCCCACGACCACTATTTCCAATATTATTTGAAATGACAGTGAGATTATTCACATCCATATCAGCAATGGCATCTATACAATTTTCTGCGATACCACATAGGCCGAAACCTCCGCTCATTAATGTCATTCCAGATTGGAAATCTTTAAGGGCGTCTTGGGCATTTTGATAAACTTTACCCTGGTTCATATGTTCTCCGATAAATATTTTTCTACTTTGGATAGACCTGCATTCAGGAGGTTTGTACTCATATTAAGTGCAGGTGCCAACATGATTCTTTGGGGACCTGTAAGAAGGTATAGACCTTTTTTGAAAATCTCTTCTTGTGAAGGTTGGAAACTGACATCTATTGCGGCCAACATGCCGTGAAGTCGAATTTCTCTGACATTTTGCATGGATTCAATTTGACTACAGAAATTTTTTAGAACCTTCAAGTTATCTTTAAATTGCGTTTTGAAAGCGTCAGTTTCAATCAAGTCAAAAACTCCTTGCAGGGCCGCAAGACCAAGCGGGTGAGCATAATGGGTCAAGCCACAGGCAAGAACATTATCATCGTAATAATCAGCACGTTCTTTAGCTAAGTAGACAGCTCCAAAAGGAATGTAACCTCCTGTGATCTGCTTTGAAAGAGTGATGAAGTCTGGCCTCAAAAAATTATAAGCGTGAAATCCAAAGATTGGTCCCGTTCTATGAAAACCACAGATGACTTCATCGAGTATCAGATAAATTCCATGATCATCACATATGGATTGAATTTCTCTCCAGTATGTTTCAGATCCAGCAAAAGCGCCATTACCACCAGTTACAGTTTCCAGAATAATGGCCGCTATCTTTTCAGTTCCATATGTTTCGATGATTTCACGAGTTTTTTTGCCATCAATATCATCTTTAGGTTCCGGAATCCTAAGAGTCCAATCTTTATATGTTTTGTGCGCCTGATTTCGCCAGTCTCCGGTGACAGAGAGTGATGCTAGGGTAGCTCCGTGATAGGAAATATTTCTGGCAGCTACTGTTTGAACTTTTCTCTGTTCTCGTGCCATTTTTAGAGCATTTTCAACAGATTCAGATCCATTGGTTGTGTAAAAAATTTTTCCTGTAAAACCAAGTTTGGACAGCAATGTCTTTGTGACATTGGTTTTTAGCTCAAAATCAGCTTTGGCCGATGCCATCGGAATTTGATCCAATTGAGTTTTGATTCTTTCTTTGATTTCTTTCGAATTGTGTCCGAATCCAGCTTGATAACTCAAAGAGGTGAGATCTATGATTTCTTTTCCATTTTTTAGAATGAAAGAAAAGTCTTTGGATTCACTTACTTCAAAGTGAAAGACACCCTTTTGTGCTGACCAAGTATATAAGTAATCTGTACTCATTAATTAACCAGTTTGAAGTGGCCGTTTGTAAGTTCAAAATTGTATTTTACAAAATTTTTGTCATACTCTTCACAACCACGCCAAAATGAAACTCTGTTGCCTTCAGTGATTTCAGCCGCACCACCACCACAGGTGAATGAAGGATCTTGGGCTCCGCTTTCATAGTGCGAACAGATCGACATTGGATAATTCTCATGATCCTTGAGCAGACTTAAAAGCCCATCATAGTCATTGATGACATTGGCCTTATTTTGGATCAGGTCGAACCGCACATGTGTCGTAGAACTTACACTAGAGGCATCCTCATGTAATTTGACTGCTGGTCCAAGACAATGATTGGTATGAAAAATGGCGCCGTCTTGATTCTTGTCAAGTGAGAGAACTTTTTCTCTATCAGTAGGAGTCACCTCATAATGACGTCCACCTTCTGGTGAACTCAAAATGTAATTATGTCCACTTGTCACAGGAGCGCTCATTAGAGTTTCTTCCATGCTTGAAAGACTTCTTTCCAATAAAACTTGTCTAACCAGAGCGGGCCAGATAACTCCAGCTTTGGCGTTGACTGTGTTAATGTTATTGACACCCACAAGACATCTGTCAGTGTTGTAACCCATCATTCCTACACAACCTACTAGTGAGAAATTCAGTGATTCATTCTGATCTTCTGTCTCAGGAGTGTGGATGACACAAACATAGTCTTTGGCACTTCTATGCATATCCCAAGTTTGCCCTGCCATGACCTTGCCATTTTTTTGAACATGAATTGTAGAGCATCCTTCTTCTGGGAGAGTCAGGTCTCTAAAGTCTGTGTAGTTGTTAAGGATGACAATCTCAGCAATAGTTAAACCTGAAGCTTTGGCTATTGCTACGATTTCTTCACATATAAGGGGAGCAAAAGTTCTGGTGTTTTCCAATTGTGCGTGGGCCAATTGATCCAAATGATCTTTAATTTTTGGATTCTTTGCCAACATCAGCTCTTTTCTGATTTGAACAAGTTCTTTGATGGGGGTTTTGAAAGTTTCCCCATGCTGAAGACCCCATGCCACATGATTTATGTGATCAGAGCTTGGTTCATACTTAATCAGGGGGAAGTTGCAATCCATTAAGCGAGTCCTCTGGTTGTGAATTTATTTATGTCGTCCAAGTTTGGGGCAACGAGGAATCGGTCGCCACTCCATTTGAAATGATTGGTCAAAGCTGTTGGGAATTTACCTTTAAAATACCCAGATCCATTACTGATATTGAATTCATCTAGTTGATGATTCTCCAAAAGTTCTTTCAATTTATTTTCAAGATCTTTGTAATTAGACAACGTCTGTTCTTTATTGGTCGATGCTCTCATCGCTGCATTATGGTATTTTGAAAGTGAGAACTCATCTCCATCCCAAGTGCTGATCATCATGAGAGGTTTTTCCAAGAATTTATCTTTCCTTGTGAAAACCATTCCACTTTGTCCACCCATGTAGTTCATTACAGCGTCTGGCATGATCTCTTTATTTCCTGATGCGAAAAATGAATTACTGTCGTAGCGATAGAAGCTGGACATTGTTTCATTAAAAATCAAGTTTGTTCCATGCTTGTTGCAGATATCTCTCAACTTTTTCAAAAAATCGTTAGGAACTTTTTCCATTGTTTGTTGAAGTACAGGTTCAAGCCATACACCTAGAACATCACCTTTTGAAAGTTCTGCTTCCACATTGCTTAGGACGGTTTCACTATTGTTGGAGTTTGGGTTATCCAAGTGTGTGACTGGGAAAAATTTATCATTATTATTGCTTAAAGATCTCGCCAGAAAGGATCCGGTTCCAAAGTGGTGATTGTTGAATGTCACCATTCTGTAACCTGCTTTTTTCTCATCATTCCACCATAACGTCTTGGCCACTTTATCGACACATTCTGATTGACCGCTGGCGGTAAAGCCATGACGTAATTCTTCTGGCATCAATGAGAAAATATCTTTAGTCTGCTCTAGAAATCTCTCACTCACAAAATTTGAAAGACAAACTTTGTTGTTTAAGTAGGGAAGTTCATTCTTGATCATTTCTTTGGTCAATCCTGTTTCGCCAATTGGACTTATCAATGATGAAGTCATATTGAGCTTTTCAGAAGTCCATTGGAGGGGCGAGGTGTAATATAATACATCTCTATATTTTTCAAAATCCGGGTAGTCCTCTCTCATATAGAGCTGCTCATAAGATCCCATGCTTAGATTGATGAAAAGCATTCCTGCGGCCAGACGATCTCTATTGCGTCCATGAATTCTTGTCTTGCCTTCAGCAGTTGCAATAATTTGAAGAGCATACTTCAAGAATCTCCCTTGTCCACGGCCTTGAAGGTCTGGTGAAATAGTTGTGTCGATCATGTAAAGAACATTTTCATCTTCAAACCATGGGTCTTGTCTTACTCCACGTTCCAAAGGATTTGCCTTAAGGGGGGCTGAAAAGGCCATTCCTAATAATTCATCATTTCTAACAAGTGCCAGGCAAACAGAGCCTTTGTATTCCGCATTCTTCTTGAATGTCTCAAGAGTAGTTTGTCTGGCAGGTTCATAAACTCTTTTCTGTAGTTCTACGATTTTCGAGCTGAACTCTTCAAAGTTTGTCCTATCAATACGAACTAAATCGCACTCATATTTTTCTTTAAAAAGATTTTTGAGGAAATCCCATTCAAGTTTCGAATTTACTTCTCCTCTTAGGCTATCAAGTTTTGACAGAAGCATATGTTCTTGCCATTCGTAGACTTCCTGACCTAAGTGGGAATCAGCTTTGAAGCTTGTCGGAGGAGCTACTGTTTTGCCCATGAGAATTTTATCACTCAGCTTCGTCAGTTGTTCGAAAAGGAAGTCAATATCTTGTTGTTTGAAGCCAAGATTAAGTCTGAATCTTAAAGTTCTGTCTCCTGCTGGATAGTAGAGAAGTCCAAAATCAAAACGTTGATTAATGAATTCATTCATAAGGTCTTTGTTTTTGAAATCGAATGAAAAGGCCAGGCCGTTTATTCTTGGATACTCAATGTGCTCATTGAAATTGTTGACAAGTTTTTTGAGTTTTTCTCCGGCCATCTTTTCGAGTTCAATGATTTTTCCCTGGCTTTGATCCAAGGAAACTGCATGGAGATAGCCTCTGATGGCACTTGAAACATTAAACTCCATTTCTTTTTTTGGTCTTTCATGAGAGATGACCATTCCAACCTGGGCTTTCTTTGCACAGACTACATAATCAGGAGTAATTTCTTTATTATCAAGTCCTTTAAGTTTTAACTGCTTATTCCAGAAGAATTCACGTCCTAAATGAAATCCAGTTTGAACCTCGTCGTGTATAACTGGGACCTGAAAACTTCTTGCCATCAAGATGAGCGCGCTGTGAAATCTTCCTGTCATATAACGATCACCACCTTCACATTGCATTGGTTCGACGATTATTGAAAAGATATTTCCTTCAAGAAGTTTTTCTCTGACTTCTTTTAAGCAAGTCACTTCTTGAGCAAGAAGCTCATTTTCGTTCCAATTATTTGGTGTCGTGAAATCTTTCTTTGTCGCTTGGTCCCAGATCATGGCCCAGTCTGTAGGTGCTTCTCTATTAATCTGTCCTTCAGGGTCACTTGGAGATTTACAATAGACTGTTTCATATCCTTTCCACTCGAATGGTTCCCTTTTACTTGGGTTCCATGTTGAGGCAAGACTAATCAACATTCTTCCGTGGAATGAGCCTTCAAAGGCCAAGACTTTATTAGCGTTTTTGTTGACTCTTTTTTCATAGCAATAGCCAAGTGCGGTTTCGTTCGCTTCAGCACCACTGTGGCAGTAAGTGAGATAAGCATTGCTCCAACCAAGTTTCCTTTTGATGAACTTTCTAAAGGCGCAGTGAATACCTTTGAATTCTCTTCCTTCAGGATTGTTTGTCCATGATGAGAGGAGGTGAGCTGCTCCGTGGAATACTGATGAGTTGAATCCTAGTCCTAGAGTAGCAATCTGGCTGGCAGCATCCATGAAGAAATGTGGTTTCCCATCATGTCCTTCAATACCTAGCCATGCTCCTTGTGAATGCTTCAAGTCCGTCAGATAAGTCTTCTTTTCTGCAGGAATCATGTCGTTTTCATAAAAACGAGTTAATACATTTTTTGCATGTTCTACATCTTGTGAGTTGATCAAAGTAAGTTCGCTCATGAGTTGGCCCTCGCACTTTTGGATATGATCGCTTCCAGGAAGTTTTTGAAAGGTACTCCATCTGCTTCCATCATTTTTGGAAACATTGATATTGGGGTCATTCCTGGAAATGTATTGATTTCGTTAAGATAAATATCACCCTCGTTGGTAAGAAAAAAGTCTACTCTAGAAAGGTGTTTGAGTTTGAAAAGAGTAAAGGCCTTTTTAGCGTAATCAGCCAGCTTTTCTACCTCTTGTGTACTCAGACCATCGGCCTTCATTACAGTTTCAGTCTTGCTATTATTGGAGTACTTTTCCTCAAAACTATAGAACTTGTCAGGACAAATGATTTCTCCCGGATAACTAGTATGTAGCACTCCTTGATGTTCATAGGCCGAGACTTCAAGTTCTCTTCCTGTCACCATTTTTTCAATGACTACATAAGGGGAGTAATTGAAGGCTTCCTTGATACTTTGCTCGAGCTCGTTCTCAGTTGTTACCTTGTAGCAACCAACGGATGAACCTTGAGAGCTGGCCTTGACGAACACTGAGCCATGTTTCAAAAAGAAAGCCTTGGCCTTATCTAGTTCTCTGGCCTCTGACAAAAAGGTCCAGGGAGTATTTGGAATTCCAGCAGCATCCATCCATAGTTTAGTACTGACCTTGTTGAAACAAAGAAGACTGGCTTCAGGGCCACAGCCCAAATAAGGGAGATTCATCATTTCAAATACGGATTGAATTTCTCCTGTTTCACCTGGGGGACCATGGAAACAAGGAATAGCAAAATTCAGGAAATCAGTTTTGTCTGTCGAGTGATGATAGAGGTACCCGCCCTTTCTGAGCTCAACCTTATTTCCCTCTTCATCGACCCGATTGCCGTCTGCTTGGATTTCAATCAGATGAGTTTCGAGACCTGGGATCTTTGAGAGTTGGTCCTTGATATACTTGGAAGAGGTCAAACTGATGTCGTGCTCAGTTCCCCCTCCACCGCAGATCAGCAAGATCGATTTTCTGTCCATGGTTTCCCTTAAATATAAAATATTTACGCACCATCATGGTGTAAGTTGTTGATTTTTCAATACTGAGCCATCTTTATATGTCAAAAGAATTTATCAATCCAGCTATACATAATCAATCTGCTTTGAAACACTAAATTAGCTTGAGGTTAAAAATTACACACTGATTTCTTACATTTTTGACTAATGGCGTGATTACATGGTATGAAAGCAGTGAAAGGGGCTATATTTTAGCTACTTAGCAAACTAGATTGGGAGCAAACTATGGATCAAACTGTCATGGGACAAGATCAGATGCCTATTAAAGAAGCTGATGCTTCATTGGCATTCTTCGAGATGGATGAAACATTCATTCCGTCCCCAGAGTCCATTAACACTTATGAAGTGGGAAGGTCGTTCTATCAGCTTGGAAAAATTTATTATGACAAAGCTGATTTGAATAAGGCTGAAGAAAACTTTCTCAAGGCAATCAAATGTACTGAAAAGCCAAGAGACACTTTCTCCATTTTCAAAATTCTTGGTTTTCTTATCAGAATTGCTTCTGAAAAATTGGAAGACGAGAAAGCTCAATCTTATATCAAGCAAGCTGAAGATTTGGTTGAGGAACTGACAACAGTTCTTGGATCTTTGAATAGTGAATATTTCTACAATGTAGGGATTGTTAAAAATTACTCAGGTAATTTTGAAGAGGCTAAAGACAATTTCGAAATTGCATACAAGAAATCCAAAGAAGAGAACGAGCCAGAATTATTGGCTAAAACCCTTCTGGCATTAGCTATCAACTGTTACAACAGAAAAGACTTCGATGGAGCTCTTGATTACCTCAATCAGTTGAATCAACTTCTTAAAATCATCAAGAAAAATTACCTTTGTGGAGCTATGTACCTCTTCTCGGCCAAGATCTACCTTGAAATGGATCTTCATG
The DNA here is from genome assembly GCA_041546685.1 of Bacteriovoracaceae bacterium. GTDB lineage: Bacteria > Bdellovibrionota > Bacteriovoracia > Bacteriovoracales > Bacteriovoracaceae > M0603. The sequence continues at coordinate 28,400 of JBFEVX010000021.1, read as the reverse complement.
AGAAAGCTCTAGAGTTCTTTACAAAGGCAAATAGAACTCTTCAAGACAAAAAATGTTGGAACCTATATGGTTACATTCTTCTTGGAAAAGGTGCCGTTTATAAAAGAGCTGGCGATTTCGACAAGACTCTGACTTATTACAACCTAGCTCTTGAATCTATTGATCAACATACTTTCAAGCGTCTTGCAAATCTTCTTAAAAATGAAATTGAAGACGTTAATGACAGTTCAGTGGATCTTTACCTCGACAGAACTAATAGAAAAGTTAAGGAAAGAACTCTTGGAACAATCGACTTTAAACATCGTTTTGTTCTACTTGAGATCCTTTTCCTACTGGCGAAGAATTCGGGTACATATTATGACAAAGAAGATCTTGCCAAGAGTATTTGGAAAGATGAGTACAACCCTCTTATTCATGACAAACTGATTTACACTTCAGTTTCACGTCTTAGAAAGCTTATTGAGCCTAAGAACGACAAAGGGACCAAGAGAAAGTACATCATCAGAGGGAAAGACGGTTATACCTTCAACCCAATGGCCAAAATTAGATTCCATATGGAAAGCAGAGTCAGTAATGACAAGGCCATCGGTAACGTTGAATTGAGTTCACCGGTCTAAGAAAAATTAAGACAAGGACTGGAAAAGGATTTGCGGTACCTCATCATCTTTCTTTTGTTGATCAATACTGCCATGGCAGAATCAGCACCAAAGCTGGTTGACGCTGACATGGCAGTGATGAAAATCGAAAAAAACCCCATTCTTTATTCTGATTTTGAAAAGTTCATGAAAGACCTCAAGGCTTTTCGTTGTCTCTTCGACGACTCTGTTGCCTTAAAGGCCCTTGGACTCGATCGTAAAAACTTCAGAAAACTTCCAGTTTTCAAGATGAGTAGAAATTCATTTGAGAAAAACAGGCCCTTCATGCAAAGGGTTGTGAAGCTTGTAAAGACACAGGTCTATTCCAGTCAGTTCAAACTTTCTGTTGATGCCTCTGAAATTCAGGCCCTTCAAAAGAGAAGGTGTTTGAAGGGAACTTTTTCCAAATGGCCACAAGATGTAAGAAGCATGATCTTGGTAGAGTTCTATTTGCGTGAAAGATTCTTGGGACAAAAACGCGAAGATCTTAAACAAGACATCTCTTCTTTCATTGAAAGTATTGATAAAAAAATATCTCATGACCTCTACTTCTGATCTTTCCCTTATTTCTATAACTGAAAATGATGTCATGTTGTTCAATTCAATAGTCGAGCTGGATCAATCAGAGTTTTCAAGACCGTGGAGTGATGAGGGATGGGCCGATGCCCTAGAGAGCGAATTTAAAATCATTCATGCCATGGTTAAAGAAGGAGAACTCTTGGGACATGCTCTCTGGCAACTCTCAAAACCAGAAGCTTTAGCACATTTACTGAAAATTCAGATTGCGGTGCAGTATCGGGGTAAGGGTTACGGACTTCATTTGCTAGACTCGTCTGAAAATGAACTCAAGAAGCTAGGATTTTCACGCTTTTATCTAGAAGTTGAAACAGAAAACCTTGGAGCTATTAATCTATATAAAAAGAAAGGCTATCAAATTTTGCATAGCAAAATTCGATATTATGATGACGGAAAGGACGCGTTATTCATGAGCAAGGAGCTTGAAACGGAATAGTTTTCGTTAGTTAGCTCAAATTCTTTGCCTTTACGGGCGTTTTTTGATAAAAATACTCCGATCCTAGGATCATTTCTTAAATTATCTTTTTCTGGATTTGGTCCAGTGAAGGGTGGGTTTTTTAACCGACCCTTTTTTTTTATTGGTTGTTTATGGTTTTGAGGCAAGAACGTAAAGGAATGGAGAAGCGGTTTTTTGAACTGTGTACTCAGGTTGTCAAAGATGAAAACCTTGACCTCTACGATCTTGATTATATTCCTGGTTCTCATGCTCTTAGAGTTTTTATTGTGGACCCCTCAACGGGAACCGCAGTTCTTGAAGATTGCATAAAAGTGGATCGGGCCATGACTCCTTATATAGATGAAGCTGATTGGATGCCTGAGGAATTAACCCTTGAAGTTTCCAGTCCAGGTCTATACCGCCAACTGCGAGAAGTTTCTCATTTCGAAACAGCTATTGGTCAGAAGGTGAAATTGGTAATGACTAAAAAGTTTGGAGAGTTCTTCCCCGACCTCGATCTACCAAAAAAGATTGGTAAGGAAAAAACGGTGATTCTCGAACTTTTGGAAGTCGACCAAGACGGTATTACTGTTGAATGTGAAGATAACAAGTTGAACTTAAAATATGATTGGATAAAAAAAGCCAATCTGGAAACGGAACTGGATAATTTCTAGTTAAAGGAAGAAATTATGAATTTTTCTGAATTGGGAAGAGTGATTGAAGCATTGGGAAAAGATCGCGGGATTGAAAAAGACATCGTGATCAAAGCTGTAGAGCAGGCGTTCTTGGTAACTGCCAGAAAAAAATACGGTATCCAAGGTGAATATGAGACCAGATACAATGAAACAGATGATGACATTGAAATTTATCAATATAAGAACGTTGTTGATGATGTAAGGGATCCAATCCTTGAGATATCTCTTAATGATGCCAAAGAGCTTGATGAAGAAGTTGAAGTTGGTGATCAGCTGGGGATCAGAATTGAAAACCCAAACTTTTCAAGGGTAGACGTTCAAACAGCAAGACAGATTATCTTCCAAAAGGTGAGAGACGCTGAAAGAGAAAAATTATTTGCTGATTACAAACACAGAGAAGGTGAACTCGTTACTGGTATTGCCAGAAGATATGAAAGAGGAAACATCATCGTTGGACTAGGTAATGCTGATGCTATTCTTCCAAGAAGAGAAATCATTCCTGGAGAAAGCTTTGAACCAAACGACAGAATTCAAGCTTACCTTTCAGAAGTTGTCATGACGAACAGAGGACCTGAGATCAGACTCTCAAGAACTTCTCCAATGTTCCTTGTAAAACTTTTTGAAGTTGAAGTTCCTGAAATTCAAGACGGAACAATTGAAATCAAATCAGCCGCCAGAGAGCCAGGGCATAGAGCAAAAATTGCTGTTTCAAGTGTCGACAAGGACATTGACCCAGTTGGTGCCTGTGTAGGTATGAAAGGTTCAAGGGTTCAAAACGTTGTTAATGAGCTTCAAGGTGAAAAAATTGATATCGTAAAGTGGTCTGATGATGTCGAGACATTCGTCAGAGCTGCACTTGCACCAGCTGAAATTACAAACATCATGGCTGACCATGAAGATAAAGGTATGGATGTTGTTGTTGAAGAAGATCAATTAAGCCTTGCCATCGGTAGAAGAGGGCAAAACGTAAGACTTGCGGCCATGCTTTCTGGTTACAGAATCAACATCATTTCCAAGAGCAAGCTTCAAGAGAAAATCAACAATGCCGTCAAGACACTTGTTCAAGTTCCTGTCATTACAGACACCAAGGCACAAGTTCTTGTACAACATGGAATCATGCAGATTGGAGATCTTGTATCTTTGGATGCTGGAGATCTGGCTTCAATGCTCGACATTGATGAAAATGAAGCAACTGAGATGATCACTCAGACTACAGATATGATTGATAAAGGTGAAATCAACCTTGCTGGAGAAGAGGAAGAGGAGCTGGTTGCAGCTTCTGCCGTACCTGCTTACACAGGTATCCTCAACAAGAGCGAGGAAGGTGAATCAGATGATGATCAGAACAAGTTCTCTGAAGCTGAAAGAAGACTTCGTGAAGAACTTGCAGCTTTCAAGATCAAGTAATTTAACTTTAGACCAACACTTGGAGTGTTATAGCCTATGAAAATCTTTGAATTGGCAAAAGAATTTGAAGGAATGAAGCCATTAGAAATAGCTGAGTTCCTCAAGGACAACGGTTTCGACAATGTAAAGAGTCACATGAGCTCTTTGGCAGATGATGAGGTTGATAAAGCAAGAGAATTGCTTGCAAAAAAAGATCAACCTTCTGAGGATGCCGCTGCAGCAAAAAAGAAAACCAAAAAGAAAACTGCCAAAAAGAAAGTGGCAAAAAAGAAGACTGTAAAGAAAGCGACTGCCGCTGCCGCTCCAACTGGAGAGGAAGCTGTTGCTACAGATGAGGACGATGCTCCCAAGAAGAAAACGAAAACCAGAAGAAAGAAAACGGTTATTCGTAGAAAAGCAGGAGAGGAAGACAAGGAAGAGGTTGAAGAACCGGCAGAGCCTACTCCTACTGAAGAGTTGGTTGCTGCTCCTGAAGCCACCGAGTCCGAAGAAGAAGCTCCTGTAGAGGATGATACTGAGTCTGGTGGTCTTCGAGTTGTCAGTCGTCCAGAAGCCGAGACTGAGGCCACTGATGATGCTACTGAAGTAGAAGATGAAAAGACTGAAATCTATAGAGAGAAAGTACATAAGTTTACTCCTGTTTTCATTCCTGAAAAGAAAGAAGCATCTGAAGAAACTGCTAAATCTGACACTGATGCAGAGGCGGACGACGATGATGATACAGATGAGAAGAAAAAATATGAGTCTTCGAAGAAAAGAATGGGTGGATTGGCATCTCTCATGTCTGGCAAGAAACCTCCAGTTTCTAGATCACAGACATTAACAGAGCAAAGAGCTGACAGTGAACTCAAAAACTATGCAGCTTTGAGTTCGCTTGGAAGACCAATTTATACTCAAATCAAGAAGAAGAGAGCCTATTCAGGACCTTCTAAAGAAACTGAGATCACAGAAGTTAAAGACAGCAAAAGAGTCATTATTCTTCACGGTGGTGGGACTATTAAAGATATCGCCAAAAAACTAAGTGTTAAGGTGAAAGAACTTGCAGATAAAGTTCTCGATATCAACCTTCTTGTTAAATCAGAAGACTATATCGGAATCAAACTAGCAACTCAAATTGCAGCACTTTATGATTACAGGGTCGAAGATAGAGCATTTAATGAAGATGAAGTGATCGGAAAAGTTGAATTGACTGAAGATCAGAAAAACAAACTTCCACTTCGTAATCCAATCATCACTGTTATGGGTCACGTTGACCATGGAAAGACGACCCTCATCGACCATATCAGAGATTCAAAGGTTGTTGATGGAGAAGCTGGTGGGATCACTCAGCATATAGGTGCCTACAGTGTTGAGGCCGGTGGTAAAACATTAACCTTCCTCGATACTCCTGGACACGCGGCTTTCGCTTCCATGAGACAAAGAGGTGCTGATGTAACCGATATCGTGATTCTTGTTGTTGCTGCTGATGATGGTGTGATGCCACAGACCAGAGAATCGATCAAATTCTGTAAGAACGCCAACAAACCAATTATTGTTGCTGTTAACAAAATGGATAAAGAAGAGGCCAATCCAGATAGAGTCAAGACTGAACTTGCCGAATTAGGAGTTCAATCTGAAGACTGGGGTGGAGATGTTCAATTCTGTCCAGTTTCAGCTCTGAAAGGAGATGGAATTGACGAGCTTCTTGAAGCTGTTGCCCTTCAAGCTGAAATTCTTGAGCTTAGAGCTGATCCGAAAGGAAAGGCCGAGGGTGTTGTCATTGAATCTAAGATTGAGCAAGGACGTGGTCCTGTTGCAACTATTTTGGTTCAATCAGGTACATTGAAAAAAGGTGATAATATTGTCGTAGGTGAGACTTATGGTCGTGCCAGATCACTAACTAATCACCTAGGAAAACAACTTAACTCTGCCGGGCCTTCAATGCCTGTTCAGATTCTTGGTCTGCAAGATCCTCCATCTCCTGGTGATGTCATGAACATTGTAAAAAATGAGCGTGAAGCCAAGAAGATTGCGGCCAATAGAGAGGAAGAGAGAAAGAAACTCGAAAGTGGACCAGTCAAGAAGAAGGTTTCTCTCGAAGATTTCTTTGCCAGTGCAGCTCCAGCTGAAGGCGAACAAAAAACTCTTAATCTTATCATCAGATCTGATGTTCAAGGTTCTTTCGAGGCCATCAAGCAGTCGCTTGAACCACTTGGAACTGATGAAGTAAATCTTAGAATTCTAGGTGGTGGAGTTGGACCAATCACTGAAAGTGATGTGACACTTGCTGATTCAGCTGAAGCTATCATCATCGGGTTCAACATGAGACCTATGACCAATGCTAGGAAATTGGCCGAGGATAAGGGAATTGATATTAAGACATATTCCATCATTTACGAATTAATCAATGATGTGAAAATGGCACTTGAAGGTCTTCTCGAGCCAGATTTCGAGGAGAAATTCATCGGGCGTGCAGAGGTCAAAGATACTTTCTCTGTGCCTAAGGTTGGAACCATTGCTGGTTGTCAGGTTATTGATGGATCAATTTCCATTGGTTGTAACATTAGACTTCTTAGAGACGGGAAGATTATGTTTGATGGGAAACTCAACTCACTCAAACGTTTCAAAGACGACGTTAAAGAAGTTAAGAATGGTTACGAGTGTGGTATGGGACTCGAAGGTTACAATGATGTCAAAGTCGGAGACTTGTTCGAAGCCTACATCATGGAAGAGAAAAAACGTTCACTTGAAGATGCTATTGCTGCTCAAGCAGCTGCTGATAAAGCAGCAGAGGCCGCATCAGAAGAAACGTCAATTCTCTAAGGAAGATTATGGCGAACAATGGATCCAAATCCACATTCAAGAAAGAAAAGTTCGAAGAGCGTATTCTGCATGAGTTGAACAGCGCTCTTCGATCGGAATTTTCAGATTCAAGATTGCAGTTTGCTAGCTTCACCAAGGTGGAGCTCAATACTGATTACAGTGAAGCTATTGTTTACTGGGATACTTTTGATGCTTCAAAAAGAGGCGATATCAAGAAGGCCATCGATGGTATTCGTGGAAAGTTGAGGGCAGTGCTCTCTACAAAACTACAAGTCAGACATACTCCTAATCTGACCATCAAGTATGATTCACAATATGAATCACAGAAGTCGATTGAAGAACTTCTTTCCAGCGAAGCCAAGAATGGAAAGTCATTCGACGATTAAAAGACCATTTATCCTGAATATTTACAAACCAAGCGGGGTGGGCAGTACAAAAGTTGTCGCCCGGATCAAACGAGCGCTTGGAAAGTCCGTCAAAAAAATCGGTCATTTTGGAACCCTGGACCCCTTTGCTGAGGGAGTATTGCTTATCGGGGGGAATGGAGCCTGTCGTTTGAATGATTTTCTTCACGAGCGATACCCAAAGACTTATCTTGCGACAGGAAAACTTGGCATAAAAACTGATACTGGAGATCTTGAAGGCGAGAGCATAGAAGAGTGTGAGGTTTTGAAACTTACTGAATCAAAAATATCTGAAGTATTAAATTCATTTCTCGGTGAGTATATGCAAGCACCGCCGATTTTTTCAGCTACTAAACATCAAGGAAAGGCACTTTACCAATGGGCCAGAGAAGGTGTTCAAGTCAAAAAAGAACCCGTAAAGAGGACCATACATTCGATAGAATTGGTTGAGCATAATTCTGATACTATAATTTTTAGAGTTTCGGTTTCAACTGGGACATACATACGAACGTTATTTGAAGATATTGCAGAAAAACTTGGATCAGTCGGGCACTTGATCGGTCTTAAACGGGAAAGTATTGGGCCAATGAAGTACACGGAATCCCTTTCTGAATCAGTGTGGCCAGATAGTGAAGATTTTGATTCATCATCTTTTTTAACTCTTCAAGATTGTTTTCAGATTCCAGAATTGGTGTTGGATGATCTCGAATTAAAACTCTATTCACATGGAAATCCAGTAGAAATTCATCGCATTTCTATGGGCGATACCTTATCAGAAGGGGATATGGCGTGGCTGACTGACCCTAGAGGTGAACTCTTAGGTCTTGGGCAACTGGCCGAAGGTAAAATGACATCCTGCTTTAATTTTCCTTATACACCTCGTTAAACATTGATTTGACCCATTTGGCTAAAAATTAAAAATGGAAAAGCCTGATTTTCTCATGCTATAATAGTCGGGAATTACTTGAAATTAATCAATTCTTTGGGAGCACAATAGTGAATACCAGTCTTATCGCATTTGCCGTGGCCTCTTTGTTGACGATCGGATTGATCGTACATTTGGGAATCCTAAGCTTGCTTGTTGGAGCCTTTTATTTCCTTTTTGGAAAAAAGAGATTTGAAATTTTGAACTCAGGTCTTGGGCCAACAGGATTTGCTTTTGCTTTTTCTTGGAACGCAGCTCGTGAACCTGCAAAAATTCATAAAATTCAAGTTAGACTTTTCAATCCATTTGGAAAGCCTACTCAGGTTGAGATTACAAGAGAGTTCGATCCAAAGTCTGATGACTTTGCCATCGACCTTGATCTTGGACCGGCGTATGCAACTCTTCTTTCTGCAGATGGATTTGATCAAGCAAGAGTTGAAATCACACTTTTTTCTAAAGATGGAGTTAGTCATCATAGAGAAATGAAAGCTTTCGATTTTAAATCAAAACTCGAAGATGCCAAAATGAGTGCTGAAAAATGGATGGAAGAGCACGGACCGAAAAAAGACAAGGTTTACTATCATACAGTTCAAAGAACTTTTATTGCAGATCCTCTTCCTCAAACAGCTGCTAAGAAGCTTAAAATCGCTTCTAACCCCGAGTTTGCTGGTGACTTTGCCGCTGCTGGTGGCGCCGCTGGTGGAGCTGCTGTAGAAAATTTCAGCGTTGCTAAAGTTTGGATCGAGCCAGGATGTATCGTTTGTAATGCTTGTGAAGATATTTATCCTGAAGTTTTCGAAGTAACTTCAGACTCTTGTATTATCAGACCTGATGCTCCTCTTAATGACGGTCTTAAAATTGTCGAAGCTGCCGAAGCTTGTCCGGTTGAAGTTATCAAATTTAATAAAGCTGGCTAATAAATTAGATTTAAAATGATCAGATAAAAAGAAAGCCCCGGTTTCCCGGGGCTTTTTTATTGGCCTAGTTGAATGCTCTTTTTACAGCTGTTGGAAGGATGTCGAGGTACTCTTTGTACTCTTCAACTTTCTTGTCAGTCAGTACATCACCAAGGAAGTTTGAGAGAACTCCTAGAGAGATGTCGTAAAGCTTTTTCTCGTCCTCAGTCGCTTCTGCTGGTGGGACTTTAGTAGCAGCTTCTTTTCTTGCAGCAATCATATCATACTTCTCTTTCCCCATGGTGTAGACAAGGAATGCTTTTCTACCCATTTCAGCATCTCCACCAAGAGCTTGAGTGAAGAACTCTTCAGTGAATTGTGGGTTATCTGCAGGAAGACCAAGAATCTGTCCAGCAAGTCCATCTGGGATGGTCCAAGCCGCTTGGTCTTCTTCAGAAAGATCAGTTGGTACAGGAGGGTTGATTCTCCATCTTAGAACCTTAAGAACAGTTTCTTTTCCTAGTTTCTTAAGGAACTCAAGTTTATCCATACCTTCAATCATGCTGAATGCCAGAAGGTTGTCTTCAGTAGCGCCATAGATCACATCATCAATCATAGTTGAAAGGATATTGTTGCTTTCAAAAGGATTGTCGATGTCTTTCTTTCTTACTGAGAAAGTATTGATCACTTGTCTTGACTCATCTTTATAGTCAACGTGAGAGGTGTATCCAACATCTTTAGCAGTCTGAAGAAGCATTTTGTTCAAGATACCAGTACCACTGTATGGAAGGTTCAAGATGTCATAGAAGAATCTTGGTCCAGCAAAGTCAGTAACTTTATAGTCAAGTCCGATGCTGTAAGATTCATCATAAGTAGCTCCATCTTCTGTCTTGAACTTGATACCATTTTCAAGTGGTAGCCCTGTTCCAAGGTGACTCATCATAGCAAAGATATCCTGCGCCAACTCTTCGTGATCTAGGAAGTTCATCATGATGTCGTTACTTGGCTTGGTAACAGTATCTCTTTGGAAGAGCATTCTCATGGCCATAACTCTATCAATCCAAGTACCGATAACATATCTATCAGAGCTGTATGGAAAGTTAGGGTTAGTATCTTTGAAACCATTCAAGAATTTACCTGCTTCACCTTTTACAACAAGTCCATCTTCAAGAAGCTTGTCTTTAACAGCTTTATCAAAACAGCTATGTGGTACATAGTCGAGATCAAATCTAAGGTCACTATAGATAGAAGCAAGTGGCTTAAGCTCTACAGTTTTCTTTTCTTCGTCATCGGCCTTTGCCAGTGAACACATATGATCTGGAGTTTTCAAAACTTCTAGTAAAAAGTTTCCAGCAAGTTTAACAGCATCTCTTCTGTCATTGATCATTTTACAAACTGGGAATTGGGCAGTTTGTTGAGGTGAACAACCACTGATCATGATGTCTTTACCAAAGATGTCAGCAAAGAATTCCCAATCTTCCATGATATCTCTAATGAAGTTGAATTCGAAGTATCTTGCAACCAGGTAACCACCATAGTTGTAAACACTGAAATCATTTCTGTTGTCACGGAAGTTTCTGTATCTGTAAGCATCCTTGTATCTTTGAATTTTTCCTTCAAGGATTTCTACAAGATTGGAACCTTCGTCGAATCTATTACAAGAAGTTGATAGTCCTGCGTTTCCGTCTGTACAGAATCCATAATCTTTCTTCTCAAGACCCTGGGCCTCAAGTTGAGCATAAAGAGTCTTAAGGTCAGTATTGACGTTAACCATAACGGTTTCACCTGGTGAACCGTCTTCAGTTTTCTTAACAGCTTCAATCTTTCTAGCATAAGCAAATCTCAAAGCGGCAATGTCGTACTTACCAAAAACTGTCAGCTCGTTAAGAGTTGAAACAGCGTAGTCCAGTACTGAACTGTATGCTGGCATGTTCTCAATGTTGGCTCCAGTTCTAGCGTTAAGAGCATCGATTTCTTCTTTTGTATAGAAGTTATCCTGGTCAAAAGAACCATTGAAGTTGTGTCTAAGACCAAGGTTATGACCAAATTCGTGAACAAGTGTCGAAGTGTAAGAGAAAGGTACGATGATATCGATAGCTTTCTGCTTTTGAGCTTGTGTCAGTTCATCCCAGTCTTTAAGGATTTCTTTGTTCGGTCCTTTAAAGAATTCAGGATCTTCTTTTATTCCAGGGAGAAGAGTTTTTACCCTCCCTGCAATTTGTAGAAATTCCTCGTGGAATGCGTTGTTTGTTGAGTACTTATGAAGTTCTCTTTCTTTTTCTAGAACTTTCTTGTCGAAGTCACTCAATCTTGTGTCATCTACTTGCATTGGATCTTTAGAACGCTTTAGTTGAGCTTCGAGCTCATTTATTAATTTAGAAGCATTCTTTTGAATCCTCTCAATTTTCTGATCGTCCAATACTCTATGGTTGTTGAGTACCGTTCTCATTCTTTTGATTTGATCTTTCACTTTTGGTGACTGGTCTTGGATGTTTCTAAGCTCAGACACAGAGATTACATTTGAGTTGTTTGACTTGTTGGTTTTTTCATCAGCATCTGCTTTTTTCTTGGCATTTACTGTCAGATCAACCATTGATTGCCATACATATCTTGATGTTGATGTAAGAACACCGCCATACATATTGACGTGTCCTTGAACGATTTCGCCAGTGTATGGGTTGGTAACTGTTGGAGCATATCCAAGTAGACCATTGGCCAGAGGATCATCAATAAGAACAAGCATATTGTTTCTTAAGTCACCAACTTTTTTACCTCTTGCTTGATAGTCGAACTCAAGTCTGATTCCTGCATCAGCTTGATCTAGAGCATCGTTCATTACCTTTTCAGCTTTCTTTGTTGCTTCAAGAATCTTGGCATTAGAAGGCTTGAAGAATGAGTCACTCAAGTAGTATTTTACTTTTCTTGGTTCTGTATCAGATTTTCCTGGCATCCATCTGTTAAGAAGGTATGTTCCTTTCTTTCTGCTTGTATCGTTGTCGATTCCAAGTTTTTCATCAAAGTCTTTGAAGAAACCGAATTCACTGTGATCGTGAATTGGGTATTCAATTGATTCGTAACCTTTGGAAGCGAGCTTATCCAATTTAACAAGTGAATAGTAAAAAGAAGCTTCAAAAGCAGTTTGCTTTAGTTCTGTAATTCCACTAACTCCAATACAAGAGTAGTAATCTTTAACAAATGTGAATTTTCTCTTGAGTTCGATGTTGATAACACCTTTGTCCATATCATAAGAAACCAGCTCAGCAGGTCCTTTGATCAAGCAAGGAGACTCAAGGTTCCATAGGTCAAGGATATTCGTTTGTTCAAGTTTCAAATTTTCGAAATTTGGAATAAAGAATCTTTTCTTGTCCCAAGTGATATCATTATTCTCTTCGTCTCCTGAAGTACATTCACCGTTATCATCTTGCTTACATCTATAGTCTTTGTGACTACCTGGGATGGTGAAAACTGGACTTGAGTTAAGTGGATTATCTGTCCATCTGTCTTCTTTTTCGAATTCTTTAGCGACTAGACCTTCTTCAGTCCATTCAAGTTTTACTAGAACTTCGTTTCCTTGGTAGAATGGGTTAGCGATTTTAACATCTCTTGGTGTTCCCATGGTCATTGGAACGTAAAGATATTCACCTTCAAGATCTACTTGATCTTGCTTGGAGATAAGGATTTTGTCAGTGAAGTTCATGTCTTGACCGATGCTGTCTTTTACAAGAGCAGACTCAAGGTTAAGTTTTACGAACTTACTTTTTGAGTGATGAATATCATCATCTAAATCGACTGTTGCAATTGGTTGATTATCATTTGTTTTAAGCTTCAGCTTGATATGACTGGCACCAACTGAGAATACTGGCTTCAAGAAGCAATTTGCTGGCTTGATGTTAGCTCTTTGAGCTATTTCATTATCACACTTGTTGATTCTTGGATCGTTTTTCTTCAATGCACCTTTTTCTAAAGCACTAAGCTCAGATTCAGCCACAGGCTTTTGGATGTAAAGCTTGTCTCTTACCACTTTCAATTTTAGTGGAGAGTTATCATCTTTGAATTGCGGAGTGATGGAAAGGGCAGCATTATTCCTGAACAATGACTTGAGTCCTTTCATTGTAATTGTTTTCTCGTTGAGAACTTTCTTTCTGAATACTGCTTTCTTGGCGTCGTAATCACCTTCACGTAGACCAGCAAGAGTTCTGTTCTCAACAATAGGGTCAATTCTTACGTGAGTTGAATTGGCCTTGTTTCTGCTTCTAAAAACAATGTTTCTTGTTTCTTCTCCGAGATCGTTTTCTGCTTTTTCAAGTATACCGTATGTTGAAATACTGTATTGGAAAATTGGAGTTTTATCACCAACTGTGATTGCCCTGTTGTGTTCTGACTGTTCACCCTGAGCTTTGACGAAGGCTACGAGATAATCCTTTGTCAGATTAAAAGTAACCTTATATTTCTCACCAGCTTTTGCTGATTCAATTGTGAGGTTTTTGAAGAATGGCTTCAATCTTTCATCACCACTTAAGAATTTTACATTCTTGTAGGTTTTTTCATTAAGTGCGTAAAAGCTTGAGATTTCAGCATCTGTTTCGATGGCCTGGATTGAGTTTGCTCCAGTCGCTTCAATTGTCACTTCTGACTGAAATAAGGTCATAGGGTGAACATTCGTTTCAATGTCCTCAGATACCTTCTCTGGTAGTTCCTTGGCACAACTCGCTACCAACATTCCCATTACGAGGAATTTCGCAAGCTTTTTGCCTTGTGTGAGTGAATTAAAATTCTTAGCCATCTTTTTCTCCTAAATTAACCTAGCTCTATATCTTTACTCAGTTCCGTTTTTATTTTTAGTAAGCGACTCCAAACGAGAAGAACATAGATGCAGATCTCGCGTCGTAAAGGTCTATTTCAGTTTCATATCCGTTTGGTGCTAATGGAGATCCACCTTGTGCAACACCAGCAGTAATACTTGTGGCAGCTGTCGGCGCATAACTTGCTCCAGCAACAAATGAATAGAAGTCACTTGTGTTGCCTTGATAAGTGAATGATCTACCGTATTTTCCAACTCCAAATAGAGAGATTTCATCATTTACTGAATAAGAAAGTGTCAGACCATTTGAAAGTGAGTATTGCTTGTTTGAAGCTCCGTAAAGAGCAGTTGTATATTCATGAAAATTTACAGTTACAGAAGGTGCATAGGATATACCGAAGTTTTTAAGTCCAAACTTACCAGTCCTTAATGCGAATTTTGGTGTAGCTGTTAAACCAACAATCAATTTTTGATAATCTTTAGCTGCTTCTGAAGTAGGCAAGGTTGCAGTTAAACTACCAGAAACCGAAATATATTCCGTTTTGCCAAGTCCTGAAGAAATACCTAGTGCTGAATTTCCCCAGTTCCATTCTCTTTCACCTTTTAGATCTTTGTTTCCAGAGACAGATCCAAACATGGATACACCCTTACCAAGCTTATATGTTGGCGTAAGGGAGAAATCAGATGAGATAGACTTATCTGGATCATCAAAATGGTGCATGCTCGTACCAAGCGAGGCCTCGGCCGAAACTGACCAATTTTTAGACTTTTTGGCACTAATTTGACTATCAGCGGCCCAAGTGGTGCCAAAAGAGAAGATGAATGTCACACATAATGCCTTGATTTTACTATGCATTACCTAGTTTCCTTCGTGGTCTTTGGGTTATGGTCCCCATAACTGCAAGAGGGGTGCCATGGTTTTGGTGTCAAAATGACTACCAATTAACTCAAGTATTTTTGATGCGATAGTATCAAGAAGGGCAAAAATAGGGTGAACTAATGACGCAATGTGTAAAAAGTATAGATAGCTATGTTATTTCAGCTACTTATTTTGTACTAATTTTCAACAATTTAGGACTTAAGAAGGTCTGATGACAATAGATTTTCTAGACCAACACGGTTTTCCTCCCAAATATCCTTCAAAGAGGTGTCATCTGAGAGTACTGGAAATTCCATGGTCAGAACTGGAGCGTCGTATTTTTCTGGGGCATATTCTCCAAGTGAACCTGGAGTTGGATGTCCTTTGATCTCTTCAATAATTGGGTAGGAATTGTGACGGGCCAACAACTCAGCAGCTTTTTTACAATCTCCGTTAGTATTTATGAAGGGCTTCCAAGAATGCATAGTCAGGATGAAGCTTGGAGGAAATTTGGCCATCAGTTTGTCCAGAAACTGATTTTCTGGTTCTGAAAGGGCCTCTGGGCCAGGGTTGTACTTGGTATCTCTGGCCTCACTGGTCCAGCTTTTTGCTGGAAGGTTACGATTCAAGTCCACACCATGGGAGTTGACTCTTGTTCCTGCTCTATAGCCGTCGACGTTAAGGACAGGGACTACAACTAGTGGAAGCTCAATATCGTCCTGGGCCTTGAGCCATTCAAAAAGCTTACTTAGTACATAAACACCTTCAACTTCATCACCATGAACGCCAGCTATGAGATAGACGTATTTTGAAGCCTTGAGATCACTTCTATAGGCCTTGATCTCGTCGCCTTCTACTGATGTTCCGGGTTTCAAGTCGATAAAGTTCAATTAAGCATCCTTGAACACGTGGACAGCACTTTGCCCTGGTGTTTCTTCAACTTCAATTTCCAGTTGAGAAAATTGAAATCCAAATCTTTTCTTAACTATCGATTTTATTTCATGCCCGATGAAGATAGCAAGTCTCTCGGCACTTGTGTTTTGAATGGGAAGAATCAAGACATCTTGTTTAGGAAAGCTGAAATGGGAACCATCTGGTGTTTTAAGTTCCAGGTTTGCACCTTGTTCAAGAATTTCAATTCTTGGGTTCTCGCCAGGTATGAGAAGTTTATGATCTAGACTGTCACACACTTCTCGGACAATTGGCTTGATGTCGAGAAAATCGAAAACCATATCACCCGTAAGTTTCGGGCTATCTCCTTTGACTTTAACTCGGTAATTGTGACCATGAAGCGGCTCGCGACTACCGTCCTCGAAAATCAAAAAGTGGGAACAGGCGAAATTGAAATACTGCTTATATACTTTGATGCTGAAATCCATAGGGAGGTCTTTTATCACTTTTACAATGGTGCGAAAAGCAAAGGTTAGGATTTGTGTGTTGTGTTATCCGATTGAGGTGTTCAATACAAATCCAATAAGTTAGAATTTAGGCTTTGCATGAATTGCTACTCTTAAGGTGGAAAAGATGAGTCAAAAAGAAGAGCAAACACTCGATCCAGCAGTTGAAAAAGAAGTCCAGAGACAATTGGAATACCTTAAATTTGGAGTTACCGAAATTACTCCGGAAGATGAGTTCATCAAGATGCTAAGACATTCAATTTCAACCAATACTCCACTTCGTGTGAAATGTGGAATTGATCCAACTGGAGCCGATGTCCATTTAGGCCATCTTGTACCATATCGAAAGATGAGACAATTTCAAGATCTTGGACACGTAGGAGTTGTGATTATTGGAGACTACACAGCTTCCATTGGTGACCCCTCCGGTAAAAATGAATCAAGACCAGCACTTGATCCTGACACCATCAAATTGAATGCAAGAAAATATATGGATCAGGTATACACTGTAGTTGATCCCGATAAAACAGAAGTCTGTCATCAAACGGAATGGTTTGAAGAAGTTACTCTTCGTGATGTTCTCTCTTGGGCAGGTCAAACGACAGCAGCTAAACTTCTAAGCCATGACACTTTCAGGGATCGTTTGGAAAAAGGTTTTTCTCTTGGTCTTCATGAGCTTTTTTACCCTGTTCTTCAGGGAATGGATTCTGTTTACGTCAAGGCCGATGTGGAACTTGGAGGTTCAGACCAAAGGTTCAATGTTTTGATGGGAAGAGATTACCAGAAGAACCAAGGCCAACGTCCTCAAGTTGCCATGCTATTGCCGATCATTACAGGTACATGTGGCACTCAAAAGATGAGTAAGTCATTGAACAATTACATCGGAATACTTGATGAGCCATTCGATAAATTCGGAAAGGTGATGAGTATTCCAGATAATTTGATGATTGAGTGGTATCAGTACCTTACAGACATTGGAGAAGAAGAGTTTCAAAAGCTCAAAAAAGGAATCGAGGATGGTTCTCTTCATCCGAATGAATCTAAAAAAGAACTAGCTTCGAGAATTGTCGGATTCTTCCATGGGGAACAAACTGGGAAGGAAATGCGTGAGCAGTTTGAGAATGTCTTTAAAAAGAAAGAACTCCCAGATGAAATTCCTGAATATGAAATCAAAGATGGGGATCTTTTAGTTGCTGTTCTTGAGTCGGCTGGAATTCTTGGAAGTAAAGGTGAAGGACGTCGACTGATTAAGCAAAAGGCCATTGGGATTGTTGATGGTGATAAAATTGGTGATACAGAACAAAAGCTTGATGCTTCATTTAAAGATAAAGTTATCAAAGTTGGAAAAAGAAAATTTTTGAAGTTTATATGAGTAAAAAAAGATTTCTACATACATTGACACAAATCTTGAATCATTTCGACGATGATCAAGAAGTTGAAGAGGCGATTGAGCTTCTCCAGAATAAAATTGCTGATAAAGACGACTGGGAAGAGGACATGGGAACCATCACTGAGATGGGTATTCCAAAAGAAATTTCTGGAAAGAGTGGACACTATGCTGTCTTTTCAGATGGTGCTTGTCGTGGAAATCCTGGGCCTGGTGCTTGGGGAGCAATCGGACAAGACTGTGAGGGGCAAGTTGTCTTTGAAAGTTCAGGAGTCGATGTTCCTACAACAAATAACAGAATGGAAATGGAAGGGGCGATTCAAGGTTTGAGTTCAATTCTTTTTCATGCAGAAGAAAAAGGTGAAGAGATTCAAAAAGTGATTCTTTTCAGTGATTCAAAATATGTCGTAGATGGATTGAAAAGTTGGATTCATGGATGGAAGAAACGTGGTTGGAAAAAATCCGACAACAAACCACCAGAGAATGTTGAACTTTGGCAGCAATTAGATCAGATGACATCCAGATTTAAGAATATTGAATATCAATGGGTCAAAGGACATGCCGGTCATCCGCAGAATGAAAGATGTGACCAATTGGCCAATGAGGCCCTGGATGATGCAGGTTTTTGATTTGTGGGAGTAAAGTTGAAAACGTTAATATCACTTTTATTATTAAGTCTTTTCATTTCTTCATGTGCAAGCAACAAGGTATCTCATAAAGAGAATACACAAGAGTATCTTTTGGCCTCAACCCTTTGGATGCAAAATGCAGCTGAAGTCAGGGCCCTGACTTATCAAGCTTACAATATTGCCAGATTGCGACTGGATCATGATCTTAAGTACAATAAATCGAAAAAGAAGAGAGCGATTGTTGTAGATGCTGATGAGACAATTATCGACAACAGTCCTTATCAAGCCAGAAATATTCTTAAAAATGAAAGCTACACTTCACAGAACTGGAATGAGTGGGTTCAGGAAGCAAGTGCTGACGCCGTACCTGGAGCTGTCGAGTTTTTGAGCTATGCCGCCAGCAAAGGTGTGGAGGTTTTTTATATTACCAACAGAAAGATAAATGGATTTGATGCCACTTATGTCAATTTAAAGAATCTTGGTTTCCCTGTGAAGAAAGAGAATATGATGCTTAGAACTACTGGAAACAGTAAGAAGGCCAGAAGAGCAAAAGTTTTGAAGAATCACAGAATCGTTCTTTTGATGGGTGATACCATGGCCGATTTTTCTGAAATATTTGAACATAAATCGACTGGTGAAAGACGCAAATTGACCGACGAGTACCGTCAGGAATTTGGGAAAAAATTTATTGTTCTTCCAAACCCCATGTACGGGGACTGGGAACAGGCCCTCTATGATTACAAGGGTGGTCTTGAACTCAAAAGATTGAAAGAGCTGCGTATCAAGAATCTTGATACGGGGAAGTAAGTATTGAAATTATCGGGGCCTTCCCGTAAATTATTATAGAGACTGATTTTTATTTAACTGAGGATAATCAATGAAAAAATTTGTAGCACTAGCTTTTTGTTCGGTTCTACTGTTTTCCTGTAACAAGGGTGGCGGTGGAAAGAAGGTCGATCTTAAAACAGAAGATGACAAAACTCTTTATGCTGTTGGGGCCATGTTTGGTGACAGACTTTCAAATCTGGGATTGAGTGAAGCTGAAGTTGATGCTCTTGTTGCCGGTTTGAGAGACAAGGCCACAAATCAACAAACTCAAGTTGATTACAGACAATATCAATCCAAAGTACAGGCCCTATTCAAGGCCAGAATGCAAAAAAATGCTGATAAAATCAAAACAGCTGGGAAAGACTTCATTGAAAATTTCATCAAATCTGAAGGTGGAAAGAAAACGGAGTCTGGTTTGGCCTATAAGATTATCAAAGCAGGTGAAGGGGCCAGCCCAAAGCCAACTGATATTGTAGAAGTTCACTACCACGGAACACTTACAGACGGGACAGTTTTTGACTCTTCAAAAGAAAGAGGAAAGAAAGTGAAGTTCCCACTCAACAGAGTGATCAAAGGTTGGACCGAAGGCCTTCAGTTACTGAAGCCAGGCGGACAAATTAAGCTGGTAATTCCATCTGACCTTGCTTATGGCGATCATGGGGCACCTCCTAAAATTCCAGGTGGAGCTACTCTAGTGTTCGAGGTTGAGCTTTTCAGTGTAAATGCAGCTGAAGCTGCACCTGCTCCTGCCAAGAAAAAATAATCTATTTTTAAAGTCGGATATAGGAAAAGACCTCCCTTTGTGGAGGTCTTTTTTTTGCTCTCTCAATAGGTATTTCTTATATTCCGAAGGGTTATACATGAAATACTGGTTTCTTCTTCTATTTATTTTGATGTCATCTCAAACATATGCTCAGGTTGGAGAGAATGATGAACGTGATCAGGCCCCTGATGAAGTTATCCTTACCAAGAAGGGAAAAGTAAAAAAGAAAAAAGTTAATCGGGCCAAACTCCTAGTTGAAAGATTTGTTGAAAATTATGCCAGTGAGGTTGAAGAAGCAGTTTTTAAGTTCAACAACCAGAGAACCAATGCCAAAAATATTGTAGAGATGATCATTCCAAATGCGGAAAGAGAAATCATGTTCAACATTTTGAAGGCCAATGGAGTAAAAAGTTTTCCAGAAATCAAATTCAAAGACGGGAAGTATTACTTCACTTCTGAAAAGAGAGTTCTGCACTTTAACTCTCTCGATGCTTTTCAAAGGCAGTTTTGGGTCGGGAAAGAGAAGTTCAGCTATAGCGGAATGCAAGACATTAGAGAATTTGTTATCAGATTTGAAAGGTTTCTTAGAAAAAATAAATTTAAGGAAACTAGTTTCCTGAACCTCTTTATTGATGAGGCCCACGCCGAGTTCTTTTGTGACAAGTTTTGCTTAAGTGGTGTCGTGATTGGTGCTGCACTCGCTGGAGGTATGTATCCTATCAAGGCGACAAAAGAAATCCCTGAAATTAGAAAAGAGGTTCGGGCCATGGGGCTTATGAAAAAGCAGGTACACGGAAGAGTTCTCAAGTGCCAAGGAGATCTAAAAAAGAATTTACCGGCCGTTCTTGAGAAAACTCAGCTGGAAAGCATTGCTCCTGGGACATTCACTACTTTTGGGATTATTGTTCAACTTCTCACTACAAAATATGAGAAAGAAGAAGAAAAGCTTGGAAACTATATCTACAAGCAGGTAACTGAAAAGAAACCTGGAAATTGCGAAGATTTTAGTGAGTTTATGGTAGATTCACTTAAAGACGTCAGAACATCAAAGAAGCTAAAAAATGTATTGGCCGGCATTTGCATGGAACACAGGGAAATGGTTGCTTGTCTTACCCAATTTGCTGGTTACTTCAAGTCTTATCAAGGTGGTCGATACTTTGGAAAACAGCCTGAGGGTGCTGGAGTACCGTTTCAGTAATTGAACCAGAGAAGTTCAACAAGCCATGAAAAAAACATCCAAATAGGTAAGTAGTCCAGACGTATCAAATTATGAATGGCAAAACGACCTTCATAGTGCCAAGGAATTTTTCCCGTAATTTTTTTGATGATCCATCCTGTGATGTATTCAACTACAAAAATCAATAAGGCATAAAGAAACAGTCTAAGAAAAACGTTATATGGTTGAAGGGGTGGGATAACTCTTGGTCCAAAGAAAGCAATACTTCCATAGATGGGGATCATCCAAATATAACTTTTGCCTGTTAATGACCAATCAAGTTTTTCCTTTTTTTGGAAGCGATTAAAGTTGTCTCCAATTGAAGTGAATACTATTTCTGCAGTAACGCCGAACGTGGCGAATTTAATGAATGTAATGAGTGTTTCCATAGAATGTTTTTAGCAAAAAAAAAGGGCCTCAAAAAGAGGCCCTTCGTAAAGCTTATGTAAAACCAATTGGTCTTAGTTAGCAGGCTTGTACCAACAAAGTGGTCTGATACCGTCAGCATCTTGATCAACTCTGTTACAAACACCTTGGTTTACGTCAGTGTCAGAAACATCTGTGTAGTGATCTTTTTCACATAGTGCACCTTGGAAGTAAGTATCAAGTCTACACTGTGGAGCTGGGTGGTTATCGTTAGTTTGAGCAACAACGTTTGGATCTGGAGTATCAAACTTAAGTGGAGCATCAAGTCTTCTAAGAGCTCTGAAAAGATTTCCTAGAGAAAGACCAGCAAGCGCCCCTCTTTGACACATTGCAATGTCGCTAGCGTTTGTGAAGTTGGCCTCACATTTTTCAGTTACGAAGGCAGGAACGTTAGCATTTGCCATCATAGTGATGTTGTCGTCTTTTTCCATATACTTTCTTAGACATTTCATTGTCCCAAAGTAGTCAGCTTGACCTTCGTTTGAAGCCCATGATGATGACCACCATGACTTCTTCTTAGGTAGTCCACCTAGGTGGTGACCAACTTCGTGACAAACAACTAGGGCAAATCCGTCTACTGTGATTGTTTCGTGACGGGCTAGACCACCAAACATAGAGACTTTCCAAGTGTTTCCTACTTGCTGAGCGTAAGCATTAACTGTTCCATCGTCCCAGTTTCTTACAACTTCAAGAGTTTTACCTTTAGCACCAACGATTGGTTGGTAAATGTCTTCAACTTTTTGAATTGCTGAATCAAATTGTTCTTTGGTGATTCCACCGGCGTTTTTAGCACCTACTGGAATGTTAAGATCGTTCTTTTCTACGATTCCACTCTCTCCATGGATATCGCAAGCGATTGAGCTACCTACTGAAGCTAGGGCGACCATCGTGGCCACTAGAATTCCTTTTCTCATACCTTTCCTCCTTGAACCTTTATTCCTCATTAGAACTTCATTTGTTCTTTGATTTTTGTGTTAACATTTTTTCGTTTGTATCAAGGCATTGGCTATAAAAAAGTCAAATGACAGGACGTATGTAAGTTTTTATGAAATTAACCGAGGCTAATGGTCGGAGATGTGGGGTTCTAACTATGTATAAACTTGTATTTTTCACACCTTGTGAGGTTGCGCAACAGGTCACAAAAGCAGTATTTGACACTGGTGCAGGTAAGATTGGGGACTATGATATGTGTTGTTTTATCTCAGAAGGAACAGGTCAATTCAGACCACTTTCAGGAAGCAATCCACATATTGGCACCCAAAATGAGCTTGAATTTGTCAAAGAGTCGCGAATAGAGATGGTTTGTGCTGATAAGTTTATAAAGGATGCTGTTGAGGCCATGAAGAAAGCGCATCCATATGAAACACCGGCCTATGATGTAATCAAGTTGGAGGATCTTTAAAAGTCAAAAGTAGCAGTAGCAAAAGCTCCGCAATTAAATTGAACATATTCTTATATGCATTTGATAGGACTTTGGTTTCTTACATAGGCTTCCATACTTTCCCAAAAATAAACATTATGGGATTTGAATCCCGGAAATATCTTCTGAACAAAACTCCCAACCATCTTTTGGAGGACAAAGCCTATTTCATTGGGAAAAGCGACGGAGTAACGAGTATTCTTTTTTAGTGTTCTACCACCTACTTTAAATTTATAAGGTATTTTCTTGCCTCCGATTGCAGGTATCCAGCGAGGGACAATATAGTTTTTCCACGTGATTCCATCGACATCAAACCCAACTTGATCCTTTAGATTGACCATGGCCATGATAAATACTTTAAGAAATTTTCCTTTGGCATTGAAACTGGCGATCTTCCAACCTGGCTCTTCAAAATTACTGAAGTGGGGATAGTTATCGATCAAGTCTCCATAAGTGACTTTGCCAGGTCTTTTGACTACCCCTTGGAAGAAGGCCAAATGGATGCCAACCTGTGTCCCTGTATATTTTCGTGAGATTCTTGCCATATGTTTTCCCCAGCAAGAGTTTTTGATGACAGCATTACCATTCTCATAACCTGTCAGTTTAATTTTTGATTCACCAACAATTTCATCCCATCTTCCATCAAAAAGTTCATCTCTCTTTTCAACGGCCTCTGCTACAAATTGTTTTACATCGTGATCTTCTTTTATAGCACTGTGGACATCATGAATCTTGTAACTTACTACTTTTGATCTTCCATCTTGCACATCAAGAATTAAACTACCGACAGCAAGACCATGGGCACCTGCTTGAACTATTGGGACATGTTTGCCTTTTGGGTCAGCTTGATAAACTACTTTTTCCAACCTATCGTGACTATGTCCTCCAATGATGACATCAATGCCTTCCACTTTCTTTGCAAGCTTTTGATCTTTTTTTACTCCCAGGTGTGTTAGGGCAACAACCAGTTCTGCGCCGGCCTGTCTGGCATACGCTACCTCTTCTTTGGCGACTTTGTTTGGGGGAGCTATGAAGCTTGGAAGAATAGTGTATTGGAAATGAGCTTCAGGAGTGGAGAGACCTATAACAGAAACTTTTGTTCCTCCTACATCAATCATAACCTGATTTTTTACCATATTGTCTTTACCTTTAAATTGCACCATATTTGCTGAAACGATACTAGTAGGTTTATGAAAGCCTTCTCCTGCTTTTTTGATCTGTTCATTTAGGATATCTACGCCCAGCATATGATCATGGTTTCCAATGACGGCAACATCAACCCCCAGATGATTGAGTGATTTAAAAGAACTCACACCTTGATCCACCATAAAGAAAGATGTTCCTTCTCCAAAATCTCCACCATCTAATACAATTGAGGCAATTCCTTTTAGTCGCGACTCTTCTTTTAGCTGGTCGATGACTGTTTTGACTTTTGCATAACCGCCACGGCCATCATCATGTCCTGTGAAATAGGAATGGAGGTCATTAATGTGGATGATTTGAATGAGTTTACTTTGTGCTGAAAAAGAAAACAGAAGAAAGACAATCCCTGTCAAATACTTCATGGCAACTCCCTTTGCTCATGTCTAAATCCGGTCGCCGAACCGGCTTAAGACTTATATCGCAAAGCATGTGCCATTAATTATGAACATAAACCTTCGAAATCTTGTAGGTCAATTGGAGTCAAATCGAAACTGGTGTCATCCAAATATGACTTGATGGTCATCTTCTCTGTAGTTTTTGATTGTATAAAGTTCTTCTTCACAGAATCGTTCAGCAACCTTTAAAGATCTTTTTGAAGCTGACTCTTGTGCATGTTCGAGAAGTAGAACTGCAGACATGACGTTTCCTATACTAAATGCGAAGTCGCGAGCGTGGGCCTCAACTTCATTACGTGACATGCTTGCCATTGCACTAGCATGGTCACAAATCTTACTGAAAGCAGTTTTAACGCTATCAATAGAGTGTTTTAAGTTATCAGAATTTAATTTGGAGAGTTTTTCAGTGACTTCAGCAGAGAAATGTCGAAAGGCATCTTCTTTGGCAATGGATCTCAGTACATCCAAAGACAAGACATTTGTTGTCCCTTCCCAGATCGTGAGAGTTTGATTATCACGAAGCCATTTAGGGATGCCTGTGTCTTCTACATATCCAGCTCCTCCAAATGATTCGACCAATTCACTGGTGGCAATCATATTGTTTTTTGCTGTATAGAGTTTGGCAATAGGGGTGAAGAATCTTAAAAGTTTGTTGGTTCTTTCCTTTTCGCTCTGCTTTGAACTGACTTCGTCTTTTCCTAGTAACTCTGCTACATACATTGCGAGGTGAAAACTCGCCTGATATTGAACTTCAAGATGTGCTAGATTTTTCAGATGTAGTGGTTGTTGATCAAGAGTTTTTCCGAAGGCCTGTCTTTTGCTTGCGTAATCTCTGGCCAGATCCATTAACCTTTTCCATGCTCCGATTGTTGTACAGGCATTATAAATTCTAGTGACATTAAAAAGAGTAGCAATGGTCTTTACTCCAGAGCCGATTTCTCCAACCAGCTTGGCCGGAACTCCTCTAAGTTGAAGCTCAGCTGTAGGTAGGGCCTTAGTTCCGAGTTTGTCTTTTAATCTTTGAATTTCAATATTTTGAAGTTTTCCTTCCTTGTCTCTCAACTCCAGGTAAAAAAGTGAAAGGCCTCTACTGCCTTCAACTGAATTTCCATTCTCATCTTCAATTCTTGCCAGTGTCATGGCCATTTGGGAAGTTGTCGCGGAAGTGAACCACTTTACTCCGTAGAGGCGATACTCACCATTTTCCATTCTTGCGATAGTTTCAGTATTTGATACATCTGAACCACCAGTTTTTTCAGTCATCCATTGTCCGGAAGTCCAGAAATGAGAAGGGTCTCTTGAGGTGAGATGCGTGAAAGCTCC
This sequence comes from Bacteriovoracaceae bacterium, assembly GCA_041546685.1. Classification (GTDB taxonomy): domain Bacteria; phylum Bdellovibrionota; class Bacteriovoracia; order Bacteriovoracales; family Bacteriovoracaceae; genus M0603. The sequence continues at coordinate 2,977 of JBFEVX010000021.1, read as the reverse complement.
ATTTTTGAGTACTTCATCACCATACTCTTCAATTAATTTTGCTGCACCATCAGTCATTGCCAAGGGGCAGGAGTAATAGGCACTTGAAGGATGAAAGAGAAAAATTTTGGCAAATTGAATCAGACGACTATACTCACCATACTTTCTTTCGTAACCAATGGCGACGATACCTTCTTCGGCCGAAACTTTGTCTAGCTGTTTCCACCCATTCGAGGTGATGATTTCATCAACTCTTCTCCCCCAAGGATCATGTGAAACCAGGTAAGGTGGATTTGTTTCCGCATCATTACTGAAGGCCAGGATATCTGTGACCAGTCTCTGACCGAACTTCTTAAAATCACTTTCAACTTCGGACAACACATCAACGGGAAGTTTTCTTTTCAATAGCTCCTGAAGAATTGGATCTAATTCATATGTGTTTGTGAGTTCTGGTCCGGATTGAAAAAAGTCACTCATTGATCTTCCTTGTGAGGGTTTGAATCTTTAAAAATTTTACCTTGGGAAGGGGACTTTTCAAAATCTCTTGAATGGTGAAGCCCGTTACTCGGTTATTTTGCTAATTTCGTGTCTTTATTACAATCTATGAATTGGAGTGATCTTTTCCAGGGATCATTGACTTCTTTTGAAAGGGTCTCTTGGTCAATTAAAACCAGGTCAGGAACTGAACTGTTTTCTGTGGAGCAGTTATAACGGGCCATCGTGTTTACTTCACTTCCAACAGAGAGGCACTTTTTATTTTTGGCATAAAGCTTAACTTTAGAGTTTTTCAATTTCTTTGGAGTTTTATATGTCTCTAGGTCCAAATCATCGTTGTACCAATACGTCCGTCCTGGCCTTATCAAAAGGTGAGTTTTCACTTGATAACTGCAGTTGATATTAGTTTTCTTCGTTGTTTTAGACTCTAAGACCTTTCCTTTTAAGCAAACTACTGGAGGGTTGTGTGGGTAGCTGCACATAGCTTTTGCCAAAAAAGGTGTGAATAAGCTTATCATCAAAAATTTCATTTTTAGATAATAAGATATAACTGTTCACAATGAAAAGTTGTATATGGAAGTAGTTTTGAGATTAAATCTTAGTGAGTTAAAATTTAATAAATTAGTTCAGAGGTAAATATGAGATCTATTTTAAATGAGTTCCGCGAATTTGCACTTCGAAGCAGTTTTGTTGAAATTGCAATTGGTATTTTTGTTGGTGCTGGACTGACCCCCGTTGCCAATTCTTTAATTAAAGATCTCGTTATGCCTCTACTCGGCTCACTTATTGGCAATGTCGATTTTTCTGATCTTTTTTATGTGCTCAAACAGGGGACACCTATAGGTCCTTACGTAACAGCTGACGCTGCTCGAAATGCTGGTGCCGTTACTTTAAATTATGGTTTGTTTATTAACTCAGTGTTTAGTTTTCTTACCATTTCCTGGGTTGCATTTTGGGTACTAAAACTTATCAATAGATTGAAAAGAAAAACTGAGTCGCAAGGAGTGACAAAAGACAGTTCAACAAAAGTATGTGAACATTGTTTGACTGTTATTCCTATCAAGGCAAAGAAATGCCATGCATGCACATCAGAAGTAGCTCAGATTGAGATAACTCAGGAAGCATGATTCTACAGAGACTTTTTCGAACCCCTGTTCGCCAGGAAAAAACCGGCTAAGATCATGAAGATAAACGTCATCCAGCTATTACCATTAGGCTTATTCTTGGAAACATCTTCAATCGTCCCACAGCCTCCGACCTTCTTGGTATTTGGATAAAGGTAGGTGAGAGCATCTTCATCATCTCTGGAAAGAGCGTCCATGTTGTAGTTGATTGAGTAATACATCAGAGCAGGCTTGAAATTACTATGCCCTAGACCAAATGTGTGACCCATTTCATGCGCGATTAAAACCTTTTTGGCTTTTTTACTGAGAGTAGCGACTGAAGCATCGTCATAAATAATAAATGCACCTTGAATTCCGATAGCGCTTGAATATTGGAATCCTCCTTGTCCAATAGTCCCAGATCCAAAAGCGGTTAAATCATTATTGCAACCGATAATGATCTCATTTGTAACTCCACTGTTTGTAAGGAAGTTTCCTAGTGATGTTTCGCCATTAGCTGAAAAGGTTCCAACGCCGCCTCTTACAAATTTGATTTTGGCAGTTGGTACTGAATTCCAGAAATCATTCATTGCTTCTTCAACCAAATCCAACAGACCTTCAGGTGATAACCCTAATGCCGTACACGTATCTGTACCCACTGTTAATTTGACTTCATCCGTACCATAGCGTGGAGGGTTTGCCGATGATAGAGTGAAAGCTTCTGAATTGAATGAAATAAACAATAGAATGAGAGTGATAATACTTTTCATATTTAACCTACAGATAATAATTCAAACCCAAAGAGAAGCTGAACCTGCGACTTTCTGAAGAGAGAATATCCCAAGTATAAGATTCAAATTCAATACTGGTTTTTGGAAGTAGAAAGGATTCAATACCTAGATTCAAAGTGTTGTTGTAAGAAGTTACCGTCTCTGAAGGAAGATAGTATGTCGCATCTGAGGCCCCATTTCTTCTTGTGACAGCACCGCCTTCTCCAGAAATTTTAGTCATGAAAAAACCAACTCCACCTTTAAATTGAACTGGACTTGAGTTTCTATACATAAAATTCAAATGAAGAAACATCAATTGACGTTTAGAGGCCTCGTCTCCACTTCCATTATAAGTATCTTCATCTCCATAGGATGACTTTTTTAAGGTGAGTCCGAATTCTGGTTGAAAAAGAATATTATTCATCACAGGGAAAAGTTCATGAACACTTAGGTAGGGCCATGGATTAAAATAAGATTCCTGACTCCCATCTTGATTGCTGGTCCAAGAACCAGCAAATTTCGTCATGTGGCCGACTCCCACTAACGCCGGAGCGTTTGTTGCCCATACTAAGAGCATCAACATAATGCATTTTTTCATTTCTATTCCTGGAAAAACTATTTTTCTATTTT
>JBFEVX010000120.1:0-12017 GCA_041546685.1 Bacteriovoracaceae bacterium | reverse complement strand
TATAAGTCGAGAATTTTTCTTGATAATCCAGTCTCAAAGGTTGGCCTTGTGCACTACCAGGCGTCAAAGTCAATTCCCCGTTGGCGTAAACTAAAACAGGTACATCAAGTGGGGCCTCTTCAAAACTGACCCGACCTCCAAGTCTTTGAATTTCAGTCATAAGTTCCAAAGGTGGTTCTTGACCATTAAATGCATAGCATACAAAGGGTTCCATCAAATGATTATACTAGATAATCACTTGCCTTTCATGCTAAATAAGGAATTGAATTCACATAGATTTTTGGAGACCATCCATGGAAAAAAACTACCCAAATCTCCCTTACGATCCGACACAAATCAATCGCGAACTGACTAGACACTATATCTCGGCAAGTGACGAGGATATCAATGAGATGTTGAAGGCCATCGACCTCAATCAACTTTCTGATCTCTTTGGACATATCAGCAAAGAGGTACACTTCGATACTGAAATGGGAATCGGAGAAGAGTTGAGTTATCACCAACTCTCAGAACACCTTTTGAATATTTCGAAGAAAAACAAAACTAAGACATGTTTCATTGGTGATGGACTAAAAAACTATAAGGTTCCTGCACTGATTGATCATGTATGCGGGATCAGGGGACTGACCACGGCTTATACTCCTTACCAACCTGAAAGAAGCCAGGGAACATTACACACTCTTTATCTCTACAGTTCTGCACTGAGTATGTTGACCGGATTCGAGGCCATCAACGCCAGCCTTTACGATCGATCTACTTGTATCTATGAGGCCATCCAGACTGCCAGAAGAATCAAAAGAACTGGTGACATTGCTCTCGTTGCAGAGTCAAACTACCCAGGAGACATCGAAGTACTTTTCACACAGGCCAAACATACTGATCTAGAAATCAGAACAGTCAAGACAGATTCAAAGACAGGAACAATTGATCTTAAAGATTTAAAAAACAAAATTGATGAACTCGGTGACAACGCTGCCTGTATCGTATTTCCTCAAGTCAACAACTACGGAAACCTTGAAGACGTAGATATGCTCACTGATCTAGCAAGAGAAAACAAACTGCAAAGTATTGCTGTGATTGATCCAATGCTACTTGCAACCGGCGGTCTCAAAAAACCTTCAGAGTTTGGTAATAACAAAGAAGGCTGTGACATTATTGTTGGTGAAGGACAGCACCTTGCCATTGGACCGAACTGCGGAGGTCCGGGACTTGGAATCTTCGGAATTCGCTTCAATGAGAAGAACAAAACTTCCATCAGAAGTACAGCTGGACGTTATGTAGGAAAAGGAAAAGATGAACAAGGCAATCCTGCCCTTTGCATGGTTCTCTCTACACGTGAACAACATATTAGAAGAGAGAAGGCCACCTCCAACATCTGTTCTAATCAAAGCTTTGTAGCTTCACTAGCTGGTGCTGGAATACTTGCCCGCGGCGAAAAAGGAATGAACGCCGCCCACACTGAAGCGAGAAACAATGCAAGATATGCTTTCACTGAACTGACTAAAGTACCTGGAGTGAGAGCCGCTTTCCCTGAAAGTTCATTTTATAACGAATTCACCCTTGAGTTACCTGATAACGGTGAAAAACTTCTCACTGAAAATGTCCAAGCAGGCCTCAATATCAGTGACAGACTTGAAGGAAGAGACAATCTCTTTTTGGTTTCGTGTTTTGATGTTCACAACACAAATGACATCGATCAATTGATTGAAGTCTTTGAAAAGGCCTATGGCCCAAGAGAAGCAACTGGGGACAAAATCAAAGAAATTGCTCCGACATTACTATCAACTGAAGCTGTCAATCTTCCAGATTTTGATGAGAAGACGTTGGCTAACTTCTATAACAAACTAGGTGAATTGAACGTATCACCTGACGACAACATCTACCCTCTTGGATCTTGTACAATGAAGTACAACCCACACATCAATGACTGGGCAGCAGGACTGAAAGGATTTACAGATGTTCACCCACAGGCCCCAGAGTCTGATATCCAAGGTGCACTTGAAATACTTTTCCATATTCAGGAAGATTTCAAAAAGATCACAGGACTTCCCGGTGTAACAACTCAGCCTGTTGCTGGAGCACAGGGAGAATTAGTTGGAATTAAAATGTTCCAGGATTATCACCATGATCGCGGTGAAGGAGAACAAAGGGATATTATTCTTATTCCAAGAACTGCCCATGGAACAAACCCAGCAACGGCCACTGTTGCCGGCTATAGAACCGGAAAAAAAGATGGAAGACCAACAGGGATTGTAACAATTGAATCGAATGCTCGTGGAAATATCGATCTTGAGCAACTCAAAGTTCTAATTAATGACTACGGTAAACACATTGCCGGAATCATGGTAACCAACCCAAATACTTCAGGACTTTTCGAAGAAGAATTCAAACAGATGGCCGACATGATCCACGAATCTGGTGGTTTGGTTTATATGGATGGCGCCAATATGAATGCCATTGCTGGATGGATTAATCTCGACAAAATGGGAGTCGATGCCGTTCATAACAATCTTCACAAGACTTGGACCATTCCACATGGTGGCGGTGGCCCTGGTGACGCCATAGTGGCGGTCAGTCACAGACTTGTTGACTACCTACCAGGTGTACAAATTAAAGAAGAAAATGGCGTTTTTTCGACATTTAAGGCCCCAAAGACAATTGGTAGCATTCATAGACATTTTGGAAACTTTGCCCATAAGGTACGTGCCTATACTTACATCAAGGCATTAGGTGAAGATGGTGTGAAACGTATGTCAGCTGTAGCTGTGCTTTCTGCCAAGTACCTGTACAAGAACCTTAAGAATGTCTTCCCGATTCTACCTGTCAACACTGAGGACGTTCCGAGAATGCATGAATTCATTCTCACACTCTCCAAAGAAAGTTTTGAAAGAATTGCTGAGGGTGGCACACCCAAGGCCTCTGCGATTGCCAAAATCGGCAAGCTCTTTTTGGATTTTGGACTTCACGCTCCTACCATGGCCTTTCCTGAGATTTACGGGATGATGATAGAGCCAACTGAAAGTTACACCAAGAGTGAGCTTGATCGCTTCACAGAAGTCGTCAAATCCATATTTACTCTGATTAATGATGCTCCAGAAATTCTTACAACGGCTCCACATTTCACACCTGTCGCCAAAATGGATGAAGTTGATGCCAACAAGAATCTTCAGCTCTTTACGCCAATCGAGAAGCTTCCTGAGCTTCCGAAAAACTTGATTGATCCTAAAGAATTGGATTCAATGAATATATCAGATATTTGTCAGAGAATTATCGAAAAACATAAAGACATGGCCTGATAGCAATGCTACCAGGCCTGTTTATTATCTTTCTCTTCCTTCAAAAGTAACTCTGTCTACAGGGTTACCGAGGGATTTAAGATTGATTTGATTTGAAAAGTCGATATAGTCGTCACCAACTCCATTCTCACGTGTGAGCTTGTCTTCGATCGCTTTGACGATTGTCACAGGTGTTTTGTGTGATTTTTGAAGCAACAATCCAACGAGTGGAGAAATTCCATAGCCTCCTCGGACAATTCCTTCAGGTAGTGCAATCGTATACTTTTTGAAAGGATTTATTCTTTTACCATTGATTCGAAGCTTTTTGACTGTATAGGTTCCCCAAAGAGTTTTTCTCCAATCAAATGTGATACCACTAATATTCAATGGAAGACCCAGATTCATGACGGCCTTAAATACTGACCATAGAACAAAGCCACTTACTTGGGCCCTATATACATGCCATCCATCTCTGTCTGAAAAATCGAACCATCTTGGATGTGCTTGGAAAATTTTAAATCTGTTGATTTCACCAATTGGAAAATTTGGTCCAGACATATTTTCCTGCTGAATCGATATCTGACAGTCTACAGCTTCTCTCATAGCGTCTGCTGTAAAGTGAGACCACATTGTCTTCGCCTCTTCATTTTCTGGAGAAATATATGATTGGGCAACGAAATGATTAAGGTTCTCTTCACCAAAGAGTTCGTTCACTCTGTCCATCGAATCTTCAACGAATTCTGCGACCTCTTGATCAGGGTTGGCCTGAGTGTGTACTGGCAATAATTCGTAATCAACAAGTTTTAATCCGTCTTTTGAAACATCAAGGAGAAGTTTTCCAAGATATTCAGCATGATGACCGGCCTGCACAATTGGAATTCTCTTACCACCTTTCGACTTTTGCCAATGAGGAGCGAAAAGTGCATCGTGAGAGTGACCTCCAATTATTAAATCGATCTCTGGTACTTTTTTGGCAATCTTCTTATCTTTACTGAAGCCAACGTGTGTGACAGCAATTACAACATCGGCACCCATTTCTTCTTTTAATTTTTTTGCCCATTTTTTAGCAACTTTAACTGGCTTTTCTATCTTTCCGTCATATAAACGCCAACTATAAAGAAGGTCATTTGTTGTGAGCCCAAGGAAGGCCACTTTTACACCGTTATGATTAACCATTTTATAAGGAACCATATGCTTTTTGATATTCTTGAACCTTTTGTCGACTTTGACATTGGCCCCAAGATAAGCGAATTCAGGGTTAACATCACCAACGATTGAGTTCAAATCATCAGTACCCATAAGATAATCATGATTTCCAACTACTGCGATATCGTATCCCATCATATTATGCATATCGAATGACTTTCTTCCATATTCGGCCATATAGAAAATCGTCCCTTCCATGAAGTCCCCAGCATCAACTCTTAAGGTTTCAACTCCATCTTCATAGGCCAATGCTTCCTGCTGATCCATAACTGCTTTAAGATTAGCAAATCCACCTCTATCAGGTTCATGATCTGTATGATCAAAGTAACTGTGAATGTCATTGGTATGTAAAATCTGTAGAAGCTCTGCACGAACAGGCAGAGACAACAAGAGAACGACCATCATGGTCATCATCGACCTCATCATAAAGTTCCTCCATTAAAGTGATTTCATTCACCTTAACGGTATTCACAGAATGTGAATGACTGGCCGGTCAGATTATTTTTTGAAAGGCAAATCTTTCTCGGTATAACCCGGTATGCTTTTCAACTTTGCTTTCGGACTCATTTTGGCAGGTATGAACATATAGTCTTCATACTTATTGTATTCAACACCAGACTTGGTTTTATCATGTCCGATGAATTTTCTCCGTCTTCTAGCATATTCAGAGTCGATAACTTCTTCTTTTTTGACTTTTTCGTTCAAGCATCCCCAGATACTCATCTCTCCGCGTGCAGAATTTCGCATGATGAATTTTACAAAACGACTGATGCCATAGCCACCTCTAACTATTCCTTCAGGAATGGCAATTTTGTATTTTTTGAACCATTTGACTTTTTTCCCACCAATCTTGAGATTCTTTACTTTGAATTTCTTATCAATACCAAGCCAATTCTTTTCATTAGAGATAACACCATCATCGACGATATCACCTGGTTCAACGTCAATAACATCACCTTTGGAATCAACAAGGTCAAAGGTAATTCCAGAGAAGGCCACTGGGTATTGCTGTCTTAAAATGAATTTGATGATAACTTTTAGAAATACACCAAAACTCTCCACCTGATAAACATGCCAGCCATATTTGTCTTTAAAATCAAAAACTCTTGGATAAGTTTGAAAGATCATTTCTCTATCAATTCCACCTTCAGGAATGTCTGCCCCACCAAAACCAGGTGAATGTGCGGCCATCTGACTACCACCCATGCATTCTTTAATTCCATCGGTAATGAATGCTGTCCATGTTGTCAGACGTTCATCATTATTGGTCAGAGGAATTTTTGAAATACCAATTTCTTCTTGAAGCCAGTCTTTACCAAACTTGTTTTCAAATTCATTTCTTGCCTCTTTCACATAATCAAGGATGTCATCATCTACATCTTTGTATTCAGAAATCGGAATCAATTCATATTCTACAATTTCAAGAGGCTTACCTTTTTCTACGTTTACAAGAAGGCGTCCAAGAACTTTCGCATGCTCACCTGCCTGAACAATGGGCACAAGCTTGTCTTTTTTATTCTTTTGAAAAAATGGTTTATAGAGAAAAGTATGGGAATGCCCACCAATCACCAAATCAAGATCTTTTGATTCCTTGACCAGATCTTTATCTTTATGAAAACCATTATGAGTCAAAGCAACGACGAAGTCCGCAACACCTTCTTTTTTGATTTCAGTTGCCATTTTCTTTCCTGTTTTTACAGGATCGTGAATATCACCGAAATCGAGTCTCCACTTATAAAACAGCTCATCGGTAGTAAGACCCATCAACGCAATCTTGACTCCATCAATTTCAAAGACGCGGTAATCTTCAATTGATTTTCTTAGCCCAGGAAATAGGGCAAAGTTAGGCTTGAAGTTAGCACCAAGATAGGCAAATTTAGGTGGGACATCCCGAACAATGGCCGCCAATTCTTTTGAACCCATCAACCAATCATGGTTGCCGACTGCAACAGCGTCGTAACCCATTTTGTTCATAATATCGAATGTCTTTCTTCCATTACTGGAAAAATAAAAGATGCTTCCTTCCATGAAATCACCGGCATCAACGACCAAAGAAGGAATCCCGCGAGAAAGAGCACGTTTTTTTTGTTTGTCTATTTCTGCTTTGAGAGCGGCATAGCCACCACGGTGCTTATCTTCAACAGTGTGTTCAAAAAAACCATGAAGATCATTAGTGTGAAGAAACTGGACAAGCTTTGCTTGAGTCTTCAATGACAACATTAACGCGAACAAAAAGAAGATACTTTTCATGTGTGTGGACCCCGTGTGATTTGAGGCCCTAAACTAGCAATGTCGATATACTTTTACAACGGAATCAGGAAGCAATTACATAGTGTAAGGACTTAATGGATCGCCACCATAACGCACAGTGTCACCCACATACTTCTCTGTAACATTTGATAAATCTCTCTGCCATCAACTCGTCATCACCAACAAAGCCGATGCTCATTCGAAGAAGTCCAGGCTTGAGCCCAATCTTTTTTTGATCTTCTTCGGGAATCTCACTACTTGTCGAGGCAGAAGGACAACTGAGTAGTGTTCTAGTGAAACCCAATGAAACGGCGAAAAGACCAAATTTTTCATCTTGGAGTTTCTGCGCCAATTGGGTAGCGGTTTTTAAGTCACCACAGTCAAAAGTGATCATTCCACCATGACCAAACTTTTCATTTCTAAGTCCATCAAAGAGTTTATTTTGTGGATGATCAGAAAGCCCTGGATAAATAATTCCTTTTATCCCTTCCCTTTGCATTCGTTCGACAAGAATTCGAGCGGCCTTGGAGTGAGCAATCATTCGAAGCGGTAGAGTGTCTAATCTGGTGTAAAGTTCATAAGCAATTCTAGCATCCATTACCGGCCCATAAAGCATACACATTCCATTATTCACATCAATCAACTGATCTATGAACTCACGATCAGCGCATATTGCTCCGGCAATCATGTCACTGTGACCTGAAATATACTTGGTACAGGAATAGACAACCACATCAGCGCCCATACTTTTTGGAGAGAAAATCAGAGGTGTAAAAGTATTATCAACAACAAGCTTACATCCATATTTTTTAGCTAGTTTCGCCAAGGCAGGTATGTCACTAACCCCCAGCAAGGGGTTGGACATGCTTTCTGTATAGATAACTTTGGTCTCTGGAGTAATGGCCTTTTCAAAAGCGCTCACATCGTAGGGATCAACAAAGTCAATTTTGACTCCTTGCTTGGGAAGAATATTTTTAAACAACGCCCAGGTACCACCGTAGATGGTATTGGATGAAACCATATGTCCACCATCCATCAACAACTGGTGAACAGTACATGATATTGCGGCCATTCCAGAGGCCACCCCAAATGCAGCTTCAGTCCCTTCCATCGCAGCCAATTTTTGAGAGAAAGCGTTGACTGTCGGATTGGAGTGCCGTGAATAGAGATAGCAGCCCTTAATTTCACCATGAAATACCTTCTCCATATCATCAGGATTCAAAAATGTTGAAGTTGAGGCGTGATCAATTACTGGAACAACTCCACCTTCTTCGCCAAAATGCTGAATATCTCTCAAATCTTGAGTCATGCTCATAGCTACCTCCGTATCCCAACACTTTAGTGGTATCTTGGAAAAAAAGAAAGACAGACTATCCCAAACGTATCCGATGAAATAAGTTGTACATATGAACCCTAATTCACCGTGGTATTCCCTATTCATGTTCCTACCGACACCGTTCCCTTATTGTGGAAATAGTAATGCGGACTGGATCCATGACCCTGTCGATACATGGTCGAGCTTGGTGTATCTTCTCGCAGCTTACTGGATGTATCAAAAATCCAAAAGTTTGAAGGACTCACCTCTTTCAAAAATGTATTGGATCCCCATTTTGATCACAATTGGATCAATCCTCTTTCACACCAGTTTTACCTATATTTTTTTGATGGCAGATTTTTTTGGAATCTACACTCTCAACTTCTTCTGTATGGGACTCAACTCAATGAGGCTTGGTAGCACAAATGGGAGGCACGTACTTTTAAAGGCCCTCTGTTTTTCAATGATTTGGACCTTCTCAATGCTGATTACACATCGTTATGCCCTCTCTAGCGGACTGACGATGATCCCTCCTATTTTGGGAACTTTGTGGCTTGAAATACGCTGTCTTAAACACGATACAAATACCCGGTATTTGAATTTTTTCATTGCGGGTTTTCTTATTACTGGAGGCTATATTGTGATGCTTTTAGAGGGAAAACCCTGGCATATAGGCTGTAACGGACCGTACTTGCATCTTCACACTTGGTGGCATCTTCTTTCTGCCATATCAATGATATTTATATTCAAATTTTATTTACAATTTAACTTAAGAAAAGCTTAAAAATTAAGTTAGATGGATTCCCAAATAGTCCGATAATGACAGTATGGAATCTATCAAAAATTTATTAAACGAAATTATTCATTGTAACTGTGAAACCTTTGATGAGAGACGAAAGCTCCTTCTTCCAACTTTCCTCATATCATTTGCCGTGATGGCATTCTTCTATGGGGTGGTCATTATTCCCAAATGGGGTTTAAATCACCATGTTACGCATATCCATATAACTGGAAGTACTATTGTCTTGTTCGGTTTTATGGCATCAATCCTTTTATCCAAGAAATTTAAAGAAAACCCAATACTCGCTCTGCCAAGCTTAGCAGCAACTACAGCGGCCATGATATTTCTAACTAATGCAGAGTTTTATTCCCATAAAAATGATGTTTGGATGCACTACCAAATAATGGGTGTCATTTACGCCAGCTTTCTGGCATCTATTCGTTGCAATCTCATCATCGCTGCAATCAATGTAAGTACTCCACTTATTCTTGCCGCCAATTATGATCATCTTATTTTTACAGATGTTGTTGAAAGACAGGGAATCATTTATATCGCAACAATGATCAGTTTCTATCTTTCCTGGCAAAATACAATGAATCGCCGAGAGGTTTACAAAAAATATGCACAAGCAGATAAAGTAGCGCGAGAGAAAGCGGATCTTCTTGAGACATTATCAAGTATTGCCATTATTTCCCACACTGATCAAGATGGAATTATCACAGACGTAAATCATAACTTCTGTGAAATATCTGGGTATGAAAGACATGAACTGATCGGAAAGGATCATAATGTCGTCAACTCTGGCGAACATCCTCCAGAATTTTTTCAGCAAATGTGGAACACATTAAATGCCAATATGATCTGGACCGGCGAGATGAAAAACATATCTAAAGATGGTGATGAATTCTGGATCTATAGTTCTATAAAACCAAAATATGATGCCAAGAGAAACACCGTTGGCTACATATCTATTGCCCTCGACGTCACAAAGAGGAAAGAAATTGAAAGAGAGCTTGATGAGGAAAGAACTAAAATGATTCAGACTTCCAAGCTCGCCACACTTGGGGAAATGTCATCTGGGATTGCCCACGAAATCAATAACCCTCTGGCCATTGTTGCTGGCTCTGCCTCTGTCATTAGAGATTATCATGATGACAAAGAAAAAGTTCTCGCGATGGCAGAAAAAATTGAAAAAGCGACAAGTAGAATAAATAAAATTGTCAAAGGTCTGAAGAAGTTCTCTCGAAGTGCAGAATGCACGACCAAAGAAATTCATACTCTCAATTCTATCGTAGAGGAAAGTCTTGAACTAACTCGCGCAAGGGCAGTAAGACACAATGTTGATTTGAAGATAGACATCATTGATCCAGTTAAAATTGAATGTGATGAAGTTCAAATATCACAAGTAATTGTAAACCTTATCTCCAATGCCATAGATGCCGTTGCTGGAGAAAAAGGTGCTTGGGTAGCCGTTTCCATGCAGGAAGACAGTCATATCACTCAGCTTATTGTGAAAGACTCTGGAGACGGTATTGGATTTGAAACACTGGAAAAAATATTTGTTCCATTCTATACGACCAAAGAAGTTGGAAAAGGAACAGGGCTAGGTCTTAGTATTTCAAAAGGGATTGTCGAAGAACATTATGGCGATCTCGATTACCAAAAACTCGATGGTCATACTGCCTTCATATTAACTCTTCCCAAATACAGGAAAATCGATGTCGCTTGAAATTGTCTACATTGATGATGAAAAAGACTTGTGCGAATTGTTTAAAATGCTTCTTCTTGGAAATGAATATAAAGTTCATACGTTTCATGACTGTATAAAGGGCGTAGAATATATCAACAATAATAATGTAGATATCCTTTTTATTGACTATAGAATGCCCTGTATGAATGGTTTTGAATGCCGTGAAAAAATTGAAAAAGATATTCCAATTTATCTTGTTACAGGTGAATTACAAATCCTCGTTCCAGATAACTTTGCAGGAACGATAGACAAACCTATTGATTACGAGCTTATTAAACTTATTATCGAAGAAAAAGCATTGATTAAAACAGCTTAGGAAAATGTACTTCTGTCCTCCAAAAATCTTAATGCACGACAGTGAATCAAATCTTCAAATTGTAAATTTTTCTTGAAAAAACTCTTTTTCTTAGACACAATTTAGTCATGAAGATATATGAGGGCTCCCTTGTTCATGGCGGTACACGTTTCTCATATCTGGACAACCAGATAGAAGGAGATGATGTTCTTTTACTACATGGACATTGCTCTTTCAAAGAGCAGTTCAAAAGTTTGATGCTGAAAAATAAAAGTCATCGTTACGTGGCCCTCGACCTACCTGGACATGGAACATCCTCACTTCTAAAAGAATACACACCTGAAAATATTCTCGAAAAAGTACTGGAGTTTTTAAATCTATACAATTTAAAACCAAAAAAAATAGTAGGTCATTCTCTCGGTGGTCATCTTGCATTATGGCTTATGGAGCATTTAAATGACATCGAAATAACGCTACTTTCAACTGTCCCTCTAAACAATGATTCATTTAAATTTAATCCTTTTAAAATCAATAAAACTACCGAAGTTTTTTCTATGGATGATATTGATGTCAAAGCCCTTCAGGCAAGATGTAAGAATCTTACGAAAAACAAAGATTTGTTAGATTTGATTGTTCAAGGCTTTCAACTTTCAGATGACAAATTAAGAGTTTCAAAATTTCCTTCATTTTATAAAAAAAATAATATTGATGAGATTAAATTGATTTCAAAATCAAATAAACCAATCCCCCTCTACTATGGAGTAAATGACGAAGTCATCAATATTGATTACCTCGCGAGAGTAAAAAAACATATCGGTGAAAACTTAATTCTTAACTCCATAGACCAGGAAGGGCATTATTTTGATACACAAAAAGTAGTAATTTAAAGGAATGAAAAAATAATGGATAGAGACTTTCTCCACAACATATATCTTGAAAGCTACAGCAAACTAAAAAAAAACTTGGAAAAATATCCGACGATCTTAGAATTGTTCTCTGAATACCAAATGAATTCAGAACACGAGCCCACAATACTTGAAAAAATATGTATCTCTCTGGCCTTTGATGATGTCGGAAAAAGCATTAAAACTAGAGATGCTAACGACTTTCTTGAAGTGTTTGAGCAAAAACTCAATGAGCACTGG
>JBFEVX010000154.1:0-7389 GCA_041546685.1 Bacteriovoracaceae bacterium | reverse complement strand
TTTGATTTGTCAGGATTAGAAGCCGGTGAAGCATTGAATTATATTTCTTTTAGATCTGAATCGATTGACCTCGAGCGAGTATACCCTCAAATTGTAAGTATTCTAAAAGAGACGAATTTTAAAATAAAAACAATTATGGATAACCCCGAAAATAGGGGTGAAGATACTGTTTATGTCGGAGTTATTTCTGATTCAATTTTGAAGAATAAGTTATCGAAAAATAAAGGAAAAATGCAATGAGAAAAATTATTGTAACTATGTTGATGGTAGGTATCTCTACAAGTTCATTTGGCCAAGGACTAATGGCTAGAACAGGAATTGAAGGAGAGGGGACTACTGGAAGATCGATCCTCAGAATTGAGAGTTTTGAGTCAGTAAGAACTCTTTCAAAAGAAGAGCTTAGAAATGAATCAAGATTTCGTATTAATTCAGTAAATGAAAGAAACTCTTTATCTAATTTTGCTCTTGATTTTTCAAATGTCGAAGAGATTACTTTGAAAGATGGAACTGTAGTTAAGATAAGTGAGCTTAAAGAAAAGCTTAAGAAGCAGATGAGATAATAATGTATTCCCCTCTTTAGAGATTCTATTGAGGGGAATACCCTTCACAAATGACATAGTCATTAATGAAATCTTTTTCTTGTCCATAGCAGTTAAAGATTGGGTTAATGTTATAATAATTCCCAATATATAACTTCCTCACTTCAATTTTTTCAAGTTTGCATCCGGTTGATATTGCAGTATTAAACATTCCTGTTTGCGCCACTCCTCTATGACAATACTTTTCTTTTAATTTATAAGAGTGATTTCTCTCAATAAATTCTCTAATAAGGTCTCCTCCAACATAATCCTTTTCTGTAAAAAAGGATTCAATTGGAAAGTCCCAGTTACGTTCTCTTGAAGCATTCACTCTCAGCTGTGCATATGCGAATGAGTTAAAGATTGATATTAAAAGAATCAATTTTATATACATCCTTAATCCTCCAAAGGTTGAATAAATGTTAAAATGGATACAATAACCTTAAACTTCTTTTTCTTAGCAAATACATCATCAGGCTGATTTTCTAAAAGTTTTATTTTACCAATACGAAGTTCGTGCTCAAGAGAATCAAATCCCCCATTAAGAATGGTATTTGTCGTTTTTACAAAATCTAAATCTCGGGAAATCCAAACAATGTCTTGTATTTGCACTGTATTTAAAATTAATTCCCAGTCAGCTACCTCATACGGCTTCGTTGAAATACTATCGATGTAGCTCTTGGCGTTGCTGTAGGCATTGGCTACACGTTGGTATTTGCCCTCGAGATCGAGCTTTGTTGAAGCATCGAGATCGTTAATATACTTGTTGTAGTGGTCAGCAATCGCGTTTTGAGTTTCGCCTAAGTATTTTTCCAGCTTGGGCCAGTTTTCGAGATTCAAGAACTCATAGACTGGTTGGGTGTGGTAGAGAGTCATCTCTTCTGAGAAATGTGGTAGTTCGTCGCCAGTGATTAAATCATGAGTCGGGCCACCAATCTTGGTACGAAATTTTGTAATGAAAACACCTTCTTCCCATTTCAAAGTTCCGCCAAGTTCATTCTTGTAAGTATATTCTTCCCAAATGTATTCTCCGGCTTCATTTTTTTTCATGCGATAGCCACGATTTAAAAGGATTCGCTCTTTGAGAGAAATGTTTTTTAGGGAATTTTTGAACTCTTCTGTTTCAAAAACAGATACAGGCTCATCAGTTCCTGAAGAATCTGGATTCGTTGAGATTGGCGGCTTAGTCACTTCGGTTGGAGTGGAACCAACAGTCTGCTCTTGAGGCTTGTCACCACAAGAAACCAGAATCAAAAGAATGGCTAAGAACCAGTAAATTCGCATAGATGGGTTATACATGAGAAAGACGCGGGGCGCATCTCTTTTGAAAAAATTACTGGTCGAAAATATCAATAATTACAATAGGTTAAGTCGATTTACTTTCGCGCGAAAGTAAATAGAGCTAACTTTATGAAATCATGGAGGAATTGTGGAGTTAAATAAATTGAGCAATTTTGAATTGCTTAGATCTGCCGAAAGAGCAGTAGAAATCGAGAAAAAATATACTTTAGTAGTCTTGAAACACTTGAAAGAGATCGACAAAAGAAAGGCCTATGCGGAACTTGGATATTCTAGTCTCTATGATTATTGCCTCAATAAGTTGAATTACTCTGAAATGGAATCAGCAATCAGAGTAAATGCAATGAGATTGATGAGAGTAGATAAGAGAATTGAAAAAAAGTTAGAGTCAAAAGAGTTAACACTGACAGCAGCAAACAAGATTCATAGTTTTGCTAGAAAAACAAAGCCCAATAAAAAATTATTGATGAAAATAGTTAATGAATCAGCTGGAAAAAGCTCCAGACAAGTAGAGGCTATCCTTGAAAGAGAAAAAGGAAATCATCCAATTATTTTTCAGGAAAAAATTATTAGATTAGCACCTAATCCGTCTCAAAAATTTGATAAGGCGAAGAGTCTGATTGGCGATTATACAGATGCAGAAATAGTAGAAATATTAGTTGATCAAAAATTAAGAGAACCAAGGGCTCCGGAAAGAGGATCTTCTAAATTTGGAAGATATATCAGCAAAGAGCTTAAAGATTTTGTTTATAAAAGAGCAAAGCATTGCTGCGAATTTGAAGGATGTAGTGAGAAGAGATTTTTGCAGATCGATCACATAATCCCTGTCGCTAAAGGAGGTGAAAATACTCCCGAGAATCTAAGAGTTCTTTGTGCAAACCATAATCAATATGCCAGAGTGCAATGCTTTGGCGCAAAGGGGTTTACATAGCCACCAATAAAGACTTAAATGCACACTATGAAAGTAGTTTTGATGCACGATTGGCTGACCGGATTCAGAGGTGGAGAAAGAGTTCTCGAAGTATTTTGCGAGATGTTTCCAGAAGCACCCTTGTATACACTTTTGCATGATAAGGGGTCAGTACCTGAGAGCATTGAGAATAGAAAAATTCATACTAGCTTCCTAGATAAGCTTCCTGGAATCTATAAGCACTACAGAAAAACTTTACCGCTGATGCCACTGGCAGCATCGATGATGAAAATTGAAGAAGAAGCAGATTTGGTTTTGTCTTCAAGCCATTGCGTGATTAAAGGTGTGAAGAAGCCTATCGGTGCAACTCATGTGAGTTATATTCATTCCCCGATGAGATACATTTACGATCAGTTTGATGCCTACTTTGGACCACATGCTCCTTGGTATCAACGACTGGGAATGAAGTTTTTTAGAAATTATCTCACCAATTGGGATTTGCAGAGTAATAGCAATGTCGATTATCCGATTGCAAATGCCGAGTTTGTGAGAGAGAGAATCACCAATTATTACAAAATCGGTTCAGATGTAGTTCATCCTTTTGTTGATCTAGAAGATTTCAGAGAGAGACAGAATCAATTTGTGAAGAAAGAAGATTTCTACATCATGGTTACTGCGTTTGCTCCAAATAAGAGAGTTGACCTCGCTATCTCAACTTTTAAAAAGTTGGGATTGAATTTGAAAATTATTGGTTCAGGGCAAGAAGAACAACGTCTCAAAGAAATGGCTGGACCGACAATTGAGTTTCTTGGCAACGTCAGCAGAGAAGAAGTGATTGATCATTTCTTTAGGGCCAAGGCGATGATCTTTCCAGGAATCGAAGATTTTGGAATCACTCCACTCGAATCACTTGCAAGTGGAACTCCGGTAATTGCTTTTAGAAAAGGTGGAGTCCTTGAGACATTGAACGATCAAGTCGCCGTTTTTTTCGACCAACAAAATGAATTTGCTCTAAGCCAAGCGATCAGAAGGTTCCAAGAAACTGAACGCATGATGAGCCGGGAAAATATGTTTAAAAGGGCCGATGACTTCTCAAAAGAAGCCTTCAAGAAGAACATGGAATCTGCCATTGAGGCAGCCATGTCTGGCAAAAAAATTAAATAAACACATCATTTCGGCGCGTTGCGGCTTCGCCACAAAGTTCACACCTAGCGTCAGTTAGGCTAAGATTACAGGACAAAACGCTATAAAGAGGATTTTGTTATGCGAAGCGTAGTTTTGCTGACAACACTACTGATTTCATTGAGCACACTTGCCCAAGAGACCGGAGAGTTTACAGTTTATTTTTTGAAGAAGGGTGACACGATCTCGGATGTCCTTTGGAGAAAAAATGCTGGAAAACTTTACGGTAAAGAAGGTCTTGTTAATAAGACTTTGGATTTGAATCGTCTAAGTGATGGAACCGTTAAAAAACTTGATCCTGGTGTGCCTGTCATTCTTCCAATCAAGTCAGAAAAAGTAGCGGCCAAAGAGCAAGCCTACGATGAAGTGAATAAAAAATATTCGGCACTTCTTCTTAGCAACGTAAATGCTCACTCCTATGAACTCAAAAGACATAACGTAAAAGTCCACGCGGACTATTTTTATAGATCTACAAAACTTCCAAATAATCTCGGAGCGAAAAGTTATCAAAACTTTGGAGCTGGAGCTTCATATGATGGAAGATACCTTTTTGATTATGAAGGATTTGCTTTCTCACCAAAGGCCAGCGGCTATATTTATGCACAGAACAGTGTGAGCTTTGAAGGTAAGAGTGAGCTTAGCGCAAGTATGAAGCCTTCTTTCAATATGAAATTGGGATTGAACGCTTCTAGAGAAAATATTCCCGTGAATCTTGGTGTCTTCAACGAAATTCAAACCATGAGTTTTGTGACCCTCGAAAACAACAACTACACTGTAGTTAGAAAATCCACTAACTATGCTGGACTCAATATCAATCACGAAAGGTTTTTCTTTGAGAGACTATGGAGTGCTGATTTGAATGTTGGACTCAATTTTGGAAATGCTTGGAAGTGGGATGCTTCTGTAGCAACTCAATTGAATAGAGATTTCGATATTGGATTGTTCTATGAAAGTCTTAAAGACGACAATGAACAAATGGAAGGAATTCAGTCTTCAGGTCTAAGATTGATCTACAGACTGTAAAAGGGCCAAAATGAAAAAGCTAGGGATGGCAGTACTGATCGGCTTGATGCTGATCGGTTGTAAAGATGAAGTCAGTTCTTCTCAACCGGTAGTCGTGACAGAGCCGGGTGGGACAATACCCTCACAACCTGAGCCTCAATGTCCAACGAATCCCATTCGTTGGGGAGGTCTCGAGGCCATCGATGACATCAAACAAACTTCAGTAAGACTAAGATGGACTCCAATGGTTGGAGCTGCGGTTTATCATATTTTCAATATTGTAAATGGAAAGAAGCAATACCTCACTTCAGCTAATGGTCTTAAAGCATCAAGTGTTGTTGATGGATTGAAAGCAGGACAAGAGTATAAATTTCTCGTGAATGTAATGGACCTCAATGGTTTGAGTGATGGTAACGAAACGATTTTGACTGCATCTACTTTGCCTTGGCCGGATTACGCCAATCATAGCTCAATCTATTTTGATGGATCTCAAAGTTTGGCCACACCTTCGAGTGATGAAGTTCTTACCAATGATAAAAAATGGTCGATTTCTCTTTGGTTTAAAACTGGAATCAATCAGATTGGAAAGCGCCTGATAACATTTCATCGTGGAAAATATAACGATGGAAGTGCGGCTTACCTAGGCCTTGAAAAAGGTAGAATTGTTTTAGGCTTTATGAATAAAAAAGGTCAGCTAAGAGAACTCGGAGCAGAGTTTTATTATTTCGATGAAAGATGGCACAATATTGTTGGGACCTATAACAAAAGTGAAGGTTACAAATTGTTCATTGATGGAAAGCAAAGAGCTGAAGTCGATGATGACTTCACTGGATTTGGACAGCAAGTTGGACACATCGGTTCATACAATAACGTAAGCATGAATGTTGAAGCCTACATCGATGAAGTATCTGCTTGGTCAACTGACTTGAGTGCTGGACAAGTAGTCGAGATCTACAACGGAGGATCGGCCTACAATTTGAAAAAGCATTCCAATCATATTAACCGCAGGGCCTGGTGGAGAATGGGGGATGACGCCAGAGACAACAACCGATCCATTTATGATCAGTTCAACGACCTCCACGCCATTGGCGTTGGAGTTGATCCTGGGGATTTTAGTCCTGACTCACCATGAAATTTAAGATAAGATAGCCTCCTAAATATCGGAGGCTTTTTTATGTCCGCAAAAGTTCTAGTTACTGGTGGTGCTGGTTATATCGGTTCACATGTCGTTAATCTTCTTGGGAAGGCCGGATTTGATATTGTCGTCGTCGATAATCTTTCGACAGGTAGAGAAAAGAATATTCTATCCGGCAGACTGGTCAAGATGGATATCGGTGACACAAAAGAGCTTGATGCTTTAATGAAAGCTGAAAAGTTTGAAGCCTGTTTGAATTTTGCTGGTTCGATTATTGTTCCGGAGAGTGTGGAAAAACCGATTCTTTATTATCAAAATAATACTGTTAAAACATTGGGTCTTATCGAACTTTGCGTACAGAACAATGTGAACAATTTTATCTTCTCTTCAACAGCTGCTGTGTATGGTGACCTTGAAGGCGGAATTTGCACTGAAGATTCTCCTGTCGCACCAGTGAATCCTTATGGTCGAAGTAAACTTATGACAGAGTGGATGCTTGAAGATGTGTCCAATGCAGAAGAGGAGTTTAATTATGTAGCTCTTCGATATTTCAATGTGGCCGGAGCCAATGTAGAAGGTAAGCTAGGTCAATCCGGACCAAACTCAACTCACCTTATAAAAGTTGCTTCAGAAACGGCCTGTGGAAAACGTGAGAAGATGGCGGTCTTTGGAACTGATTACGAAACTCGTGATGGAACATGTATCAGAGACTACATTCATGTCGATGATCTGGCTCAGGCCCATGTGGATGGCATTCAATACCTGCTTAAAGGTGGAAAATCCGAAGTCATGAACTGTGGTTACGGTCATGGTTTCACTGTAAAAGAAGTCATCTCTGCCATGAAAAAAGTGACAGGAGTTGATTTCAAAGTCGAGGAAGGTCCAAGAAGAGCGGGCGACGCGATGACCTTGATGTCGAAGGCCGACAAAATCAAAAAAGTTCTCGGCTGGACTCCAAAGTATGATGATATTGAATTGATTGTGAAAACGGCTTATGAGTGGGAGCAAAAACTCTCTTAAGGACAGTAAGGCGGATTTGACTGGATATCATATGCTCCAGTTGTTCCTGAAGCAGCAGCAGTGGTAGGAAGAGTTCCCGTTCCAATAATATTACAGTATTCCATTCTGACCATGGCCGGTTGACCACCATTTTGAGCATCGGCTCCAATTCTCAAACTAAAATCAAAATCTGAAAGGAAGTTGAAGTTTTCAGTTCTGATTAAAATATCTCCGGCATCTCTAGCAAGACCATCAACTGCATTGATTGTACCACCATTTGATCT
>JBFEVX010000013.1:0-55094 GCA_041546685.1 Bacteriovoracaceae bacterium | reverse complement strand
GGTCGCAGCTTTGGCCCATGAAGTGATCAAAAGCCAGAAAAATCTTTATGAAAAAAATGTACTTGTTCCTGTTGGATATATGACGACGGAGAAGATGCTTTCTATAACAAGAATTTCTCTAGATATAAAAACAGAAGTCAATAAGTGGACTTATTATATGCTGAGAAGAGCTGGTTATGACTCCTCCGCTTATTTGAACTGGCTGCAGGCACAGAACAAAAACACACTAGACTTCACACTTCAATATGGGGACTCTAGAACTTTATCAAGAGAAGAATTCATGTATAAAAACTTTCTCGTAACACAGGGGTTCTCGGATAAAGAAGAGTCTTTTCTTGTGAACTCTTCATCTGATTTTTACAAACTCTTGAGAGAGGTAAAACGGGGCGCGAGTGAAATTAGAACAATCTGAAAGATTATTGGTTGATGAGCTGTTTTCATCCAGTATGGAAGCAGGGAAAGTATCTCCTTTGATGGACTATGAAATTGAGAAACTCACGGGTGATGCCGGGACGAGAAGATACTACCGAGTCCATAAAGAACCGAATGCAACTTATGTTGTATGTTTAGATAACCCAATTATGGAGAAGGGAAAGAAAAGTTCTTTTTTGGAAGTTCACGACCTGCTAGTCGATAGAAAGGTAAGAGTACCTGTTCTTCATGATCTAAACCTGCAAAAGGGTTATTATTTGGAAGAAGATCTCGGTGATATGACTCTATTGAAGGCCTTATCACAGGCTGATGAGAAAAAAGAGTATGACTTTTATGAAAAGGCCATAGATGAACTGATCAAAATTCATGCTACGGAAAGCACTGATATTAAGGGTAAAAGTTTTGAAACGTTGGCATTTGATTTTGAAAAACTTCTTTATGAAGTAGAATTCACAAATAAGTATTTTATTGGAGAGTTTCTTGGGCATGACCTTTGGGGTACTGAAAAGAGGCGAATGGATGACCTTTTTACAAATTTAATAAATGAATTAGCTAATCAAAAGAGAGTGCTCACACATAGAGACTTCCATTCAAGGAATATAATGGTTAAGGGAGAAGAGCTGATCATTATAGATTTCCAAGATGCTCGGATGGGAATTCCTCAGTACGATCTTGTTTCATTGCTTGAAGATGCTTACTTCGAAATTGGACGTCAGAATAAATACAATTTGAAAAAATATTATTGGAATAACTTTCTTGAAGAAAAAAACTATCAATCCTCATTCGAGGAGTATGAAAGACTTTATTCATTGATGAGTATTCAACGGGTGTATAAAGCGATAGGTAGTTTTGCATTCATTCATACGACTCGAGGGGATATCAGATATTTGAAATATATTGGATATTGTTTCGAAAAATTGCGATCAATCATGTCTTCTCTTCCAGAGCTTGAAGATTTGAAAAAAACTCTCTGCAAGATCTATTATGAGTATTGAACAGGCATTTGTATTATCAGCCGGTAGAGGCACGAGAATGGGTGAGTTGGGCAAATCTTGGCCCAAACCACTTTGGAATCTTTTTGAAACCAATCTTCTTGGGCTCCAGTTGAAGTATATAGACTCTCTTGGAGTTAAAAATATTGCAGTCAATACTCATCATCAGCATGAGCATGTTATTGCTTATCTTGAAGATAATTACCCTAACATAAGGGTGAGTTTCGAAGATGTACTCCTTGGCTCGGGAGGAGGAGTTCACAAAGTGCTGAATGATGGTTTGATTGATAAGAGCAAGCCTTTCGGTGTTTTTAATTCCGACTCTTATTTGTTTGAGAGCAAAGCTTCATGGGATGAGTTATTGAAGATGGGGTATGAAAGTGGGGCAAATGCAGCTCTATTCATGTCATCCATATCGAGAGAAGATTCATATAATGCAGTTATCTATGATGAAACAGGAAAAATGCAATCGATTGAAAATCAAAAAGACAATATTGTCTCCCCGCATACGTACAGTGGATTTGGAATTATATTTCCAGAAATGCTCCAGGAGAGCACAGGTGTAAGTTCTTTTTTCTCAAGTGTGGCGGATTACAAAAGTGGTAAAGTCCTTTGCGTTGAAAGTCGGGAGTCACTAATCGATTTTGGAACTGTAGATATTTATAAAAGTCTGATCAATGAGATTTCAGAAAAGAAAGGTCAGATCTTTGAAAGACTTTGTTCATATGGATTGCTTGATGTTTCGAAATTGGAAGCACATTCATATGGAAGTTCGGAAAATGTATTCAATTTCACTGGTGTGAAAAATACTTCTAGTGGAATTAAATTTACAATAGGAAAGGGTTCGAGACTTGTAGCCGAGGATGAGGAAATAGCCCTTTATCTCGACTAGCTGAACTGATCTTCTTGTACCACTTTGATACAATCGACAGGACATGCTTCAATGCAAAGATTGCAAAGTGTGCAGGCCCATGGTTCTATTACGTATTGGGTTTGATACTTCAAAACGGCATTTTCCGGACAAATTAGTCGGCAATTGTCGCATTCAATACATAATGTACCTATTTCTAATTTGGGTATCATAAGATAAATTATAACTTGATTTGAAACAATATCGAGCGGGAATAAAGATACTCATGTCGGTAAAGATCTTGAAAAAAAGCAGTGAATCAATGAATACAGTATTATTCATGCTGCTATCACTTCCGTTTATTCATATTATCAAGTCCCTTCATGTTGGCGAGAGTGCTCTAAATTGGAATGCATTGAAGTCACTTGTTCTTGAAACTCCTGTTATTGGAGTAGGAGTGGTTTTGGTGACCTTACTGATCTATAAAGGTAAGAGGGCCTCGACATTTCTCTCACCAGCGTTGATAATCTTCTTTTTCTCGTGGGCCATTACCTATTTCTTCAATGATTGGAACAAGCACATACTCTTTCTTTCATTCATATATTTGGTTGTTGGCTTCTATATGTGCCTCTTGTGGAACTCAGAACTGGGAAGGCCAATATATAGACCTGGATTTCATGAAAGAGCTATCGGGAGCAAGTCTGAATATCAATTGAAGGGCTCGCTTGTGGATCGAAATGAAAAAAGAATTCCTTTTTATTTAACGAATTGGGGGGAAAAGAGTTGTTTCTTGGTTCCCGAAACTGATGAAAAGCTGAGAGGAAAGGTCAAGCTCTTCTTTCATCAAGGTAAAAAAGAATTCGTTGCAGAAGGTGTTATCGTATCTTCGAATTCTCATGGGTATGGTATTTCTTTAAAAGATGCAGATAAAGCAGGTCAGACACTTGGTTGGGATGATTACTATGCTATCATATCAGACAGAGGTTATTTTTCGAGGTTTGTCTGATGAAAGTTAAGTTTTTCGTTACTCTCAGTTTTTTATTATTATTTGCTTCTTGTACAAAGAAGACAAACTCCGAAGATGTCCTTAAAGGCTATATCAAATACAGATTCTCTCCTGCCCAAAGTAAAGATGTTCTCTTGGAAAAGACTACTGGATCATTGAATGAGCGAATCACCAGTATGACTGATGATGAGTTCAAAGATTTCGTTTCAATGGAAAAGTTCAAAATGAGAAAGTTTGTCATTAATCTCAAAAGGTGCTCGGATGACCAATGTTTCATAACTTATACCTTGTCTTATGATCAGTATCAGGACGGGGAGAGGAAGTACGAAAATGAGGTCAAAAAAATAGCAGAAATCCGCAAAGTTGAGGAAATTTGGAAGATTGCAGATGTCAGCAACGTCAAAACCTATATCGATTCTAAAGAAGAGCTTAAGATTGAGAAATAATCGACTTTTTTGCTCGGAATAGGCCTTAAAACTTAAACATTTTTATAGATTATACCGATAAGCCAGTCATGAAGCCCCTGCGCGCTGATGACCAGCTGATTAACAAATTAATGGAAGAGACCTTTAATGAGTCGACCTCAAAAGAGGTTTCCAACGACTCTGGTGATTTGTTGACATATTTCAATACTAAAAATCACAAAGCGATGATCAATAGGGCCAGCCAGATTGAAGACTCTTTTAAGAGAAAAAGGGTTTTTTATAGCAAGGCCCAGATTCGAACCAGCGGCAATATCCTGAGGTTCGAAATTAATGGCGAAAAGCTGGACTTCCCGAAAGACTGGTCTGTCATGAAAACTCTCACCTTGGGACCTGAGAATCAATTGTTCAGATCCGGTGCTGATAGAGTTGCAGATGAGCTCTTTGATGTACTATCAAACTTTATGGGATTTCCTAATGAGCTTGCATTTGTAAAATATCAGGGCGAAATCTATCTTGTGCATACGAAACAAGGTGCTGAAGATTCTCTTGAATGGTTGGATAATTATATTGTTGAAGATGGGTTGCTTAAGGCAGCTTAAAAAAACCCTCCACCGAGCCCGATGGAGGGCTTATCTCTTATAGAGTCATGTAAAAGTCTTTCATCATTTTTGCATCGACTTCGAGGTTAGGACTGTTACAAATTACGTAACCTCTACAATCGAATTTTTTGAGAGACTTAAGTAGATCTCTCCAATTGAAATCAGAATCTTCCAGATTGAGGTGCTTCAAATCTCCTTTGGAGTTTGAGCTGATACCACTCATGTGGATATGCATATTCTGAAGAGCATCTGCATCTAGCTCTTCTTTCAATTGACCAAGAACTTCATCAAACTCCTTTTCAGAGTTGAAGTTTCCAGTTCTTGCATATAGATGACTGAAGTCCATACAAGGTCTACAGCTGTTCACGTTTTTGGTCAGAGTGATGAGCTCTTCGAGGCTTCCGAACTGGCTTGTTTTACCAGTAAGTTCCGGTCTCAACTCAATTTCAATATCAAGTCTGTTTAGTCTCTCTTCAATAACGTTCATACTCTTTTCAACTAGGTCGAAAACATCAAAAGGAGAATCCTTCATATAGAATGCAGCGTGAAAGGTCATTGATTCAGCCCCACAAAGATCAGAGATCTTAGCGGTTTGAATAATTCTTTCAACAGAACTGTCGATCTTGTCCTGTTCACGTGCATTAAGGTTGATGTAATAAGGGCCGTGTGAAGTAAGTGGAATTCCCAGCTCGTAGGAAACCTTACGAAGTCCAGAAGATACTTCTTCTTTCATTCTAACTCCATGAGCAAATTCAAGTTGCATACAGTCCAACTCAAGCTCGTGGATTCTCTTAACACCCTCAATTGGGTTGTTCTTCTTTGCCGTACTGTTTGGAACCCCGGCAGTACCGAAGAGTAATCGTTCAAAATTCATAAAACTTTCCCCGCTCTCTAAAAATTTCGCCTATACCTGTTGCTTCGCTAAATCTCAACTGAGATCTCATATCACAAAAACTGATTTGGTAATATCTGCCCCGCGCAAAACCCTTTAATATCAAGAGTTTACACCGCCCCTTTCTGTGTTCGCCTGTTGTGTTTGTTCGCTTTTTTGGACTGAGCGAGTTATAGCCCTATCCCGGGTTCTTGTCTATAATTTAGGGGTGTTAATGAAAAACCTACACTGACAAAGCGCGTCTAAAGGAATTATTTTGATACAGCCCTTGGGTGTCATACTCACATATTTTCTCTTCTATTTTGTTCCTTTTGGAGTGCTAGGTTATCTGATAGCAGGACTTGATGGAGTTTATTGTTCATCAGCAATTTCACTTTTCATAACTTTGTACGGTCTTCTTTTTGGGGACAGCTGGTTGTTGGCCTTGTCGCATTCCATTCCGCTAAAGAAGAATAACAGCCTGTGGGAAAAATCATTGAATCTGATAAGTGTTAAAGATCTTCGTAATCTCTCATTATATGAATGCAGGAAATACCCTTACATTGTTTGTTGTCTGACATCGGCATTTGGAAAAAACTCACTGGTACTTGGGACTGAGTTATTGAAGAATTTCAGCGATAGAGAAAAAGATCTCTTGATGGAGCTTTCCACCAACTATTTGAAAACCAAGCCTACATTTCTTAGAACTCAGTTTTCACTGGCCCTTTCTATGTTAACCAGTGTGACGACTTTGAACTCTGATCATGGGCTATATAAAAAGATGCCAAGAGTTCTTAGAAAAATTACTTCCCCTTTGATAAGAATCTTTAATAGTTTGATAATTCTTTTAAAGTACATCTTGTTCCCGGTTTCAGAGATTAAGAGATATTTTATCAGATACAGTAAGCCACATGATCAGATTGAATTCAGTGAAAATAATAAGGCGGACTTGATTGCAATCGTAGAAAAATTAAGAATCCTCAGTTCCAAAAGTCGGAATATAAATGAGTTAGTCTGGTTTGCGTACAACGATCTCGCACTTATTCCTATGGGGAATGATTCTTCCTTCATGTTTAATCATTATAAACCTGAGTTGGAAATCTGATGGCAGAAGAGTTGGAAGAGAATAATTCTTCAGGCATCAAGAAAAAAGGGTCGGATTTTTCCAAGTACTATCCTTTGTTCTTCACGATCATATTTGTAGTCATTCTTTTTCAATATTCTTTCTCCACCCTTGAGGCCATATTCTATGATTTGAGAATCAAATATGACATGGGTATCGGTTTTAAAGATAATATGGTGCTCGTCAGTCTCGATGATGAGTCAGATGAATTTCTTGGTGAAACATACCCTTATACATTCGCAGGGCATACAAGATTTATTCAAAAAGTCATTCAAGATAAACCGAGAATGATTCTCTATCTCGTGGAGCTTCTAGAGCCTGAAAGCGACATCGAAAGCATTCAAATGAAAAAATTCAAAGAAGAGGTCTTAAACTTCAAGGCCTCTGGGGGAGAGTTTCGGTTTGGTACTGATGTGGATGATTGGGGCGAACAACTACCACCAAGAGAACTTCAAGAACTTGGATATAGTACCGCCCTGGTAAATGTGGATAATGCAGCCTTCGCCAAAGATGATGTCACAAGAAGAGCAGTACTGAATATTTCAGGAGACGATACACTTCATCTTTGGGCAGCAAATAAGTATCGTGAAATGATTGGAGAGAAGCCTCTTCGGGTTAATGACATCCTCGGTTCATACTATTTAAGGGAAGCCGATGCAACGTTTACTCTGTATCGCTACTATACTACTCCAATTGTGGGTAAGGGTTTAATCAAGACAATTCCATTTCACAGAGCTCAGGTTGGAAATTTCCCCAAGGGATTTTTTACTGACAAGGTAGTTGTTGTGGGCTCAAGTTATATTTCAAATGCCAGCGACTTTGTACTTACACCATTCAACCGTGAGAAATACAATGCGAGTAAACTTAATGTTCACTCACAAGTAATACAATCATTAATCCAAAATAAGACTATTTATCAAATCCCGAAGGAAGTTTCATATAGTCTGTGTGTTCTACTAGCGATTTTTTTGTCAGTCGTAATAAACAGAGTTCGGCCGACAATGGGCCTTATGATCACTGTTGCTCTAATTCTGGGAACAATACTTTTGTCATACCTATTATTTGTTACTGTCGGTATGTGGGTCTACATAACTCATATTATCCTCACGATATTTGTCGTTTATTACATCTGGGTTCCCTTTCGGGCGATAGGTGAATATCAAAGAAGATATGCGATCCAGGAAGAGGCCAAACTCATCAAAAAAGTTGAAAATTTGAAACAAAATTTCATTTCTTTGATGAGTCATGACTTGAAAACGCCTGTTGCAAAGATTGCAGGTATGGCAGATGTCATGGTTCAGAAATATAAAGGAAATGACAGCCTGACGAAAGATTTGACTTCGATTATCGACAGTACCAAAGAACTTAACAAATTCATCACTTCGATATTGGATCTTACTAAAATTGAGTCTCGTAACCTCACCCTGAATAAGCAGAGTAAAGATATCAATAAAATCATCGAGGACGTGATTGATGGCCTACGCTTTGAAGCAGCAGAAAAAGAGGTACGATTCGAAAAGAACCTTTCACCGCTTTATCCCATTGAAGTAGACGTCAATTTGATGGTTCGAGTCATTTCGAATTTGATCGAAAATGCGATAAAATACTCGGGTGAACAGTCCACAATCTACGTAAATACGTGGGATGATGAGAAGTGGGTATATGTTGAAATCAAGGATAATGGAGTAGGTATTGCCCCAGAAGACCTTGAGAATATTTTCGAGAAGTTTTACCGAGTCAAAAATGATGCCAGTCACAAAATAAAAGGGACAGGTCTCGGTCTTTATCTGGTAAAATATTTTGTCGAATTGAATGGCGGTCAAATCACGGCTGCATCGACAGTTGGTGAAGGTACAACGTTCACCATAAAAATGAAAAACGAATGACGAAAGTTCAAAAAGGAGAGAGTTATGCATAGAGTACTGGTTGTTGATGATGACAAAGTATTGCAGGACTCAGTCAGACAAGCGCTTGAGTACCACCACTTTTTTGTAGACGTTGCAGACAACGGAAGATTGGCACTCGATAAAGTCATTCAAAATAAATACGACTTGGTTGTGATGGATGTGAATATGCCTGAGATGGATGGTATCCAGGCCCTCACAGAAATAAAAAAGTATGACCCATCAATCATTGTTTTGATCCTGACTGCATACTCTAACGTTAGTGATGCCGTTAAAGTTGTTAAGGAAGGTGCTTACAATTATTTGGAAAAACCAATTACAAGTGAAAACCTTGTGGCACTCATCAAGAGAGCATTGAAAGCAAGATCCCTTGTTGAAACTTCAATCTTTTCTGCTCCGACATTGAGCCTTGGAAAAGGCGAGGATAAATTTGTTGGTGAATCTGATGTCATGAAAAAAGTTTTCAATGTCATTGGAAAACTGGCTCAAGTTCAGACTCCAGTTCTTATCAGAGGAGAGTCTGGTACAGGTAAAGAACTTGTTGCTAAAGCCATTCACTTCAATGGACCTCGAAAGGATGAGAAGTTTGTAACGATCAACCTGGCAGCCATTCCTGACAATTTGATTGAGTCTGAGCTTTTTGGTCACGAAAAAGGTGCCTTCACAGGGGCAACTGAAAGAAAAATCGGTAAATTT
Source organism: Bacteriovoracaceae bacterium (assembly GCA_041546685.1). Classification (GTDB taxonomy): domain Bacteria; phylum Bdellovibrionota; class Bacteriovoracia; order Bacteriovoracales; family Bacteriovoracaceae; genus M0603. Next base: position 46,196 of record JBFEVX010000013.1, on the reverse strand, counting down.
CAATATGCAGATGGAGGGACAATTTTTCTTGATGAAATTGGTGATGTTTCTCCTACCATGCAGGTAAAACTCTTGAGAGTTCTTCAGGAAAAAACTTTTACACCTGTGGGATCAAATAGGGATATCAAGTGTGACGTAAGGGTTATCGCAGCTTCACATAAACCATTTGAAGAAATGATCAAGGAAGGAACTTTTAGGGAAGACCTTTTTTATCGATTAAATGTTCTTCCAGTATATCTCCCACCGCTTCGAGAAAGAACAAGCGATATTCCGCACCTGGTTGGTTACTACATCAGATACTTTAACGGTATTCACAATCTAGAAATAAAAGACTGTACTCCGGATGCAACCGAGGCCTTGAAGGCTTACGGATGGCCAGGTAATATTCGAGAGCTTAGAAACGTAATTGAGCATGCTTTCATTATTGAGAGTAGTGATTATATCAATTTAAGTTCTTTGCCAGAGACAGTGAGAAAATCAAGTAGTGCCAAGGGAGTGACTCCGACTCCTGAGCAGGAAGAAGGTGGAGTCATCGACTTCACTGGGATTCAAAACTCAGTACTCGATAAGGAGCCAGGTCAAACGTCAGGTGATTATAACTTTCAGTTTGCAACTCAAAATGATGAGAATGAAGTAAAGATGGATTTTCAAGAAGCAAAAGATCTGTTTGAAAAAGAATTCATCATTCAAGCTTTGAAGATCAATAGAGGGAAAATCAACCAGACAGCTTTGAAGGCAAATATTCCCAAAAAGACTCTTCTAAGAAAAATTGAGAAGTACGGAATCAATCCGAAAGAATACTACTAGGATTATTGATGGATCGTATTTGGAAAATGTCCCTCATGATTGTAGGGATCATCATACTTGATCAGGTAACCAAAGGTGCTGTTCAGCAGAACATTCCATTGGGGGGACAGATTCCGGTTATTCCCGGTCTTTTTAACTTTTCACATGTTCATAATCCAGGAGCAGCTTTTGGGATGGGAGCTTATGGACACGATACCTTGAGACTAGTGATGTTCAAGATTGTTCCAGTCTTTGCTTGCTTCTGGCTTTTGTATCTGATTTGGAAAGAAAGAAATAAAAGTCTTCTACTTTGTACTGCTTACAGTTTGGTTTTTGCTGGTGCGGTTGGAAATTTGATTGATCGGATCTCGCTCGATTATGTTGTCGACTTTTTAGACTTCTACATTGGCGACAAACATTTTCCATCTTTTAATATTGCAGATAGCTCAATATCAATTGCAGCGGGACTACTTATTTTAGATTTTTTGATGAGTTTCAAAAAAGCTGGTTACCCTCATGAAGATGAGAGTCAAAACACAGAACAAAAAACTGAAAATCAATCTTGAGATTAAGCTTCTTTGCTTTCTTCAGCCGGTGCGTCAGCTTCGGTCTCTTCCTCTGTCGCTGTCGGAGGTGGAGTTACCCCGTGAGCATCGTGAAGAGAATTCAACTGTTTTTCTGAAATGTAGAGTTCACTGTTGAGGGTCTCCATGGCCCAAGCATCAAAGGCATCTTCATTTTGATACATGGTAATGGTTTCCCAAGGACAATCCTGGGAGCAGTTTTGACAGCCAATACATCTGGCGAGATCGATTTCAACAGTTTGTCTGAATGTTGGGTTATTGGCATCAGGTCCAGGAACAAGCTCGATTGAATCAACCGGACAGCCGGCAATACAAACTTCACAGCCTGTACATCCACTTTGATGAACAACGGCCAGAAGCTTTGGCGGTTTTTTCCCTTTTCTGACAGGTTTCAGCCTGGCAGGGTGATAAGGGTTTTCAACAATAATGTCGTCGTGATCGTCCATATAAATTCCTGAATTCTAGACATATCTTAACGCAATTCCACCCCCGATTAAAGGGATTTTGCTTCGTCAGATTTATAAGCTATATTGCCGAAGGTGTAAAACCCTAAGACGCGAATAATACAGGGAGTTATGTCGCATTTTGTCGACATGTGTTATTGAGGTGACTATGAGCAAGTTGAGATTTGTAACAGCTGCAAGTTTGTTTGATGGACACGATGTTTCAATCAACATTATGAGAAGATTATTGCAGGCCAACGGTGTTGAGGTAATTCATCTTGGGCACAATAGGTCAGCAAAGGATGTTGTCGATGCGTGTTTGCAAGAGGACGCCCATGCCGTAGCTTTGAGCTCATATCAGGGCGGGCATAACGAGTATTTCGCCTATATCAGAGAACTGCTCGATCAAGCTGGTGCATCAAATGTAAAAATCTTTGGCGGTGGAGGAGGAGTGATTACTCCATCCGAAATCAAAGCACTCCATGAGAAGGGAATCACCAGAATCTATAGTCCTGAAGATGGAATGAAGCTTGGGCTTCAAGGGATCATTCAGGACATGATTGAAAGGGCCACTTATAATACCCTCGATAATTTTGATTTGAAATCATGTAAAGGCAAGAGTCTCAATTGGGTTGAAATCGCTAAAGTCATCACACATATCGAAGATATTGGAGATACTCCATTTGAAACTACGGCAGGAAAAACACCTGTGCTTGGAATTACAGGAACAGGTGGAGCAGGTAAATCGAGTTTGATTGATGAGCTTCTATTAAGATTTCATCGTTATTTTAAAGATAAAAATATTGCTCTTGTAAGCGTGGATCCGACTCGTAAGAAAACTCAAGGTGCTTTGTTGGGAGACCGAATTCGACTTGGAAGTGCTTCTTATGACAACTTTTATATTAGAAGTTTAGCCACAAGAGATTCAAATACAGAACTATCACCACAAATATCCAAAGTGACGAACTTTTTAAAGTCACAAAACTTTGATTTGATCATTGTTGAAACATCAGGAATCGGTCAAGCCAGTGATGAAATAACAAAAGTCGCTGACAAATGTATTTATGTCATGACTCCTGAGTACGGGGCTGCAAGCCAGCTAGAAAAAATTGAAATGCTTGAGCAAGCAGACTTCATTGTTTTGAATAAATTTGAAAAACCAAGATCGGAAGATGCTCTACGAGATATCAGAAAACAATACAGAAGGAATAAAAATCTTTTTGCCGGTCATCCAGGTTCACCTGAAGATGACGAGCTCCCAATCTATGGAACGATGGCAAGTCACTTCAATGACCCAGGAGTAAATGGCCTCTTTGCCGATATATTGAAAGGGTTTGATTTTGATATCAAAGTCCTTGATGGGTTGGAATGCTCTAAGGTCTCTAGTCAAAAGCAAGGAATTATTCCACCAGAGCAGTCGCTCTACTTGAGAGAAATTTCAAAAACATGTCGTGACTACAACCAAGAATGGATGGAAATCTCTGAGAAGGTAAGAGATCTTGAGGCATTAAAAATAGCGACAGCACTCGTGCCAGAAAACAAAGATCTGTCTACAAAGCTTCAAGAAGTGAGGGCGACGATACCTTCTGAGATTTTTGAAGAGATTAAACAATTCGACGAAGTGGTGGATCAATATAAATCAGGTACGTTTACTTACGAAGTTAGAGGAAAGACTTTTGAAGTACCAACAACATACACAAGCTTAAGCGGTAATAAGATTTCCAAAGTTGGCTTTCCTAGAATTACAAACGATGCAGATAAGGTCGCATTCATTAGAAATGAAAATTTGCCGGGCTTCTTTCCTTATGCTGCAGGAATCTTTCCATTTAAACGAGCCGATGAAGATCCAAAAAGAATGTTCGCAGGAGAAGGTGGTCCAAGTAGAACAAATAAGAGATTTCATTTCTTGTCTAAAGACGACCCCGCGAAAAGACTGTCGACAGCATTTGATTCTGTAACCCTTTACGGTGAAGACCCTGCAACCAGACCGGATATATTTGGAAAGATTGGTGAAGCGGGCGTGAGTATTGCCACACTTGATGACATGATGGACCTTTATGATGGTTTCCAACTAACTTCTCCAAATACATCAGTCTCTATGACCATCAATGGACCGGCTCCTATTATTCTTGCGATGTTCATGAACACAGCGATGAAGCAAGAGCTCAAAGGTGAAGATTTTTGGAATCAAGAAAAGCGAACAGAGGTCATGCAAAGAGTTCGTGGAACTGTTCAAGCAGATATCTTGAAAGAAGATCAAGCTCAGAATACATGTATATTTGGTCTTGAGTTTGCCTTGAAAATGATGGGAGATGTGCAGGAATATTTTTGCAAGAATGCCATTAGAAACTACTATACCGTATCTATCAGTGGTTATCATATTGCTGAAGCTGGTGCGAATCCAATTACCCAAATGGCCTTTACGCTTTCAAATGGCTTCACCTTTGTTGAGTATTATCTCAGTAGAGGTATGAATATCGATGACTTTACTCAGAACCTTTCATTCTTCTTCAGTAACGGACTTGATCCTGAGTATACAGTACTTGGTAGAGTTGCCAGAAAAATCTGGGCCGTTGTGATGAAGAATAAGTATGGTGCAAACACGAAGTCGCAAAAATTCAAATATCATATTCAGACATCTGGACGCTCTCTTCATGCTCAGGAAATTGATTTCAATGATATTAGAACAACGCTTCAGGCATTTCTGGCCTTAAGTGATAATTGTAATTCTCTTCACACAAATGCATATGATGAGGCAATTACAACTCCAACCGAAGAGAGTGTGCGTCGTGCAATGGCCATACAGATGATCATTAATAGAGAGTTTGGAGTTAATAAAACAGATAATCCACTTCAGGGAAGTTATCTCGTTAATGAATTGTGTGACATTGTCGAAGAAGCCGTTTTAGCAGAGTTTGAAAGAATCTCTGATAAAGGTGGCGTGCTTGGTGCAATGGAATCTCAATATCAAAGATCTCAAATACAAGAAGAGTCTTTGTATTATGAGACGAAAAAGGACACAGGAGAGTTGCCAATTATTGGAGTGAATACTTATATCTCTCCTGATATTGATGATCAGCTAAATCAAGAAATTGAACTTTCTAGATGTACTGATGATGAAAAGATGAAGCAGATTGAAAGACTTGAAAACTTCAAAAAGAAAAATGAAAAGGACTCCCAAAAAGCCTTAGATAAGTTGAGAGATGTCGCTCTTTCAAATGGAAATATTTTTGAGGAACTTTTGAGCACAGTGAATTTTTGTTCACTTGGACAGATAACAGAAGTTCTTTATGAAATAGGTGGGAAGTACAGAAGGAATATGTAATGTCTGGAAAGAGTAGTGTATATACGGGAACTGGCGACAAGGGAGAAACTTCTCTTGTCGGTGGTCAAAGAGTTCCAAAGTCTGAGATTAAGATTGAGGCGTATGGGACTGCAGATGAATTAAATTCACAGGTAGGACTTGCCGTATCTCTCGCAGATAATCTTGGCGATCATGAGATTCAAATACTTCACGATATTCAAAACAATCTCTTCAATTTAGGAAGCCTACTTGCCACACTCCCTGAAGAAAGGGAGAAGTTCAAACTTCCTCCTCTTAAAAAAGATCTTATCCAGAATTTGGAAAGTGAAATGGATAAGATGGATGGCACTTTACCAAAACTCAAAAATTTTATTCTACCTGCGGGAACGGCCGGATCCTCAGCATTTCATGTTTGTAGGACTGTCTGCAGAAGACTTGAAAGAGTTATGGTAGAGCTTGGAAGAGAAGAAGGTAATGAGATTCCTGATGATGCGATAATTTTTATAAACAGATTATCGGATTACTTCTTTATTTTGTCTCGATCATTGAATGCCAGGGAAGGAATTACAGATATACTTTGGTCTAAAGACTAAATTATTTTTTGAAAATGCCTTTAATTTTGCCTAGAAGGTTACCACCACCCTCTTCTTCATCTTCCTTTGTTTCTTTTTTCTTTTTAGGAATCATCGATTTCGGCTTTTTGGCCTTACCGGTATCAACTTTAAGAAACTTTGTATTTCCAGTTTCTTCGCTCTCGAATTGGTTTTCGCCTGCGATCGCTTGACCAGGATCAGAGCTTTGTTTTTTGGATTGCTCTTCCATTTTTTTGACACGTTTGGCGAGTCGATCGTTACTAGATTCGCTTTCTTGAGCTCCCTCCGATTGTGAGCTAGAGGGTCTATCTGGACTTTTGGCAATCTGTGTTCTTGTGAAATCTTCTTCTAACTCATCAGCTGGAGTATTAATTTCTTCTAAATCAACTTTGATAATAGATGTTTTAGGGTCGAAATCTTCCTCACTCGGAGGAGCGGCGGTCTCTTCATTTGGACGATTGACTTGAACCTTTTTAGGAACTTTTTCAGAGTCATCTTCAAGGTTGATAAATTTCATTCTTGTTTTGGCAGTTTCTCTGACGTGTATTTTCTTTTCTTTCGGATTGAGTTGGGTTGAGTCCAGCCAGCACTTGATAGCGCCGATTGTGACCTCATCATCCATCATGATATGAGTCTCAGCAATTTTAAAGCCATTGACGTATGTACCATTTGAAGAGTCGAGATCCTTCACTGTGGCCTTCCCATCATCACTTAATTGAAACGCACAATGCCTACCACTAACCATGGGATCATGGAGTTTGAGATCGCACTTGCTTGAGCGACCTAAGACAAATGGTTTCTTAGAGATGGGAATCTTGTGAGTGATTTCCTGCTCTTGAATTATCAATACAATGGCCATTTCATTTATCCTTATTTCAATGATATAGCAGTCCTGTATAGTCTTCAATAAGTGGAAAAATGCCGATTTTATGGTATATATGGGGTAAAATTAGCCTTATTTGAGTGTTGCTATGGAAAATTTGATTCAAATTACAGACTCCGCCAAAAAGAAAATTATTGAGATTTTCGAAAACGAAAAGAAGAGTGAAGGAGTCGGATTAAGACTGGGTGTCGTCGGGGGTGGCTGTAGTGGACTTAGCTACAAAATCGACTTTGATACCAAAAACGAAAAGGACAATGTCCTTGAGTATGATGGTTTTAATGTCTACATAGATCTCAAGTCATCAATCTATCTAAAAGGAATCACGCTGGATTTTAAAGATGGTCTAGATGGCAAAGGTTTTGTTTTCCAAAATCCCAACGCTACTAATACATGTGGCTGTGGGGAATCCTTCTCTGTCTGATGACTGTCGAAGAACTTAAGGTAAAACGTTATCTACCAACTGAAATTTCTACTGATCAGAAGTGGTCAGTTCTTAAATTGTCCGGAAACGATACAAGTAGATTTCTTCAAGGACAGACAACAAATGATCTCGCAGATATTCCACCTGGCTTTGGAGTATTAAATTCTAGAGTCGATAGGGGGGGGAAGATTCAGGCCATCTTTATCACTTTGAGAGATACTGATAGTTGGTATGTGGTCATCGAATCTGAATTATTTGATATCTTAAAAGAAGAATTGGAAAAATTCATCATTATGGATGATGTTGAGTTGACTGAAATCAAAACAGTAATTCATTTTTATATGCATCCAGCTTCTTGTCCTCAAGAAGAAAAAGTATTTCAAGTCAATCTGGCAGGAGTTCCTGGAGCGATCACTCTTGAAAAAAAGTTAGAAATAGCAGAGACATTGTCTGTCGATGAGTCAGTTCTTTTAGGGTTCCCTGTTAAGGGTTACAACTGGAATACAGAACAATTACTTACAGAGTCATCTTTACATAAAAGTGTAGTCAGTCTTTCAAAGGGATGTTTTCTAGGTCAGGAAGTCTTGGCAAAGATATTAAACAATAGAGGACCTTCAGCCTATCAAGCTCTCATCGAGATTGATTGTAAAGAAGGAGATGACTTGATTTCAATTGAAGAAGAGAAGATTGGTAAAGTTCAAAAAGTTTTGGGTAACGGCAATGTCATTGCTTCAGTTTCCAGAAAATTCGCGGTTAAGAAAAGGAAATATGGCATCAAGACAGAGGCTGGAGTTTTAGAAGTTGTGCCAGACTATTTGCCTCTCTTTGATTCAAAAGATAGATCGGCCCTGTCTTGTGAGGTATATGAATTTGGCACGCAAGTTTTCAAGTATGATGAAGAAAATGCAATTAAATGGTTTGAAAGGGCCATTGAAATTGATCCAAACAATCAAGATGCATGTGAATCATTGGGAGTTTGTCTAGGAAGAATGGGATTGTTTGAGAAGGGCATCGAATTGATGGACGAACTTTTGAAACTTAACCCAGATAGCGTAATGGCCCATACAAATAAGTCATTATTTCTGATGAAGCTTGGAAAAATCGAAGAAGCTGAAGAAGAAAAGAGTCTTGCAACAGTGGCCGGCTTTAAACAGCTTGGACAAGAATCCAAGCAAAAGAAAATGAAGCAAGAATTAGAAGAAAAAGAGCGAGAAGATCTTGAAAGAAAGAAAGGTATGTTTCTTCAAGTTCTTGAAATAGATGCTGATGATATCATTGCAAACTTTGGGCTTGGTGAATATTACTTTAAGAGCCAGGAATATCAGACAGCGATAAATTATCTCGAGAAAACTTTAACTTTAGATTCTGGTTACTCACGAGCCTATTTGATTCTGGGAAAGTGCTATTTAAAAGATCAAAAAAGAGACCTTGCGGTGGATGTGTTTAATAAGGGAATTAAGGTCGCTACTGAAAAAGGTGAGTTAATGCCTGCAAATGAAATGCAGGAGCAATTAGCTTCACTTCAATAAGAATTCAAATCCAATTGTTGCTTCAGTTCCTTTTCGAGTTCCTCTAACTTCTTTAAGTCAGTTTCATTGATATGTTTGTCGAATTCTCTCACAGTATCTTTAGCAGAAGTCAGATTAGCTTCAACAAGGTTCATTATTTCTTTTCCTTGCTCGGTAACTTTGCCCATGTCAAAGGCCTTCTGAAGATCTTTATAGGAGTATGAGAGCATCATAAACTCTTCTTTTGCTCTTGTTGCACATCTTGAAATGTCCTCAGTTCCTATTCCGTCGAGATCTGTCCCGTTAATCAATGCATTAGTCAAATCATGGAATAATTGAAATGCCCAATAGAATGTAAAATAGGCGTGATAAATACCTCTGATTGGACGACGAGCTTTTCTCCATGGTGAATAGAAAATTTGTTCATCATCCTCTTCTATGAGATCTGTAGTGTTTAAGATGGCGTTCATATAATGATGTCCATTCTCATGAAGAAGGTCATCGTGAAGTTCAATATAATCACGGTCAACAATGTTGAGAGAGCTGTATCCAGGAAGAAATTGTGAGCTAAAACTAACAATTCCTTTGTCATCAACTGGGACAATTGTATTTGTAAAAGTTAAAAAACAATCAAACAAGTTAGGAGAAGCCTTTTTGATGTTAGTTAAGGCACGAGTACAGTTTGATTTGAATGAGTCAACTCTGTCATCCATATGTGATGGTGAATTGATATAGATGGTTTTTCCGTCAATACTGATAGTCTCTGCATCTTTTTTAACTAAAAGAGCCTTGATGTCGTTATTACTTTGAACTTCGAGAGACGCTCTCATATTGGTTAAGCAATTCACTTCAAGAACACCATCTTTGAAGAGGTCTTTTTGGCTCACGCTGAAGTGTGAGTCTGTTAGATAGACTCTATCGTTTGAGTCGCCAAGGCTTGATTGTAAATAGTAATCAAGGATATCTGGCTGCACTTCAGGCTTGCTTGAAATATGGAGGTAGTAAAATGAAAGAATCTGGTTTTCTAGGAGAGGTCTAAAAGAAATGGAGGTTTCCAGAATATTTTGGCCACCTTCACTTTGATTTCGCTCTAGAAAAATTTCACCGAAATCACTGTCCTTCCAAAAATCAAAAATATCAATTTCAGCTTCCTCGTCCTCAGAGACCTCTCCATGCAAGTGAGCAAGAAAAAGAGAATCTTCTAATTGCTTAGCGAAGTAGAAAGATAGAGGAGAGTACTTAAAAACATTTTTATCATGGTTCAATTTTGAAACTTCAGATTTGAACTCTTTAGAGAAAAAAGAAATGGCATACTCTTCTTCGAATTCAGCGAATATTTCATCAATATAATCGGGAAAATCATTGATGAAATTTTGAAGTGTATCTTTTTGGAAATTTGAGTTTAGGATATTGGTTTTCATGTGAAAAATGGCTGGGGTGGCCGGATTCGAACCGGCGACCAACGGATTAACAGTCCGCTGCGCTACCGCTGCGCCACACCCCAATCCAATGTCGGTAGACTAGAATTTATAATAAGTTACGGTTCTTTTGGCAATAGAATTTTTCAGCATAAACGCCTGTTTTTACATGCTTTTGGCCCTATGCCTAGATTTTGATTGAGTAGCTGATCTTTCCGGTCAAGTTTTTCTCACATTCAACCGATAAGAAGACTGAAGATTAATCTTTTAAGGTGATCTCATGGCCGAAACGCGAAATTTTTTAATCATGAATTTGATGAGGATTTTGACTCCTGAGGAGATCAATGACCTCACGACAACCTATTATGGTGAAAAACGTGTTTCGCTTACAGCTCTGCTGGATGAAGACTTTCTTGGAATCAAGCCTGCAAAGGGGGAAGATGAAGAGGAAGATGATGGGAAGGCCAAAATATTACCATTCAACAAGGAATCAGCCGAGGCCCTAGAGCAAAGACCACCTGATGAAATTCTCAAAGGTCAGCACAGGGTGGGAAAACAGATCCTGCGGCTGTTCAATAAGCTCTACGGAATTAGTGGAGATAGCTTTGATGGAATGAAAGTTGATCAAGTAGATATTAGAATTGAAAAGAGCAAAAAAGGGACAAGTCTTTTCATATTGGATCAGAAAGAAAAACTCGATTCTAGTCAGAGAAAACTCAAAACGAAAGAAGTCATGGGAACTTACGCAAAAGTTGCATCGATGGATATTGCTACTGAAAAAGACCACAAAGATGACCTCGGTTGGTCATCCCACAGTGGACTTCTTGTTAATAAGAAACAATCTTAAAGCTTAAGACCCTTGATGCTCGAAAGTTCACAAGGCTCGTCATTTGTAATTTCAAGACTCGCCATTTGATAAACACATGCATCAACTGTAGAAACGGCTGCCGGTCTGTAGTTTCCAGAGTTCTTTACTCCTCCGAATGGAAGTTTACTACTGGCACCCACAGTCGATCTATTTAGGTTAACGAGACCGATATCAAGATCACGAACTGCTTGTTCATAGAGTGCAGTATCTTTCGTGAAGACTCCTGCCGCAAGACCGTATTCAGTTTTGTTACTGATAGCTATAGCTTCTTCAAAATCACTATAAGGGATGATTGTACAGTTAGGTCCAAAAATCTCACTTGAAAGAAAATGACTTTCATCACTCCAGCCTTTAGCAACGTGGATTGAAGGAGTTACATAATAACCCTTATGTCTCTTCTCAAGTTGTTTTCCTCTCATTATTTCTTCAAGTCCTTCGCGCTTTGCCATTCCCATGAAAAGCAAATAGCTGTCCACAGCACGTTTATCGACAAGTGGACCCATGAAAGGTTCAGTTTCGAAATCAATTGGGTGATCAATAATGATCTGTTTGGCCAATTTGTGGAATTTTTCAACGAATTCTTCAATGAGTGTATCATGCATGACAACAAGGCTGGTTGAAGTACAACGCTGGCCTGTTGTCATAAAACAACCCTTGACCAGTTCGTGAAGGGCATTTGTAAGGTTCGCATCTTTATGAACAATTGCAGGATTCTTTCCACCGAGTTCAAGTGATACTAACTTGGAAAGGTCTTGATATGTTTCTTTGAGTATTTTGAGACCGACTTCTTTTGAGCCTGTGAAGAAAATTCCTTTTACAGATTTATCTCTTAGGACGCGTCTTGCTGACTCACCGTCACCTTGAATAAGGTTGATGACACCCTTTGGGAAACCAGCTTCGTGAAAACACTCTACAAGCAATTGTCCGGAGTAAGCAGTCTTTTCACTTGGCTTGAAAATTACACTGTTTCCCGCAATGAGTGCACTTAAAATTTGTCCGTTAGCCAAGTGGCACGGGAAATTGAAAGGACCAACGACAGCACAAGGTCCAAGTGGTTTATAGAATACATGACCCCTGGTTCCTGGCATGATTTCATCATAGTGTTTGTTTTGAATTCTTGGTAATGAATCTGAGATTGTTACATCAACTTTGGAAATCATGGCACTCGCTTCAGTGTGAGCTTCCCAAAGTGGTTTACCTGACTCCATGCTGATTGCCTCTGCAATGGCATCTTTTTTTGAAATGACTTGTTCTTGATATCTTTTGAGAAATTCAATTCTTTGTTCAATGCTTAATTTTCTCCAGAACTCAAAACCATGTTGAGCACTGTCTAGAACTTCAGGAATGTCTCTATATTCAATTGGCATCTCCCAAAGCATTGTATCGAGATCACATGGACACTCTCTTTTGATGAAGTGCTCAACTGCTTGGGGACCACTTGTAATAGGGTAGTGAAATTCGCCGTTGAAGTAGTTGCCTTTAATTGTATATTTCATCAGGGTCTCCATTAATTAAAAGGAATTGCAGATGCTTCAATTTTACCACTTATTCCGAGCTCCGTTAGTATTTCGGAATAACAATCATAATTTTTACCGGACTCTCTTACTTCACAAAGAACGGCTTTGAAACCATCCTTGTCTTTTATACTGAGTAGCATTTGTTCGCCGTCTTGTGATGAGCTTTCTTGACATGAAAAACTACCTGTAATCATTCCCTTGATTAGTTTGATCTCACGCATTGGGCAACGATAATGTGGCCCACCGTCAAACGGATCAACTTCGCCAATATATTCAAAACCTATTTGCTCAAGCATCTTCTTGACGGGCTGCGTGTCTTTTCCAACTTTACCAATGGCGTTCCTTGCTTCCATTGGGAGCAGTGTTTCGTAGATATTGGCTGAAGGGAAAAGCGATAGAATGAACTCCTTGTTGTTTCTGGAGAGGAGATCAGCTTCTGGGTAGTCCATATTCATAAATCGTCTACCAATAGCTTCCCAGAGAGGACTTTTTCCTTGGGCATCGAATGGAGGCATAAGTTCAGAGTGAACCTCCTCTTTAAATTTATTTTGATGCATACCCATGTATAGAAAACGTGAGAATGAAAGTTGTTTCCCAAGTTTGTAAGGATTACCTCTGAGTTCTGGGTCGAGAATTAACCCTCCAATCTCGGTTGGTCCATCTGTTTCAAGACCAAGCTTTAAAGTTCCGTGAATAAAACCAGTATTTATTGTTTTACTGAATTTGTGTTCCTGTCCAACTTTCAAATAAAAGTGAGGTTCTTCTTCAGTGCCATGTTGAGCATGGATCATTGAGGCACCTCGAACACGTCCCTCTTTAACGTCTTCCAGAACAAAAAGATAATGATCCTTTGAAAGATCTTTAGATCCCTTCGCAAGAGCAAAGCTTTTGTCACTACTCTCAATTAGGTTTGCAATAATGGTTTTGTCTGAAGGCAGGTTTATAAAAGTATAAAGCTTGCTTAGTTCAAACAGGTCATTAAGGTCTTCTTTGCGGGCTTGCCGAATAATAAACATATCAACCTACAACTTCGAGTATGGTTTTTTCAACGATTGAAAATATTTCATCTAGATGATTGTCATCCAGACAGAGTGGTGGAAGAAATCTAACTCGCACTGGATCTTTGCCAGCCGAGAACGCTACAATTCCATTTTCAAAAAGCTTTTTTAGAAAATTGGAAATTGTGTCTTTAGATCCGTCTCCAACCTGAAAGGCAACCATCAAACCTGTTGCTTCATAGTGTCCAATCTTTCCTTTACAAGACCCTTCAGAAAGCGCCTTTAGTCGACTTTTAAATTCTCTCTCAAGTTTTGCATTTCTTCCATCTGGTCCGAAAAAATTTCCTTCAGTTAAATAGCGAACGATTTTATACCCTGAGAGAACTGCACTTAAGGCACCGTTGAAAGTGCCTGAAACCAGGCCTGGTTTGGGATTGAGTTCATCTGAAAAGAGAACACCGCAAACTTGTAGTGCCTTTCCAACACTAACGATATCAACATAATCTTCGAGGTCAAAATGTTGAAATGCAAACAGCTGATGTGTCCTGGCAAAACTTTGAACTTCGTCGACCCAAATATATAGACCATGCTGTTTTGCGAGTTCAAAAAGTTGAACATAGAAATCTCTAGTGCCAGCTACGATACCGGCTTCACCTTGAACAATTTCAATCATCAAAGCGGCATATTGATCAGTGTTTGTTTCAAGCAACTCTTTAAGTTTTGAAAGACTTTTCTGTGTGCTTTCTTCAGGATTTTTGAAATCAAAATGTGGAATATAGTCGACTTCAACATTTTTTGGCATCCCTTCACGGTATGCCTCATTGTAAGTAATGTCCTGTGTGGCAACACTTCTGCCTGCGAATGCTTGTTCAAAAGCAATTAGTTTGTAGGCCGGTGCTTTTTTCTGCCAGACCATTTTTAGGGCAGTGTCATTGGCAAAAGAACCACTTCCTGCATACCAAAAGTGCTTGAGCTTTGTTTTTGAAACTGAATTGATCAACAGCTCAGATAGTTCAAAAGTTTGAGGGTAAGGTTGAAGATTTCCGCACATAATTGTATCAAGCGCAGCGGCTTCAAGATGTGACTTGATATATAGTGGATGAGAATGTCCGAGTATGTTGGGCCCTATACCACCAATCAGATCATACTTGACTGAGCCATCAGTACACTCAGTGAAAGGTCCATGTCCTCGGCCTGTCGATAAGTAAGGATAGAAAAATCCACGTCCTCGAAGTTGACCATATTTCTCCAACAATTTTGTCGTCTGTTCTGATTTTGTTTGATCGGCCGGTACAACAGAGTTGAACTTTGATTGTTCAAGTAGAATTGCTGAGAAAGCTTCATCAATTTTATTGGAAATATTTTCTGAATTAACACCGTAGCTCATACGTTTTCCTATTGTAGTAAAATCATGAGGATAAAATGAACAGCCTTGCTTTTGGTAAGGCTCGGAAGGATAATAATTTCATGGCTGATTTTAACACAAATGAGATCCTGAAGTCATTAGAGTCACTCTACCTCAAGCGCAACTACGAGGAGGCTTCGACACTTTTGATCAAAAACCGTAGTGAGTTTGAACCAGGTTTTTTTCACTACAATTTAGGAACGATCTACACTAAGTGGGGCAATCTTGCTGCCGGGCGCTATCATCTTGAGAAATCAATTAAGTCAGGTTACGTGAATTCGGCTTCACTTAATAATGTTCAATACATTAAAGAGAAGCTGGCGGTGGATGATCTGGCTTCTTCTAAAGAACTTCATGATCAGTGGATGAATACGACATTGGATTTACCGATGGGTCTCTATATTTCATTTGCGCTCCTTATGTTCGTCATAGTAGCAGGCATGAAAAAATTTGGTAAACAACTTCAAGTTCCTGTCATGGCCTTGTTGCTGGTCGTAGGAGTTGCGCCATTGCTCTATAAAGTGACATATCTTAACAAGGTTAACTACGCGATACTTCTCGAAGAAGGTGTTCTTAGAGAGGGGCCTTCAAGAATTTTTGATCAGAAGGCTGCATTGAATGCAGGAACAAAAGTCATCATTACAAAGTACGATAATGGTTGGTATTTTATCTCCAACCCTGTTCATCTCTCTGGATGGGTGGAAAGAAAAAATCTGGGGATCTATTGATGAGCTATGAAAAAGAAATTCAAGATAAGATAGAGTCCAAAGGGGAGATGCCTGATAAATTGGACATCTCTTTACTGAAATATTTCTGGCAAGCTAGTCCAATTACTGGGTCCAGACCAGACACTGTTCCAAAGTATCTTCGAAACATCGACGTGTTAAAGAACTTCTCTGACAACGAGTTGAGAATACTTTCACGTTCTCTTCATCTGAGAGTTTTTACTGATGGAGAAGTGATTTTTAGTCAAAAGGACATAGGTGTTGGCCTATACTTCATTTACAGCGGACAAGTTGATGTCAAAGTAGAAAATGAAGTGGATGAGGATGAGAACATTGTTCTTACTTTGGATAAGAATGATTACTTTGGAGAACTCGCTCTTTTGCAAGAGGGTTCTGTTAGAAATGCCACAGCTGTTTCCAGGGATACCACACAACTTCTTGGGATTTTTAAACCAGATGTTGAGAATCTGATTGAATCATATCCTGTAGTAGCAACAAAACTTCTCCAGTCAGTATCTGTCATTATCGCCAACAGGCTGTACTCTGTGACGCAAGAACTGAAGAGAGTTAAACATAGACTAAATCAAATGGAAGCAGAAAGTGCCAAAAGCTCTTAAAAAAACCAAGGTTCAAGGAGAAATCGCCCGATTGGTGTTCTTCTTTTCTTCGATCATTCTGTGTTTTGCAGCTTTGATCTCTTTACCTCGTTTGGCTGCGCCCTTGTCTTTTTCTTATGTCATTTATCTGATTATGAATCCAGTCATTCCAAAGCTGATGAAACTTGGCCTTGGGAAAAATGCTTCCCTGGCCATCTTGTTTATTGGTTTGATGTTTTCCATAACTTACCCAGTTATAAAACTTGTGCCGATGATTACAACTGAGTCCCAAAACTTCAGGTACTACATTCCCAAAATGGAAAGATACATAAAGGAAAAGTACCGAGTCATAAAAACTGAAGTTGAATCAAAAACTGGTTATGCTTTAAAGGATAGTTATGCAGCAGATGCAATTCAAGGTGCACGAGAAGCAGTGACAAGTTTCCTTTTGTATCTCCCTCAGTATTTGGCTTCAACAATTGAATGGATTTTTCTGGTGCCCTTGTTCATTTTCTTCTTGCTGAAGGACGGGCATAAAATGAAGAGCATTGTCTTGCGGCTGACCCCCAATTCAATTTTTGAACGATTCTATTATCTGGGTCATCAGTTCAATAGAAAGCTCGGGGACTATATCTTTGCCAAATTTGTAGAGGCGAGTATTGTCGGAATCATTATCACGTCCGGGCTCTGGGCCCTTGATATTAAATTTGCTCTCCTACTTGGTCTGATATCTGCAGTAACGAATATTATCCCTTATGTCGGACCATTTTTGGGAGCTGTTCCTGGTTTGATCATGGTCGTTGCCGATCAAGGAGTTGGCCCTGAGTTCGGTGGTGTCTTGATTTTGTATATTGTTGCCAATGCCATCGACATAGCCTTGGTATTTCCAATCCTGGTTTCCAAAATTGTCGATCTTCACCCTATTTTGGTTGTCATCAGTGTGATTCTTGGATCGCAATATTTTGGACTGATCGGAATGATTATTTCGATTCCTGTTGCTGCGGCAGTCAAATTGATAGCTGCTGAGATTTATCGGGAACTTTACGCAGTCCGCACTCGCGGATGATCCTTTGACGTTACTCGTCGCAAAATGCTAAAATCTCTTATCAATACAGCTGGAGTGACGATGCGATTCCTATCCATTCTGATGTTCTTAACACTTTTATTTTCATGTTCAACAGATCGCCCTGCGGGGAAAACTGAAGCCGAAGTACTTTTTAAAGAGGCCCAGGATCTAATGAAGGATGATAGATACCTTCTTGCAACAGAGAGACTTAATACTCTAAGACAACAATACCCTTATAGTTATTATGCAACTCACGCTGAGCTCATGCAGGCAGATATTCTTTTTGCACAAGAGAACTTTGTTGAGGCGGCGGCAGCTTATATCCTCTTCAAGGAATTTCATCCAAGGCATAAAAAGCTTCCATATGTGATCTGGAGAATAGCTGAGTCTTATTACTTCCAGCTGCCGGATACCTATGATCGAGATCTTTCTCCAGGACATGAGGCCATCAAATACTATGAAGAGTTGAAAAGAGTATTTGGTAAATACGAGAAGATTGATGAAGCAACGAAGAAAATTTCAGAAATCCAGGCCATGATCGAGCAGAAAGAGCAATACATAGCTGACTTCTATTTCAAAACAGAAGTATATGATGCTGCAAGATTTCGCTATTTTGATATTCTTAGAAACTTTAATGATAGAAAACTGAGAGATCATTCAATGGTTAGAATCGTCAGGGCCAGTGGGTATTTGAACGATTCTAAGAATTGTCAGAAGCATTTCAAAGTATTCAAAACCAAGATTTCCAATGAAGCCAAGGACGATCTTGAAGAAGCTTATAAAAGTTGCTTGAGCAACAAAGGGAGCGAAAGTTGATCACGATTCCAACGAATGAATTAATTGAAAAAGGTAAAGATAGCTACTCCAGGGGAGACCTGAAGAAAGCACAGGCATTTTTCAATGAAGTGATTGAGGTAGATGGAAAATCTGTCGATGCATTTTTTCATCTCGCAAATATTTTTCATGTTAAGGGCGAGATTGGTAAGGCGATCAAGGCTTTCAATAAAGTTCTATCTTTGGATCCTGGACACACGGATGCAGCTATCAGTCTTTCTGTTCTTTACAATGATATTGGTAAATATGAAGAGGCCAAAAGAATTTTCAACCAGGCCAATGAAAGAGTGAAAACTGGTGTCTCAAGCGACCTTTTAGAAGATGCTCACGTTAATAAGAAGTTCTCAAACAAGCACTTTGAAATTGCTGAAATGTACATGTCATATAATAGATATGATGAGGCCCTGTTTGAATATAACAAGTCGTCGTCATTGGACCCTGAGAACCTTGAAATCAGAGTCAAGGTTGCCAAGGTTTATGCAAAGAAAGGATTCATATCAAAAGCTTTTGAAGAGCTTAGAAAACTTAAAAATGAATTTCCATCTTATGTGCCAGCTCGATTGGCGATGGGAATTCTCCACTATGGTAATGGAAACATCATTGAAGCTCAGGCCGAGTGGGAAAAAGTTTTGATTAAAGATCCAAAGAATGAAGAAGCTTTGATGTATTTGAACCTGGCCAAAGCAGCTACTGAAACCAAACTGTAAAATCAAATTAATATTTAAGAAATAAAAAAGCCTCCAAATTGGAGGCTTTTTTTATATTGTCCCGCTCGCGGGTCATATGAGATTTGAAATTAAGCTTCGAGGTCTTTTCTGGCCGGAGCTTCAGCAGTTTCAGTAGCAACTTGAGTTGCAACTTCAGCAGCTGGTGCAGTTGCTGTTGTTCTTTTTGAATCATCAGAACTGAAGTTAACAATGTATGTTTTAAGCTCTTTATACATTGGCCATTTAACTTCAAGTTTGCTGTCTTGAAGAACAATTTGTCTGGCAACTTTAGTCTTGTTGTTGATGACAAGTGGAGCTTTAAGGTTGGCTGACATCTCAGTTACATTCTTAGGGATAGTAAGAATTGTATAGATGCTAGCGTCCGCAAGACTTTCAAGATTCAAACTTGTAAGTTCTGCTGGAAGAAGTTTAACCGAGTAATCTGGTTTGAAAATTTTCGGCTCGATAATTGGGAAGGCAGTACCTTCATCTTCAATTGACTGGAGCCAAAGAATTAATGTTTGATCGCCTGGATCAACAATGAAGAATTTTTTAAGGTTATCAAACCCTAAGAGTCCTTCTTTCAATGTTAGGATATCTTTTTTGTCGACTTCTAGTTCACCAAATCTCGTGGTCTTAATTTTCACCTACGGCCTCCTCATATAGAGCTCGCTAGCTCGTCAAATGATTCTAGCAGTCGTAGGGGCAGTTAAGCAAGAAGGGAATTTATTTCTTACTAAGTTCGTCGGCTAGCGTCGAAATACTACTCATGTCAGCTTGTGACGCTTCTTCGTTTTGATCTTGTATGGCGCGGTAAACTTCTTCTCTATGTATTTTCGTCTCCTTAGGAGCCTTAATACCCAATCGAACTTGTTTACCTTTAATCTGGACGACGACTATTTTAATATGGTCGTCAATGGCGATGCTCTCTCCAAGCTTCCGTGTCAATACCAGCATGTTTACCTCTAACTATCCCTGAACCTTCCTGATTCGGTTCGCAGGTGATTCATATATTACCAGTTCTTACAAATTGCAAGCAAAAAGGATGTTAGCAACCTTAATATCTATATAAATCTTATTCATAAAGTGAAAATGAAGCATTGTGCAAAGATTACATCTAACGCAGGAAGTCGAGAAGTGTTGTATTGATCAGATTTTGACCAGACTTGTACGTCGTTTGAAGTATGGCCTGCTCTCTTTGGATATCTGAGAATAGCTTCGCAATATCTGCATCAGCGATAGTCGATTTCCTTTCCATGGCAGAGATGTCTTCAACTTCCAAATTATTACGAGCGCTCTCGATTGAGTTGGTGACGGAACCAATTTTTGCTCTGAGTGTGATTAATCTGGAGGCGATCTTGTCAATTCTTGGAAGAAGATCCTGGATAAGGTCAGTGTCATTGTTCTCCATAGCGGCAACAAGGCTATCGAGTACAGAAAAGATATTTGTACGTTGCTTGAATTCACCCTTCTCTTGAACGCTGGCAAGGTCTCTGCCCTTTTCCTCAAGATCAACCTGATCAAGGGTTTCGTCGCCCTCTTGAACATTGTGATTTGGTGAACTTTTCATATCCTTGAAACGATTTAATGGGTGAGGAGAAGCTGCTGATGTGTCATCGTTAACATAGAAAACTTCTTCACCATGAAGATTGATTGGAATGAAAAAATCTTTACTGACTTCAAGGGTGATATGTCCCTTGTCTCCGTTATAAGTTCCATCCTGATTAAATGGTTGTTGGAGAGTGTTGTAGCCTGCAAAAATATACTTTTGGCCGACACGTTTATTGGCAACGGACATGGCATGGTTTCTTAGTTGTTTTACTTCTGTAGCAACACCAGCACGAATTTCTGGATCATAAAAATCTGAAGCTTGTTGAATGGCCAGTTCTTTAGCCTTGTTCATAACCTCTGTTAGTTGATCGAGAGACTGCTCTACAATGTTGAGATTCATCGTGGCGTATTGGATATTTCTCATATATTGCTGATTATCACTGGTTCTAGAAGAAAGTGTAAGCACCTCGATGTTTCCAACAGGATCATCAGAAGGCTTGGTCATCTTCTTGAGAGTAGACCCTTGAATCTGAAGGTCTTCAAGCTTGCGCTTTGCTTTGTTCAAAGCAAACTGAAGAGCATGTGTTTGTGAGTTTTCAGATACTCTGGTCATTTATTATCTCTTTATATTCAATACAGTGCTGAACATTTCATCAGCGGCCTGCATGACTTTGGCCGAAGCCTCATATGCATGTTGATAACGAACCATATTTGCAGTTTCTTCATCGATCGAAACACCTGAGACTCTTTCTTTTACACCCTTGATTTGAGCGAGAATTCCCTGTGATTGTTCTGCATCGATTCTGGCCTTGTTGGTTTCAAGACCGATATTTCCAATTGTCTGTAGGTAACTTTCTTCAAGTGTTGCAGTTCCACCGGCCATAACCCTTTCATGCTGTAGCTTGGAGATTGCAACGGCAACTCTGTTGTCACCAGCACTGTTAGGTTTGAGTGCTGTGGCAATGTTAGAAAGATCGGATCTGACTTCATCACTGAGCATGATATTAGCTGCGGCACCTTCAACACTGGCCGGCGTTCTAAAGAAGTCGATACCTGTAACGGGTCCTTTGTCGTCATAAAGTGGCATGATTCCTTCTGCGTCGGCTTGAATTGGACGAGAAACATAACCACGTCTATGGACAGCGTTCACTGTTTGAATGAATTCATGGGCAATCGTATCCGTATTAGTTCTCAGTTTGTTAATGGAATCATTACGAACAGTAACAAGGGCATCAAGTTTCCCACCAGTAAACTTTTCAGTGATTGCCCTACCTGGCTTGTCTTTGAGATAGATCTCGATGGAGCCGGCCATTCTATTTGAGCTCTCTGCCTTACCGACAGGTGAGGCGACAAGTTCTTGGTGATATCCACCACTGACAAGGGTTCCAATTCCGACAGCAGAAACGTTAAAGCTTCCTTTCCCGTCTACGTATGTATTGACCTTGAAGTTTTCTGAGAGATCACGAACTCTAGCGTCTCGTTCGTCTCTAAGGTCACCTGTTTGGTCACCGACGGCTTCAAGATAAGCGATTTTCTTGTTGAGGTCGGCGATGCTTCTTGTGAGTTGGTTTACGTCGACGATTTGGGCCTTGATTCTGTTATCAATACCGATACTTAGTTGTTCAAGAGTGCCATTGATACGCTTGAAGTCTTTGACTACAAGGCTGGCCTGGTCTCTCACAACTGATCTGATGGTTTCATTCTCGGGCTGATTCGCAAGTTCTCTGAACGAGTTGTAGAACTTGTTCAAAACTTTATTTAGACCATCATTTTCGATTTCATTATAGATATCTTCGACTTGTCCAAGTTGCTCAGCAGTCTCTTTGTAGTTGGCATTATCGGTGATTGTCTTGTTAAGACGTTTTTCGATATTTTCATCGTGAACACGTTCGATTGAACGAATTCGTGTACCTGTTCCTTCAATGTTTCCGTATTTGACGATAGGAGGATTGGTCGTCTGCATGACACGTTGACGAGAATATCCTTCGGTATTGGAGTTGGCGATATTGTGCCCAGTAGTCTCAAGAGACTTCTTGGATGCCATGAGTCCTGATTTACCGATATTAAGGATATCAGCCAATTTCTAATCCTATCTGTGTTCCAGCGGCTTGTTGGAGCTTTGACCTTTCTTTGTATAAGTCGAATATGACTTTTCACCCAGAGCTTCTTCTCTGATGGCCTTAAGGTTCAACAATGCCTTGTTAATAAACAATTGGTTTCTCTTATTTTGTGTCTGTATCTTTTCAATCATATCAATCAAGAGTGCATTAAATCTGAAAAGGTGTTTTTGATTGTTTTGATTTTCAAATTCCTGCATCACTTCAATGAGATGAGTAATAGATTTAATTTCAATTCCGCCCTTCTTGTTGATCGCTTCGATAATTTCAGCTCTAATTTTTTCTAAGCTTCCAATTCTCGACATTGTTACTTTCTTCTCATCGATCTTATTCTCTAGCTCATCTAGTTTACTTGAAAGGAGTAGGGCATATTCCTCACAAGTTTGATCCAAAAGAGTATTGTGCTCTTCGCACAATCTTCTCCAGATGTCAGTTACGCGGTAGTAAAATAGTTCTTTTTCTTCTTTCGTCATTACCAGGTTCCTTAGAATTCAGAAGCGAGGATCTTGTCTGCCAATGCTTCGTAATCCACTTTATAGGTTCCGCTGTTTATCTGTTCTTTTAGTCTTGCAATCTTGTCAGAGTTGTCCACTTCGGGTGAAGCATCAACAGCTTTCTTAATTCGTGAAAAATCCCTGATGGCATCAGGAATACTAACTTTTGCATCCGTTTTACTTGCTTCAAGTTCTTTCATTCTCTCGAGACCGTTTCTCTGTAGAGCGGCTCTTTGCAGGTCAGTCTTCTTGGTCTCTACCTTGGACTGACGGCTGTTGGGAAAAAAGCTTGAGCGTGTGGCTGAATCAACATTACTCATAA
Organism: Bacteriovoracaceae bacterium; assembly: GCA_041546685.1. Classification (GTDB taxonomy): domain Bacteria; phylum Bdellovibrionota; class Bacteriovoracia; order Bacteriovoracales; family Bacteriovoracaceae; genus M0603. The sequence goes on along the minus strand of JBFEVX010000013.1, from coordinate 23,056 downwards.
TTATTCACCTTGTTCGGATTTCGGTGCGATCCTGATATCTGCACCTGTATCTTGTTTTTGATACATTTTAATTTTTTGTTTTTGCAGGTTCTGAGCTTCCATTTGTGCATTGAAGTTATTCAGACCCAATTGTGTTCGCAAGTGCTTTGGATAAATCTGATCGAGAATCATTTGCTTGAGTCCAAGTCCATTACCTGTCTCGGCCATGGCTTCAGCACGCTCTTGATTAACGACTGACTTATAGTAAGCAGTTGCTTGGCTCTCTGGAGTTTCGCGAGTAACTGTTTTTTCCATTTGCTCGATCATGAAGCGGGCAAACTCTTGCTCCATGCCTGAGGCAACTTCTTTGTACGGTTCTGGAATAAAACGTGAGTCGTCTTGGATGACTTTTTTGGAATCTTTAAGACTCAGTCCATTGGACTGCGGCTTTTGAATGTTGAGATCAATTCCTTTGGTCTTCAATTCAACTCTTCCTAAGTTGCTCGGACAATCAATCCTAGATTGGCCTTAACCCCTTTATTTTAGCACTATTCAACAGTTTTCGCTATTCACAAAAGGGGTGGGGTTATAATTACCTATCAAATCAGTTCAATATCCGCCACTAGGCTTCCATTGTTCTTAAGTGCCTGAAATATAGATATCAAATCCTCTGGTGTAGCACCGAATGCATTCAGGCTTTTTACCAGATCATTTAGTGTAGTCTTTTGGTCAACAAAATACAGAGCTTGTCCGTTCTTCCCAGCGGCTCCGCCACCGCCTTCACCTTTGACTTCGATTGTGAGATCACCATGACTGATGGCCACTGGATTGAGAATTAATTCACCACCAGCGACAATAGTTCCGGTTCTTTCATTGATAACAATGCGAGCCTTGTTGTCTTGGTTGACTCTGAAATTTTCTACAATTGCCATAAGGTGAACTACCTTTCTCTGGTAATGAACTGGAATGATGAGATCAACTGTTGTGGCATCTTTGGCCGAGGCATACTTGCCGCCAAGCTCTTCATTGATAATCTTTTCAACTCGAGCTGCTGTTGTGAAGTCTGGATTGTTGAGTGAAAGTCTGATCGATTTTTTATTTTCGAACTCGAGATTGACCTCACGTTCAATCGTGGCGCCACCTGGAATCTTTGCTGTCGTTGCAAACTTTTTCCCTTGATCAAGACCGCCGATGGAGAGTTGACCACTTGTTACCGCGTAAATCTTTCCATCCCCGGCTTTAAGGGGAGTCACAAGCAAGGTACCTCCGGCAAGACTGGAAGCATCGCCAATTGAACTTACCGTAACATCGAGCTTTTGACCGATTCTTGCGAATGGAGGAAGTTTCGCTGTGACGATAACTGCTGCCACATTCTTTGAAGAAATTTCACTTTGTGGATTAAGTCCAAGCTTTTGAAACATTCTTTTGAGCGAGGTATTCGTTATTTCACCTCCGCCATCACCAGTTCCATTCAAACCAATTACAAGACCGTAACCAATAACAGGGTTTTCTCTCACACCCTTTACTGAAACCAGGTCCTTGATTCGGCTTGGCTTGGCAAAAGCAGCAGTAGAAATCAGCGTCAACAATAATACAAACTTTTTCATTTCTTACCTCAATATATTAACTGTACTTTCCAAAATATTATCTGAAACAATTGAATCATCATCTGAAATATCTTTTCTTGAAACCAGGGCCTGAATTTCAATCAGACGTTTTCTGTTCTTATAGAGAAGATGCTTTCTACCTCTTAAGAGAACATGGTCCTCATTGATTTCTTCAATGATGACACTAGAAATTTTGTCATGGATTTTATTACCAGTAGGGGCTTCAGGTTGTGCAGGAGCTTCAGCCGTCTCTTTTTTCTCGCCACCTTCTTCAGGCTTGGCAGCATCGCCTTTCTTTTTTCTCTTAGGAGGATCTGGAAAAGCGCGCTTTAGTTCCATTGTAATATCGTTTTTGAGTCGTCCTGCAACTTCAATCAAGATGATGTCACCGTTTCTTTTCTTTTCAACTCTTTGAAAGAGCTGATTGTCATCCTGTGCCCAAAGAGAAGCTTGGTTTCCATTGTCGGTTAGATCATTGGCCGTGTAGCGCTTCTTGACCGCTTCGGCTGGACGATAAAGTCGCTTGGTAGATGGTGGAGCGTACTTACGATTTGAAGAAGACAAACGTTGTCTTGCTTGGTCAGTGACAACTTGTCTATTTCCACCGTTGCGATAGAGATCAAAATTTGGGTTGGTTGAATTTCTATATGCACCTGCTGTTGGAGCAAATCTTCGATCCTTCATTTCCTCACGATCGAGTTGACGGTGAACTCGGTCGATATAAGAAGCACAGCTTGTTAATAACATTAATGAACTCAAAAGAATTGCTTTCATCATAATTCAATCACCACTTTGTTGAAGTCTATAACTTTTCCTACCATTACTTTTTTTGATTTTTGATTTCTAAGTTGGATAATCTCTCCAATCTTTCCATTGGAAAGTGGCATCGCTTTGCCGGAGAGGCTCATTGTACTGTTCTTTAGTATGATGGTTGCTGCACGACCTTGTCTAACGAGGTTTGCCGGAGTGATGTGATTAAACATCAGGGGCTCTCCTTTTTGTAGTGGTCTGGTGAGCTTGTAAAAAAGTAGTTTTGATTTATTGGTAAAGAAGTTCTCAGGCTTTGCAGTAAGAATTGTCTTTTCAATAAAACTTGCAGGATTTAGTCCATCTGCGGTTACCTGAATATCATCGTTTGAAACTAATGCTGTCGCTTCCACTTTTAAGCTAGCATTGAACCACTCAGTTCTGTTGCTCGCCTTGAGTGGATCAACAATAACCATGTTGATGCTTTTATTTCCAAGGTTCTTACAAAAATCACAGTTGAAGTCTAGTTTTTCATTTTGAGTCAGTCTGATTGCAGATTTTCCTGAAACAAACTTGATGTCAGTCCAGACCCACTTGTCGAACGTGTTGTATCTATTACCTAAAATAGTATTGAGAGTGTTGATTCGGATGACTCTTGGTGTGATTTTAACTTTCTCTGAAAAGTTTTCTTTGATCATGTCAGCTCTAAGTGATCCAGAAGCAGAAGAAATCATTTCCAAGAACCTGATCTGCGTTTCTGGTTTACAGTTTTCCGCCTTTGCAATGTCGCTGAAGGCAAGTTTTTTTGAATCAACCAGGATGATTCTGGATGAGCTTTTAATATGACAAAGCCCGTTCGCAAAAACGGGGTTTATTGTAGAGAATGTGATCAAGATTGCTAGAAGTTTAAACATCAGCCTTACCTTATGTTGTTCACAGTTTGAAGCATCTGGTCTGCGACACCCATGACTTTGGAGTTCATTTCATATGCTCTTTGAGCTTTGATCAGGTTGGTCATTTCATTCATCACACTCACATTTGATGTTTCAAGCGAACCTTGCATGATACTTCCTGCATTGTTTTGTCCTGCAATGTTTTGAATTGGTTGACCACTTGAACGTGTTACCTGATAGAGGTTCCCACCGGCGCTTCTCAGTCCAACTGGGTTAACAAAAGTGAAAATTGGTATCTGGCCGGCATTAATTGGCTCAACCTGATTGTTTAAATAAACTTCTACTGTTCCATCTTCTGAAACACTTACACTCTTTGTTGCTGGAGGCAGTGTGAGAGAAGGAAAAACCCTGTAACCATGTTTGGTAACCAGGTTTCCACCAGCATCAACGTTGAAGGCTCCATCTCTTGAATATCTAACTTCACCATTTGGAAGAACAACACCAAAGAATCCATCACCGTTGATCATCATGTCGAATGGTCTGTTTGTAATTTGAGGCGAACCTTGAGTAAATTCTTTTCTCGTTGCTGAAACTTTCGCTCCACTTCCAACTTGTACACCTACATTGTACATGGAGTTGTTACTTGATCTTGATCCAGCATCTTGAACAGTTTCATAGAGAAGATCTTCAAACTCTGTTCGTGCTTTCTTATAACCAACAGTATTCACGTTGGCGATATTTTGAGAGATCGTGTTGACGTTGACTTCTTGAGCGGTCATCCCTGTAGCTGCTGTATTTAATGCCTTTAACATGCCAAATGATTTTGAAGCATGGAAAAGGAAAAGGCAGATCATCAGGGCTTTTGCTGTTCTGAAATTTATTCTCACTTTATCTCTCCTTAAAATCTCGAGATCTCGTTGACTGACTTCCCACTAATTTGGTCATAAGCTTTGATAACTTTTTGAATACTTTCAAAATGTCTATTGGCCTTGATCAAAGCGGACATCTCCTGGACTGCATTGACATTCGATTGCTCAACGAATCCTTGATGAACTGCTGTTTTAGGTGGGTCGACTGTAATATTTTTAAAATCTTTATTAATGAAGTTTGATTGCCCTTCTTTTCTAAGAGCATGAATGTCGTTGAACTCTACAATAGATAGGTCAGCAACTTTTTGTCCGTTCGCAAAAATCTCACCTTGAAGATTGATCGTAGGCCTTCCGGAGTCTTGTGGGAGTTGAATGATTCTATTTTGCGGATTTGTAATTTGATCAGGAGCACTCTCTCCAGCATTCTCAATCGCAGCAAGATCAAGTTGTGAAAGAACAGGGAAGCCTTGTGAAGTTACAAGCTGTCCTTGATTGTTTAATGTGAATGTACCTCTTCTTGTGTATCTGATTCCATTTGGAGTGAGAACTTCAAAGAAACCTTTTCCGTGGAGACCAAAGTCGAGATGGTTTCCTGTTGGAGTAAGTTGACCTTGTTGATGATTGGTATAGGTTCCGTCAATTTTGACTTGAGCTTTCTCTGCTCCCTGTGAGTGATAGAACTCATCAGGGGACCACTCTCTTCTTGGGAGATTGATATCTTCAAGACCTTTCTCAAGGACTTTCAAATATTCTTTGAATGCTAACTGGTCTTTCTTAAAACCAGGTGTATTGGCATTTGCTACATTGTTAGCAATTGTTTCAACATTCCTTTGTTGTGCAATTGCTCCTGAAAGCGGGACCCAAAGATCTTTCAAAACACCCTCCTGGTGCTTTTGTTCTCACTCTTAATGTTATCTTGTGAGGTGCCAAAAACTCTACATGGGCAATTTTGTCCACTGCGGCTAATTAGCTGAAACTTCTACACTTTTGGTGTCGAAATTGAGTAAAATGGTCGCTGGAGTGGGCTTTTGGGCTGAAATAATTTCTCACCGAGAGCTCCACGGGGTTCAATTATTTGACGCAAAACACAGGAAAACTTATGAGCGACAAAAAAACTCAGACTTTTGAAACTCAACTTGAAAAGTTGGAAGAGATCGTAGGCCAGCTGGAATCTGGTGAGTTGAATCTGGACGACTCCCTCAAAAAGTTTGAGGAAGGGGTTAAGCTGTTCAAGTCATGCAAGGATAAGCTATCGAAAGCAGAGAAAAAAATAGCTCAGCTGAATGAAAGCCTCAATGAGGAAGAACTTGACTGAAAAACTTCACCTTTTCATTTTCATCATTATAGTAAGTCTTTTTACTTCATGTGGGCAGATGGTCAGTGACCCAAAAGGGGAAGACGCTGGTTCTCTCGGGGTTGATGCTTTCTCGGCCAACAGTAGATTGGTGCCTGACATTTCTAAAAAGAAAAGTGGAGAAGGGGTCGGTCCGGTTCCTGACGAAGAAGTCTTTCAAAAAACTAATTCAACAAAAAAGATACCTGCCATATCGCTGATACTTGGTCCTGGTCTCAACAGGGTGCGCTGTTATATTCCTATTTTAAAGAATATCGAAAAAGAAGGAATCAAAGTTCATATAGTATCAGGCTCAGGTATGGGGGCAATCTTGGCGAGTATGTACGCCATGGGTCTGACGCCAGACAAGATCGAATGGCAGTTCCATCAATTTGGAAGAAAAGCAAAGGAGTTCAAACCCTTTAGTAGTGATTGGTTGGAAGTTGTCGATCAAACGTTTTTAAAACAGTTGGATGGAAAGAAAATTCAAAATGGTGAAAAGAGGCTTATTCTACCTCTCTACAATATCAAACAAAATAAGACGGTTTACCTTACAAGAGGTGACTTGTACTGGACATTGCAACAACAATTGATTTTGGGTCAATCCCTGAAAAAATCGAATTTTATGGCACCTTTTCACAAGGAGATTTACAATTTATTGGAGATGAAGAGATTGGGTGCTGATATTGTCGCCGGTCTCGACGTGCTTACAAAATCTGTGGAATTTGAAAATGTCGATCATTTCCTCTTAGGCACTTATGGAAAGACCGCTGCTATTGCCAAAAAAGAAATCGAGACATTAGGGATTTATCTCGCGATGAACGAGAAATCTCCAAGATTGGATTCTATTGCAGGGATGCCAGAATATTTACAGAGATGTAATGGCGCAGGTGAAAGTTTTGCAATCAGACTCAAGGAGTATATTGCAAACTGGGGCAAAGAAGAAAAGGTTGAGTCAAATTGAATAAAAAGTTAATTTTCAAATACGTTCTCATTTCTGTTGGAGCAGCAATACTTATCGGTGGCATCACTGGTGTCAGTGTTATTGCTTACTTTTCTTTTGGACTCCCAAAGATTTCTTCACTTGCTGACTACAATCCTCCAGTTTCAAGTCAGATTCTTTCAAAAGATGGAACTATCCTGGCAGATATAGGAAAAGAAAATCGAGATATTGCAAAGATGGAAGAAATTCCTAAGCGGGTTGTGAATGCATTTCTCTCAGCTGAAGATGACAAGTTCTATGAACACAAGGGTGTCGATTACATGGGGGTTCTTAGAGCTCTTATCGTCAACTTAAAAGCTGGAAGGGTTGTTCAAGGTGGATCTACCATTACTCAACAGGTTGCCAAGTCTCTTTTATTAAGTCGTGAAAGATCAATTGCCAGAAAGATCAAGGACTTCTTACTGGCCCAAAGAATTGAAGAGAAGTTCAGCAAGGAAGAAATTCTTTTTCTTTACTTGAATCAGGTATACCTCGGTGGTGGTTACTATGGAGTCAAGGCCGCCTTTAAGGGTTATTTTGACAAGGAACTTGCCGAAGCAACAGTTGCAGAGGCTGCCATGGTTGCAGGTTTGTTGGTTGCGCCTGGTAAATACTCCCCTTATATCAATCCAGAATACGCCAAAAGAAGACAAGGGTACGTTCTTAAAAGAATGTATGAAACGGGAAAGATCACCAAAGATGAGTACGAAGGTGCTCTTAGTGAGAAAACAAAATTTAGAATTAGAAAACCAGAAGGATTTAAAGCAGGGTATTTCACTGACTGGGTAAGACAGAGAGTTATCGAGTTGGTAGGAGAAGAGAGCTTCCTTAGAAATGGTTTTAAAATTGAGACGACTCTTGATTGGGAGCTTCAGAAGGTTGCAGAGAAAGCAGTCGCCGAAGGTGTGAAGGAAATAGACAAACGTCAGGGTTACAAAGGTCCGATAGGACGAATTGAAAGTGAAGATGAGCTGACTAATTATGAAATTGAATTCAGAAAAAAAATATATTCCGAAGTTTCTACATTTTTCACGATTAATGAAAACAATATCAAAGAATATGAAATTGCTTTTAGTAGAGACACATACGACAAAATCAAACTTAAGCAATCAGAGATAAGAGAAAATATAAAAAACAGATATTTCAGACCAGGAATGGTTAAAGAAGATCCTCTACTTCAGTATTTGAAAACAGGTGAAATGTATAAAGCTGTAGTTCTTGAGACCAGTAGGACTGGGAAGCTGATTTTTGTATCCATTGGTGGCATTATCACTGCTATTCCTTATTCTGGATATAGATGGGCCCATGAAAGAAACATTCAGGAAGAGAGACAGTACTTTCCTTATATAAAGAATCCTGATGAAGTTGTTAAAAAAGGCGATATCGTCTGGGTAACGATAGACAAAAAAGAAAGTAACTATCAAGCGCTAGCGGATAAGGCCTTGATGGAGCGACATGAAAAAATTAAAGATAAGAAGGTCAAGGCCTTGATCAAAGCACAAAGATTCATGAGCGCATCACTTGACCAGGAACCAGAAGCTCAGGGAGCATTGGTTTCAGTTGATCCTTTTTCGGGCGAAGTTCTGGCGTTTGTTGGTGGTGCCGACTTTGCAAAGTCTCAATTTAATAGAGCGATTCAATCAAAAAGACAGCCTGGGTCTTCCTTTAAGCCATTTCTTTTTGCTGCGGGACTGGAGCATGGATTTACTCCAGCTTCAATCATCATTGACAGTCCAGAAGCTCTTGGCGGTGTAGATTCAAGTTTGAATTGGAAGCCTCGTAATTATGATGGTCAATTCAAAGGTCCAATTACTTTTAGAAATTCACTCGAGCAGTCCAGAAACGTTCCAACAATTAAAATTGCAGAAACAATCGGTGTTCCGGGGATTTTTGATTTTGCTAAAAGGATTGGGTTTAATGCTGAGCTTGATCCTGACCTGAGTGTGTCACTTGGATCTTTTGGTGTAACGTTGATTGATATTGTTTCAACTTATTCAATTTTTCCAAATGGTGGAAAGAGAATTTATCCAAAAACCATTACAAAGATCACTGACAGAAACGCGAAACAATACTTTATTGAGGAAATACCAGGTCAAGAAAGTGAGAAAACTGATGAAGTTAAAGCTGAAGCTTCTCCAAGTCCTTCTCCAACTGCTGAAAGCTCACCTGACCCTCAGGCGGTAGCAGAAGCGACTCCAACTGAAGAAGTAAAAGATAAAAAAGAAAATCCTTTTACGAAGAATTTGAATGCTGAACAAGTATATGACGAAAGACTTGCTTATATTATGACGAATCTTTTAAGAGGTGTTGTTCTTCACGGAACTGGACGAGGGGCGAGAGCGGTCAGTACTTTTCTTGGAGGAAAAACTGGAACCACCAACTCTTATGTTGATGCCTGGTTTCTTGGTTTCAGCTCGAACTTAGTTACAGGTGTATGGACGGGATTTGATGACAATAAGACCTTAGGTTGGGGTGAAACCGGGGCAAAATCAGCACTTCCGATCTGGAAAGAGTTCATGCAGGCCGGACTTAAAAAATTTGGTGAATATGATTTTAAAATTCCTCCAGGAATCATCAATGTTTTGATCGATAAGGAAACAGGGGAGCCTGCTAGGTCGAGTCAAAAAAATGCTTTTATGGAGGCCTTCGTCGAGGGGACTGAACCTGGTGTTGAAAAAACTGACAATAACCAAGCAGATCAGTCTGGCGAAGGAGACTTAAATAACCAAATATTCGAAGAGGATGATTACTTTAATAATCAATAATCCCTTTAATAAATAGGTTTTGCTGCCGATAGGTATCCATAGGATGTAAATCTCAAGGACGGATATACAATTGAAAGCAGCAAACCCAGTTCGGGCAAAATTCAGCAAATTTTCTAAGAACCTTCCTTGGATTGCTCTCTTGGTTTCATTCTTTGTTCATATGATGGTCATGCCAGTCAAATTTCAAATCAAAACTGTTCTTGATCTTGAAGAAAGAGAGGCCCCTGAGCCACTTAGAATTAAACTCCAAACTTTTCCATCCACCAAACCTAAGCAAATTGTTAATACTGAACAAACAGGTAAGAAGATCAAATCAAAAGATGCCAAGTATCTTGGTAAAACAGATCAGACTTTTGATCGTGAAACTGTTGCCAAATCCAACGGGTCTTTTAAAGTCGCTGGATTGGGAATCAAGACTGGAGCTGATACTCCAAGGCCGGCTCAAGATGCTGGATTGAAAAAGAAGATGGACGAGGCCAAGAAAGTGGCCAAAAAGATTGTTAATAAAAAACCAGTGACTATGAAGCGCACTAAGATCACATTTGAAGACTTGGCCAAAGCTCAGCGTCACACAATGAAAGAATTGGCAAATCCTTCAAGGCATATGGCCTCGAAAGGTTTGAAAAATGGAGTTCGTGGAAAAACTGGTCTGGCCAAGAATAATGATTTTGTTGAAGACCTTCCTCTTGGTGATATGACTAACATGAACACTATTGAGTACAAGTATTATGGCTTCTACCATCGAATCAGACAGAAGCTTGAGCAGTACTGGGGAAGAAACCTTCGTGAGAAGGCCAAAACTATCTATGCTTCGGGAAGAAGAATTCCTGCCAGTGAAAATAAAATCACTTCACTAACAATTACTCTTGATGAAACTGGGACCATTGTCGATGTACATGTGAAATCTACCAGTGGAGTTAAAGAGCTCGATGATGCCGCTATCGAGGCATTCAATGAAGCCGGTCCGTTTCCTAATCCTCCTAAGGGGATGATGGTTAATGGACGTGCACAGATCGAATGGGGCTTCGTCGTCAAAGGTTAAAATAAATTTAAAAAGAGTTTAGTGAGCGGATTGAGTTTTAAGAAGCTCTTTGAGTTTTCCAATCCCTTCCATCATCACGTAGTCAGTCCAGATGCTGTCGAGTTCACGAACAGTTTCAACCAACTGAATGGCTGCTTGGTCGTGGCTGATGTTCTGTGTTTCTGCAAGGTGATTGATGGCCACAGATAATGCTCTGATCGCTGGCGTGTTACACGCTTTAGAAAGACGCTGCTCATATGAGCTGTCGATCTTTTTCTCTTTGCTCTTGATGATAGCAGTGTTGAGAAGTTGAACAGATTCCTGATTGTCAGTCATCATATTTATCTATTGTCCTATTGGAATTCGAAGTTGAAACGAAGGGCAGTATGCGGCCTTTGGCGTTTTTCGTAAAGAGAAATTATTAGTTAAGAAGCAAAAAATTTTTATATTTTTGAGATGAAAAATCATTTGTGAAAAAAATTTTCTAAGTGTTTAACTGCACATGAAAAAAAAGTTTGACTTACAAATTTCACTTTTCAAAAAATAAATCATTTTTTTTCTTGCATTGGTTAAACAAGCAAAAAAGCCCTTCAAAACGGTGTTTAAAGGGCTTTCAAGTTTAAAAGTAAATCTTTTGTAATAAAATTATTCTTGGTTCGCGCAAAGCTCTTGATAAGCAGCAGCGTCGAGAAGTTCTGAGATTTCGTTCTCATCAGAAACTTCAATCTTAATCATCCAAGAATCATAAGGTGATTGGTTGCAAAGCTCGGGTTGGTCAACAAGTTCCTGATTGGACTCAGTAACAGTTCCTGTCAAAGGAGAGTATAAATCACTCACTGACTTGATAGATTCAACTACGCCAAAAGCGGCGTCTTTGGAAAGCTCTGTTCCAGAATCTGGAAGCTCCACGAAAACGATATCGCCAAGACTACCTTGAGCAAAGTCGGTGATCCCAACAGTTGCTGTGTTGCCTTCAATCTTCACCCATTCGTGTTCTTTTGTGTATTTAAGCTCTTCTGGTGTTGAATGTGCCATTATTTATGTCCTCCGGTGACGAAAGCCTTGGTAAGTCGTTGGGCCTCGTATTTTCTGTTTCGTATATTAACGAATAGCTTCGTGGATTTGAGATCCACGTCGTTATTGATGTGGGCCAATGCGATGCCTTTCCCGAGAACTACTGACATAGTTCCAGATGTGACAACACCAATGGCCTCTCCATTTTCATTCTCAACTGGGTAACCTTCTCTTGGGATTCCTTTGTCGAGTTGGATCTTGGCCAACTTGAATTTGGGAGCGTGGTTCTCCAGAGCTTCTTTACCAATGAAACTATCTTTGTTTAGTTTGACAGTCCATTTGAGTGCACTGTCGAGTGGAGTCACTTCATCGTGAATTTCATGACCATAAAGTGGGTAACAAACCTCGAGTCTTAAAACATCTCGAGCGGCCAGTCCACAAGGCATGACTCCTTTGCTCATCATGTTGTCCCAAAGTTCAGCTGCAAACTTATGGGTGCAGAAAACTTCAAATCCGTCTTCGCCGGTATATCCAGTTCTGGCGAGAATAATTTTCTCTCCATTTCTTTCGTATTGTTTAATGGAGTAATAAGGAAATTCTTCATCACCAAGAAGTTCAAGAGATTTTAAAACTTCTTCTGTTTTTGGTCCTTGGACAGCCAATAGGGACCAGTTGTCTGAATCGTTTGTAAGCTTAACATTGAAGCCCTCAGTTTTAGAGGAGATCCAGTTCCAGTCTTTCTCAATGTTGGCAGCGTTTACGCAAATAAGAACTTTTTCGTTTTCAAGTTTGTAAGCGATCAAGTCGTCAATAACTGTTCCATCTTCACGACAAAGAGGAGAGTAAACCGCCTTGAGTGGGCCAGCACCTTGAAAGTCATTAGTGATTAAATGGTCGACAAATTTTTGAGCATCTGGACCTTCAACAAAAAATTCACCCATGTGACTGACATCGAAAACACCAACTTCATTTCTGACGGCCAAGACTTCTTCTTTGACTGATGAGTATTGGATAGGCATGTCGAAGCCTGCGAACGGAGCCATCTTTGCTCCAAGGTCAACGTGCTTTTGGTAAAGTGACGTCTTATTGCTCATGGTGAGCCTCCAAGGGTTTTTGCGAACTATTTGTATAAGCTGTTTTCAGCTGCTTGTAAAAGGTTTTGGGCCAAGGAGAGAATCGTCATCGGACCCACGCCGCCGGGCACTGGAGTGATTGCTTTGCAGTGATCAACAACATCTTCGAAGTCAATATCGCCGCAAAGCTTCCCGTTTTCGTCATGGTTCATTCCAACATCCACAAGAACTTGGTCTCCAGCATCTCGTAGATGTTCTTTCTTTAAAAATTTCGCGATTCCTACCGCCGAGACAATAATATCAGCGCGTTTGGTATGTTCAGCTAGATTAGCCGTTCGGCTGTGGCAGATGGTGGCGGTGGCGTTTTTGTTGAGCATCATCAGCATCATTGGCTTGCCAACAATCATGCTTCGGCCGATAACCACGACATTTTTCCCTTCAAGCTTCTCTCCGTAGTAATCAAGCATGGTGATGATACCTTTTGGAGTACACGGGAGTAGGGCCTTTTCTTCGTTGCCATGCAAAAGAGCATTCAGGTTATCGCGGTGAAAACCATCAACATCTTTATGAGGAGGGATCAAGTCGCCCACTTCAATATGTTGCAAATGCTTGGGAAGTGGCAGTTGGATAAAACAGCCGTGAACAAGATTATTTGAAGAAATCTTTTCAACCTCAGAAAGAAAATCCTTCTCACTGATTCCTTCGTCTAAGTGAACGATTTCACATTCAGCACCAAAGCTTTCGCAGAATTTCTTTTTATTCCTGGTGTAGATCAAACTTGCGGGTACATTACCAACGAGGATCACTTTCATGCTTGGATTAATGCCTTTCTCTTTTAATTCAAGGCATTTGTCTTTGAGTTGGAGAAGGTGTCTTTCGCGAACAGGCTTGGATGTATAGAGTTCAGCCATTGATAGTTTCCTGTGAGTAGGTTTGTCCTATCCTATAAGAAGTTACAGGCTTTGCTAAGGTCTTTTCAGAAGACTTTTTAATTGATACACAACGTCTATGATGTTCTACACAGGCTTCGGCCTTCAACTTATTGGATTAACCGCCGTGACACTTTGCCTCTTTAGTGGAGTCAACAAAGGTCAGTACGGACAATTGGAATTTCTCCAACTGGTTGGTGGTTCTCTCATCTTTTATGTGGGACATTTTTTTAGATCGAAAGCTCAAGGTTAATGACCATCTCCGCATGGACACACCATTTCATCTCGCGTTATGATTTCTTATGATTATTTTGGGCATTGACCCCGGTTCATTGAAAGCAGGTTACGGAGTTATTGAACTTCAAGGCCGAAAGATGACTTATCTGGCTTCAGGCGTTTTGAAATTTGATTCAAAACTTGAATTGATCGACAGATTGGGACCGATTCATGAAAGTGCAGCAGAATTGATCGAGCGCTATTCACCTGATGAGATCGCTTTCGAATCTCTGATTTACGTGAAAAGTGTGACGTCTCTTGCAAAGCTGGCTCAGTCCAGAGGTGCAATGCTCGCCGCCTTCATGCAAAGTCATCAGAAAAAGGTTTTCGAATATTCGCCAAACCTTGTGAAGTCGACAGTCACCGGACATGGGCATGCAACCAAGGAGAGTGTCGATAAGGCGGTCTCTATGATGTTTGGAAAAAGAGAATTCGCCACTCATGATGAGTCCGATGCTCTTGCCATCGCTGCTTGCCATGCTTTGAATCGCAATGTTTCAAATAAAATGAGCGCACACACAAAGAAAAGTTTTGGGAGTAAGAGAACACTCAAACAAGTCTTTTCGAGAGGATTTGAAAAATGATCGGATTTTTAAGTGGAACAGTAGTGTTCAGTGATGGACAAGACTTGATTTTGAATACTACCAGTGGTGTTGGCTACCAGATTTATTGTCAGCAAGTTCTTGCTGAAGGAAGTCGCGCCAGTCTTTATATCTCTCATGTTATTAAAGAAGCCAGCCAGGAACTCTACGGTTTTTCTAACCTTAGAGAGAAAAAACTTTTTGAACTTCTGACAACAGTTAAGGGTGTTGGGCCGAAATCAGCATATTCGATGCTTGCCAATCTTGGTGGCGAAAATATCATCACTGCTGTCATGATGGAAAATAAAGCATTGTTGAAGAAAGCTCCAGGGGTAGGAGATAAAGCCGCTTCGCAATTGATTCTTGATCTCAAATCCAAAATTGCCAAGGCCAAGATGTATTCAAGTGCCATGACGAAATGGGAAGAGGCCGTGGTTCCAGTCGCTGCTGAAAGTGTTCAAGTGACGATGCCAGAGCTAACAGAAGCAGCTCCTGTTACAAATGAGAACCAAATCATTCAAGATGCATTGATGGCCTGTAAGGAACTTGGATTCAAAGAGGACAAAATTATTCCTCTCGCTCAGAAAATTATGAACGAAGCCAATATTCAAAGGGCCGAACAATTGGTTCACCTGGTATTGAAGGAAGTTTAAAATGGATGAAACAAGAATTGTAAGTCCTGTCGAAACAGAAAACGAAAGAACTCATGAAAACAGACTTCGTCCACGTGATTTTTCAGAATATATCGGACAAACAAAAGTCGTACAAAATATTGAAGTGATGGTTGAGTCTGCCAAGATTAGAAAACAGGCCATGGATCATGCACTTCTTTCCGGACCTCCTGGACTTGGTAAAACTTCACTTGCAATGATTGTTGCTAACGCTCTTGGAAGTGAGTTGCATGTCATTTCAGGACCAGCGATAGAAAGAAAAGGTGACTTGGCCGCGATTCTCACCAACCTTCAGCCAAGAGATGTTCTTTTTATTGATGAGATACATCGTATGCATATTTCAGTAGAGGAAATTCTCTACTCGGCAATGGAAGACTATCGTCTCGATATCGTCATCGGACAGGGACCTGCGGCCAGAACCATGCAAATTGAAATTGCCCCTTTTACACTTATTGGGGCAACGACCAGGTCTGGATTATTGTCCAATCCTCTCCGTGATCGATTCATGGCAAACCTTCACTTTGATTTCTATAAACCAGAAGAGCTGGCACAAATTGTTGAAAACAATGCTGGCAAACTTGGAATCAAAATAGAAGATGAAGCTCGTGACATGATTGCTTCATGTTCGAGAGGGACCCCTAGAATTGCTAACAGAGTTTTAAGACGAGTGCGTGACTTCTCTCTTGTTCGAGGAAAAGATGTAATTTGTCCAAATGAAGTTTCAACTTCATTGGGGTTGATGGATATTGATTCTGAAGGACTTGATAGAATGGATAGAAAGATTCTCTCAGTCATTCGGGATTACTATGGTGGTGGTCCTGTTGGAATCGAAGCTCTTTGTGCCACTTTGAGTGAAGATAGGACTACAATTGAAGATGTCTTCGAACCTTATCTTCTTAAAGAAGGTTTCATTCTAAGAACTCCACGTGGAAGAGAGATTTCAGAGAAGGCCAATCAGCATTTGGATCAATTCACGGAATTGTAAAATTCAGCGACAATCCAAACATGTTTCCTTTTTCAGTATTGGTGAAATGTTCACCTTTCTTCATGAAAAAAGCATCAGTGCTACTCCACTTCTTCTCGTAGCGAGTAAAGAAGAGTCCAGGCTTGAAAATTTTTGAATAGTGATACAAGGATCCAAGATAAAGCCACTGTTCATAGATAGTTTCTCTTCCATAATTGAGAGGAATATAAACTTCGTATTGTAAGAAGAAATTAAACAAAGGTCCTGAATCACCCATATAGATGTGAGTTAATCCAGGCCTGACTTTGATCGTATTGTTGTCATTGAAAAAGTTTCTCTCGGCCATGACTCTAAATTCACCAATCCAGGTTCCTGGCAGGAAATGAACGAGTGTTCGTGGAATCAATTCTATACCAACAAAATCTTCGGCCCTAGAGTCAGTGTCCACCCAGATCCACTTGGGAGGGTTAGGACCAAGAATCCAATCTTCATCATGACGTTGCCCATATCTTTTCGAATAATAAATACCTGCTTTGAAGCTGGAGAAGAAACGATAGCGAACACCAAGTGTGTAGCGCTTGTCAGTTCTTCCAACAACTTCAGTGATATGCTCGTAATCAAATTTATAGAGAGTGTTTCCTTTTTTATGGTGCACTCGAAGAACGGCAGCAGGAGTCGTTCCGGGACTTTCATCTTCGGGAACATGATGATCTGCAAGAACCATGCTTGAAAAGAGCAGAAAAGAGATGAAAATCTTAATCATAGTCTTGATCCAAAGGATCGGAATAAGCCTCTTCGATAGAAACTTTGTTTTCCAAGTCTCCTTTGCCTTCGTCCATGTTCCAATTCAGTTTTTTGGTCCATGCAAGTGGCTTTGGATCGCTGATCTTCTGACCTTTGTCGACCTTGATACCTTCACCGGCTTTGACTTGTACTTTCTGCTTGGATTTAACGTTAACAACTTCGACTAAACCTTCATTCACGCACATCCAGATGTCTTTTCGAACTTTTTTCTGAGTAGGGGTTTTTCCATATGAAGCGAAAAAGCTTGTCCCTCTTACACCCATAGCGACAGTCTTGGTTCTCAGATTGAATTTAGGTTTGGCGTTTTTGGAGAGTTTACTTTTAAGAACATTGATGAAGGCACTTCCTTTATTGAGAAAAACTTCTTCGTTGTTCTTTTGTGTGTTCTTGATAGTGACTGCACTATTAGGGTTGAGTTTTAGTTTTGATCCTCCATCAAGCGAAAGAATAGCGAGTGCTCCTTTTCTTGTCCGAACGATGTCACCAATTTCAAGAGAGGCTCCCTTTTTGATTTTTTGAAACATTTTGGATTTGGTTTTCTTTGAAAGAACTTCAACAGTTCCTTTGGAGTAAACAAGTTTTCCACCCGCAGAAGCAATATTGGAAAATATAAAAAATAAAACGAGTAAAATAAAAGCCAGTCTCACACTATCCTCCGTGATAGAGTCAATTTATTGATATTCTACGGAGTCTGTTGCAATCAGGCAATCAATTGGATGGTTTATCAATTACCGCCATAGTCAATCGTGAGACACAAACCAGTTTGTTTTCGTCATTGAAAATTTCAATTTCCCAGACGTGGGAACTCCTTCCCAAGTGAACTGGTTTGGTAATAGCAGTAACATGTTTCCCAAAGGGCACAGGTCGGATGTGATTGGCATTGATACTTTGTCCAACTGCAACTTTGCTTTCGTCACCAAGAACAAAGTTTGAGGCCATTGAGCCGAGAGTTTCGGCTAGAGCTACTGATGCACCCCCGTGAAGTATTCGATAGGGTTGGATGGTATTTTCAAAAACAGGCATAGAGGCCTTAATGAAATTATGACCTATCTCATCGACTGTTACTTTCATCGATTCCATCATAGTGCCTTTAAAACGCTCCTGACATTTGTCAGGAGAAAGGCCATCGATTGCCCAAATAGAACTCATCAATCCCACCCCAGTACTTTGTAGCCTTTCTTTTGCAGGCACTGATTAACATAAGCACGTTCAAGTTGATCTGGTGTAAGTGAAGCTCCAACACCACCGGCCGCAGCTCCGACCGCGGCCCCTGAAGTTGCACCTCTAAGGACATCTCCAGTGAGAAGACCTGTCACGGCTCCAACGGCTCCACCGAAGATAGATCCTTTTCCGGCTCCTCTTAGAATTTTCTTGGCCTCGGCTGATTCCAAATATTCATCGGCCTCTGCCAAACAGACATCAATGTCTTTTTGAGATGCCTCTTTACCGACAGATTTGAGCTTTTTATTGGGATAGAGGACAGGTCTCGAAGCACATCCCGCTATCAATGTAGTAATCAGAATGAGTTTGAAGATTTTCATGTGGCTCGAGCCTCCTATTTTTGTTCATATTCAAGTCAATACCGATAAAATCAAATAATTTTATATAGTTATACTATACTTTGAGGAGGCTTGGAGGATAGGGGCAAACCTCTCCATTTCAAGTATTTGCTCCATCTCTGGAACATATTGTTGGCAAAAATTCAAAAATTGAAAACGATCGTGCGAAAAGGAAATTAGGGAAGGGCTTGAAATCATACCCATTTTTACAATTTGGGAAATTCACCCTCGAACTTTGATCTAGAATTTGTTAGAAGCGTTAAACTTTGAAAATCGCTTGTATCGGCAAAAGTTGCAGTGTTTGGTCGGATTTTTAACTGACCGATTATACTGAACTTATATTTGCCAAAAACTTGAGTGAGACTTTAATATAATATTTCACTGAAAATTTTAGGACATCGATGCTTTATCAACGAACCATAGCCAAAAAAGTCAGCATTACCGGGATTGGTATCCACTCCGGTAAGAAAGTGACGATGACGCTTCACCCAGCTGAAGCGGATACTGGCATTCAGTTCAAAAGAATCGATCTTCCTGGTGCAGAAACTCTTAAGGCCGACGCAACAACAGTAGGTGCCACTGAGAATAATACTACTCTTGGTGAAGGTGTGAATTCAGTTCACACTGTTGAGCATCTTCTCTCTGTTCTTTACGGACTTGGAGTCAATAACGTCTTTGTTGAAATCAACGGTCCTGAAGTTCCTATTATGGATGGTTCCGGTGCTTCATTTGTATTTGTTCTTAAAGACACAGGGATCGCGACGCTTAATACATCGAAGAAATTCCTAGTTGTTCTAGAGCCAGTTGAAGTCAAGGTTGATGACAAATGGGCGAGAATCGAGCCTGCTAGCAGACTGATCATTGATTCAACAATTGATTTTACGCATCCACTGATCAAGACCCAAAACAAAGTTTTCGAATTCTCTTGTGAGAACTTCATCAAAGAAATCGGAAGAGCGCGAACTTTTGGGATGCTAAGAGACGTGGACATGCTTAAGAGACGTGGGCTGATTAAGGGTGGATCTCTTGATAACGCCATCGTTCTCGATGATTTCAAAGTTATGAATCCAGAAGGACTTCGTTTTAGAGACGAGTTCGTCAGACATAAAATTCTAGATACACTTGGTGATATCAGTCTTCTTGGATATGAAATTGCCGGTAAGATCACGACTTTCAAGTCTGGTCACAACCTTCATAATCTACTTTGTCGCAAGCTTCTTGAAACGCAGTCGGCTTATCAGATTGTTTCAGCTTCATCGCTTGAGAAAGAAGCCGTTCAGGCCTTCGAACTCCCGCTTGGGCTAGCCCCAAGTTTCCATTAAAATCACTCACATTCACACTTTTATGGCCATTACCCCGAAAATTGGGTAATTCTAACTCATTGCTCTACGATACGAGGAAGAGGATATGAAACTTTCAAAAGCCTTTTGGCAGACTTATAAAGAAATACCAGCTGATGCTGAAATTCCATCTCATCAATTGATGATGCGAGCTGGACTGATTCATAAATCAGGAGCCGGCCTCTATAACTACCTCCCTTTTGGACTCAAAAGTATTCAGAAGGTTGAGAAGATTGTTCGTGAAGAAATGAGCCGTGCCGGATCTCAAGAAATTTTAATGACGATGGTAACTCCAGGAGAACTCTGGAAGTCTTCAGGTCGTTGGGATCTAATGACAGAAATGTTGAAATTCAAAGACAAACGAGACAGTGATGTTTGTCTTTCACCAACCAATGAAGAGTCAGTGGTAGATGTCTTCAGTAAAGGTGTTAAATCTTATAAAGAACTTCCATGTAATTTGTATCAAATGAATACTAAATTTCGTGATGAGATTCGTCCGCGTTTCGGTCTTCTAAGAGCACGTGAATTTATCATGAAAGACGCTTATACATTTCATGTTGATAAGGCCTGTCTCGACAAAGTTTATGAAAATATGTTCAAGGCCTATGAGAGAATTCTCATGAGAATGGGACTCGAGTTCGTTCCAGTTAAAGCTGATGGTGGAGCGATGGCTTCATCTGATTCTCAGACTCACGAATTTCAGATTCTTGCTGACAATGGTGAAGACCTTTTGATTCTTTCTGAATCTGGTTATGCCGCGAATATCGAAAAGGCAGAGACTAAAAGAGCTCCACTTGACTGGAATAAAGATCAAAAAGTAATTGCTCTGGTTGATACTCCAAACATGGCAACGATAGAGGACGTTTGTAATTTCCTCAAGTCTCCTCAGCATCAGTCTTTGAAGTCTCTTGTTTACAAGGGAATCACGGGAGATAAGGAAACTTTTATTCTAGCGATGTTGTTAGGAGATGATGAGCTTAATGAGATCAAGCTTAAAGCTTACCTTGGTAGCGAGCACGTATTGGCCGCTACAGATAATGAACTCAAGGAACTTCAACTTGAAAAAGGTTTTATTGGGCCGTACGAACTTAAGAAAGAATTGAAAGTTGTTTTCGACGGTGAAGTAAACCTTGATGCTTCTTATGTCACAGGAGCCAATCAGGTCGACAAGCACTTTGAAGGATTCATCCCTTCAAGAGATGCCAAAGGCTATGAGGTAGCAGACCTTCGTCAGGCGAAAGTCGGCGATCTCGACAAAGAATCAGGTAAACCTGTTTTTACCAAAAGAGGAATTGAAGCCGGTCATATCTTTCAGTTGGGCGACAAGTATACAAAATCCATGAACGTTTCTGTCCTTGATCAGAACGGTAAAACCATTCATCCATTGATGGGTTGTTACGGTATGGGAATTACCAGAGTGGTTGCTGCAAGTATCGAGCAAAACCATGATGAAAAAGGAATTGTTTGGCCGGTCTCCATCGCTCCCGCTGACCTGCACTTTGTGGTTATCGCTAAGGGCGAAGAAACTATGAAGCAAGCGGATGAAATCTATGATCAATTGATGAATGCTGGGATTGATGTCGTTTATGATGACAGAAAAGCTGGTCCAGGATTCAAATTTAAAGATGCCGATCTTCTTGGACTTCCTTTCCAACTTGTACTTGGGGAAAGAGATTTCAAAGAAGATGGAATGCTCAAAATCAACAGAAGAAAAGACGGAGCTACCATAAAAGTAAAACCAGAAGAAGTTGTTGATAGAGTTCAAGAATTACTAAATCTGCAATTGGTACTTGAAGACAATACAGTTGAGAGTAAACCAACTGACCCATTTGGAGCCTGAATTGGATAGAGACATCATCTTCGGTATTCACTCAATCAAAGAAGCGCTGGAAAATCCTACGCGAAAACTTTATGGCGTTTATGCGACCAAAGAAGGATTGAAAGAGTTTTCCAAAAAAACAGGTGTCTCAAAAATAGAAGAGAAGTGTGAAGTTCAGATTCTTGATAATCACAAACTCCAAGATCGCGCCAAAGCTTTTTGTGACGATCTTGGATTTAATTATCAAAGAGTTCCTTCTGGAATTTTCCTGGTTGTAGAAAGCCTTGAGGAAAAAGATCTTAATTATCTCTTCAAAGAAATTGAATCAGGGAAGGCTAAAAAAATAATCTGTTTGGACCAAGTGAGTGATGCCCACAATGGTGCAGCCATTATGAGAACAGCGGCTTTTTATGGTGTGGACGCAATTTTGATTTCAACTAAAGGAAATTTTGGACGTGGACCAGGATTTTCAAGAATTGCCAGTGGTGCGGTTGAATATCTTCCCATTGTACAATGTTCTTCACTTCCAAAGGCCTTGAATAAGCTTCAGGACATGGGTGTTATCGTTATTGGATTCTCTGAGCATAGCCCAGAGCAACTTGATGGACTTAATGATGCAGTCGTTTGTCTGGTTTTTGGGGCAGAAGATGTTGGAATGAGTAATGCTGTCTCGCGTGTAGTGAAAAGAACAGTGTCTCTAGTGCCTCAGGGGCCAATCAAGTCTCTCAATGTTTCCGTTGCAGCTGCTGTGGCCATGGAAAAATTCTTTTCAAACTGAAAAGTCTTTGATTATCTCTGCTTACACACAATTCAACAAAGCGGGTTTATATGAAGAGACTTTCTCTATTAATACTGATTTCACTTTTTTCCTTGAGTGCATACGCTGCACTTCCAACCATTCCGGCTGACTGTTTTGACAATGGCTTTTATTGTTCAAAGTCTGAAACCAAAACAATCAATGGCCAGAAAACAATTGTTGTTCAGTTTTTTGCCACACTTGTCGCTGAAAATTTTAATGGTCACGAAGAGATCATTCAGCACTTCACTGACTTTTCAAAATGGACTGAATACACAGACGGTGCAGAAGAAATAAACATGGTTTCTTCAAGAACAGTTTCAAGCAGAGTTCTTGGAGGCAAGAGAGTGATGACTCAATACGCTCGTTACTACATGAATGCTCCATGGCCGGTGAACAGAATGGAAATCATCGAACAGTCTGTCTACAACGAGCTTTCATCAATTCCAGGAACTGTTGCTGCATGGTCTTTTAAGACAGATAAAGACTTCAGACTTAAAGGTGTGAAGAGTAAAAATGGCACACTGTACCTTTCCTATGATGAAGATAAGAAGGAATATGTGGTCCGCGTAGAGATGGAAGTTGTGCCCGACACGAGCTTCTTTAAAATCGCCAGCAAATATATCTCGGCAGGGATTACACGTCTTTTCCTCGGTATGTTTGAGTTATAAAATTCAGCATGATGAAGAAAAAAATCTTGATTTTGCTGAACTTCGAGTTTAAAACAGTCCTCACGTTAAAAAGCGTGGACAGGCTGGCTTAGCTCAGTTGGTAGAGCAGCGGTTTTGTAAACCGCAGGTCGTAGGTTCAAGTCCTATAGCCAGCTCCACACTTTTATAACAGAGGCGAGGTTGCCGAGTGGCCAAAGGCAACAGACTGTAAATCTGTCGGTGTATACCTTCGATGGTTCGAATCCATCCCTCGCCACCATCTTTGACATTAAAAAAATGAATGCGGGTATAGCTCAGTTGGTAGAGCACCAGCCTTCCAAGCTGGGGGTCGCAAGTTCGAACCTTGTTGCCCGCTCCATTTTT
>JBFEVX010000030.1:0-34582 GCA_041546685.1 Bacteriovoracaceae bacterium | reverse complement strand
CGGAGGTCTGAGACCCGTTCTGCCTCCCGGCATCGAGGAGGGGTTTCTACCCGCCACGCGGTCGTGCGAAGCCGAGGAGAAGCTTCTTTACCGGCCCGCCCTGCTGGGTGCCGCCCGGCTTCACTACTCGCAGGCCCGGACCGATATCGATGTCTGGAAAGAAGTGTGTCTTCTGGCTGCAGAATCATAAGGAGAAATTCTGACAAGCCTATGAACTCCAGTCTCTGACTTCATCAAACCGTAAGCGAAATCTCCCGTAACAGTGAATGTTGCTGATTTGAGTCCAGCAGAGTCTCCATCTTGGGCATCAAGAACTTGAACTTTGAAACCTTTGCTTTCAGCCCATCTGGTTAACATTCTAAACAGCATGGAAGCCCAATCACAAGACTCTGTTCCACCAGCTCCTGCATTGATGTTCACAATGGCATTATTAGGATCCACTTCATCCGAAAGTAGGACCTTCTGCTCAGCTTTTAAGAACGCATCAAGAAACTTGTCTACAATTTCATTTGCTTCCGAAGCTGAAGCTTCATCACCATCTGCTGCAAACTCGCAGAGAACTTCAAATTCATCATAATATTCTTTGAGCTGACTCCAGGTACTGACTACAGACTGGAGAACGGATTTTTCTTTTTGAATTTTGGCGGCACCATCAGCATCATCCCAGAAACCTTCCATGCCTTCCATCTGGGAAATTTCACTTAAACGTTCTTCCTTTTTTGGAATGTCAAAGTGACCTCCGTAGCATTTCCAGCTTGTCGGAGTAGCTTTTCATTTTTGATCTGTTTTCATCGAGAGCGATTTTAAGTGTCTGTTCCATAACTATAGACCTTTCCTTTCAAACCAAGTTTTTTGTAAATCGAGGCCACAAGTTTTTGCTCAATTCCGAACATCAACTCATGTTCCTTCTTGGAAATCTCATGATCATACCCACACAAATGGAGAAAACCATGAACAATCAAGTGGACGATTTCCTGGGCCAAGCTGATATCAAAATCTTTTGCCTGTCTTCGGGCCACATCCCGGGATATTACAATATCCCCAATATTAAGGACATCAAAGAGGAACTCTTCGTCCCTCTCTCCTTTTCGCAAAGAGTCGTGAACAGGGAAAGACAGGACATCGGTCGCCTTATCCTTTCCCCGGTATTCATTATTCAAGCTTTTAATTTTCTTATCGCCACATAGAGTTAATTGAACTTCCACATGTGAAGCCAGCCCCAATTGATCCTGTCCTTTGCCGCTCACAAATTTTTCCAGCACTTTAAGTGTAGGATCAAGATAGTTGATTAAAGTCTGAAATTCAGACTTATTCCAGGTCAACTGATCTGCATAATAAAGAGTGAGCTTTGAGGATTTAAAAACTTTATCGACCATTACTTATCCGTCATCCAATGTTAAACTAGCGACGAAAGGAAGGCTACAGATGAATTACCCAGAATTCGAAAAACTTACACAAGTCGTCAAACAACTCCGTCACCCTAAAGAAGGCTGTCCATGGGACTTGGAGCAGACCCATCAAACATTGGTCAAATATCTGATCGAGGAGAGCTTTGAGTTTGCTCATGCTGCTGAAACAAATGACAACAAGGCGATGGAAGAAGAACTTGGAGATGTGCTTCTTCAAATTTTACTCCATACAACTATTGGTGAAGAGAGCAAGACCTACGATCTTGAGAGTGTTTCCAAAGTGCTCAGAGAAAAATTGATTCGAAGACACCCACATGTTTTTGAAAACAAGAATTCAGATATCGATGTTTCCGATGTTGTCACTAATTGGGAAAAAATCAAAGAAGAAGAGAAGGCCAGAGAAGGAAAAGAAACTTCAACAAAAATCAAAGACGATGTATTGAACTTTCCTGCTCTTTTCTCTGCATGGAAAATTGGAAAGAAAACCAAGAAAATAAAATTTGACTGGGATGATGCATCTCAGGTCGCCTATAAAGTTGAAGAAGAATGGCAAGAATTAAAAGAGGAACTCGTTCCGCAAAATGGGCTCAACAAAGAAAGACTTGAAGAAGAAATGGGAGACTTTCTCTTCTCTGCAGCTCAACTTGCCAGACATCTCGATATTGAACCAGAAGAGGCACTAAGGGCCGCCAATCGAAAATTTCTCAGAAGATTTCATGCCATGGAAAAGTTGATCCAGGAATCTGGGAACAATATTGATGAAATGAATCAACAGCAGATGGATGTCTACTGGGATCAAGCAAAACTGAACGAGAAGAAGTGAAACTAAAAAAAGAATTTATCTCAAAAGAAAAATCTTCCAGACTTCACAATTTGGAAGTTCCAATCATCGGTCTGACCGGTGGAATTGCGACAGGAAAAAGTACAGCTTCTACTGTTCTTTCTGACCATCAAGTTTTGGTCATCAATGCTGACCACTTGGTCAAATCCATATATGCAACCGAAGAGATGTTGAACTTCATCAAAAGTAATTTTCCCCAAGTCATTGTCGATGATTCAATTGACTTCAAGGCCCTCAGACAACTGGCGTTCAGTGATGTCAAAATAAGAACGGCACTGGAAGTTGAAATTTATGCCAAGCTACCTCAAGCTTTCATGGATGTTTATACAAAAGCGGGTTCCCCGAATCTCGTCGTTTATGATGTCCCTCTCCTATTCGAGAAAGGTCTTGATTCAAAAGTCGATCTGAAAGTTTGTGTATATTCTGGCAAGGATATTCAAATAGAGAGGCTGACCAAAAGAGACAACGTTTCCAAAGATCAAGCAGAGTTGGCCCTGAAGAATCAGATGGACATTGATGAAAAAAAGAAAAGATCTGATGTGATCATCGAAAATAACGGTACAATTGAACAACTTGAAAAAAACGTTACTGATTTTATCAGTAATTATCTTGAAAATTGAGAGTCCATCATGAGTGAAAACGAACAGCTAAGAAAGAGAGGCAAGGCCCTTGAAGATATCTTTTTCAATAAAGAAGATGCCAGACTCATCGACCAACTCAATGAACAGAAAGAACATCATGACCAAGAAATTGCCCTGAGAAGCATCAGCGGCATCACCAACAAGTCTGTACTTGATAACGCTATTGATCTTGGTATTACTGTCGAAACATTCGGGGCGTTGACTCTGATTCCTCTTTTGAAGGTTGCTTGGGCTGATCACATCTGTGACCTCAAGGAGTCAAAAGTGATCCTAAGATTTGCCGAAGAAGCTGGAATTGAAAAGAGTAGCTCTGGCTATAAGTTACTTGAGCTATGGCTCGATAATGAGATCAACCCCAACCTTTATATCGCCTGGAAAAGTTATGTAGAAGTTCTCAAGGAGAAACTTACACATCAGGAAATCCAGGCCCTACACGATGAAGTCATCGTCAGGGCCAGAAAAGTTGCCAAAGCTTCAGGCGGTTTTTTGGGTATTGGTGCCATCAACAAGATGGAAGCCGACGTCCTTGCAGAACTTGATGTATTTCTAACAAATCATTCGAAGTAATTATTTTTTATCTAGGTACTCCTTGATGACTTCTTTTGTCGAAGTACAATTTTTGGCTTCTAATTTCCTTATTTCATAGTCCCTTTTAGACCACTTTTCCCTTCTTTCAATTTCCTTCTTTGTCAGATTACGGTCATATTGGATTAGAATTCTATAGATCCGCTTCAAATTGACAGCGGTATCTTGAACAATCAGAGGTCCTTCACTTTTTGGAGCAATCACTCTTCCATACCTACTTAGAAATGGTCGGATAGATCTCGTAAATTCATGTAGCTGAATAAAGTCTGCTTCCTTCGGTTCGTACACCATCTGATGATAATCAAAGTTGTCTGGAAGCTCGGGAGCCTGGTCTTTTGTCGCATTCACCATTGGTGTTGGTGTGTAGCGAATGTCTCTTGTATTGACCACAAGATAACCATCATCTTCAGTCAAAGGAATCCTTGTGTATCCATTCAAATTCAAAACTTTTGAGATGAATGAGTCGGCATTCTCTCTAGAAAGCTCCAGCTCATCTGTCATATGAACCTGGCCTTTGACTTTATCAGTATAAAGATAAGATTTACCCGTCAGTTTACTTACCAACTTTATACAAGAATCGATTTCGTTACACTTTGTATCCTTTGCTGCAAAAGCAGATGAGACAGGAATAAGAGAAGAGAGAGAAAGCATGATTAAAGTTTTTTTCATTGAACCTCCAAATTTAAGTAGGCTCAGAATAAGGCAATACAATGTCAAAGCTGTCATGGGAGGGTCAATTTAAAGTAAAAAAAAGGGAGCCTGGAAGGCTCCCTACTATCATACGTTTGGTTGAGATTCTTGGGGATTCTCGGTCGGAACAATAGTTCCCTCACTGCCTCTCCCCTTTGTTGACTCATCAACGAGCAAGGCCATCTTCTTAAAGCTTTCTTTGAGAACAAGATAGTCACCGAAAAACTCTTTTAATGTTCCTACAGTGTCTTCATCAAGACGGGATCCATTTTCAGACAAACGTCCCATCTCAAACATTTCATCTTCAATAATTTCTTTCCTATCAACAAATCCTACTTTGGCTACATCCAAATCAGGTCTCTTAGTTCTTTCAAGTAACATTCCTACTTTACTTAAAGAGACATCCAATTGTGTGGAAGCTTTATTGAATTCTGAAAGAATCTTTTCGAATCCTTTTATATCTGATTTCAACCGGCTCAATGATTGTTCCACTCTCATGTCACCACCATCCACTCTTTGTAGGACGAGTGATTGTTCAAGAGACTGCATGAGATTCACCTTGAAATCGTTTACTTCAACTTTAAGAGTTTTGAACCTGTCCTTGATTTGAACCATGGTATCAAAGGCCGCTTCATTTTCTTTAAGGTCTTCTGAGAGTCTGAGGCAAACTTCGAAGAGATTCTCTTCTTCTCTAAAGAGATCCTTGGCACATTCAACAGTTTTTCTATAGCAGTCGACAAGTTCGGTTCTGAGTTCAACCTGAGTAACAACTTTGTCTCTCACATCAGTAATTGAAGTTTGGCCTTTCTTGAAATTTCTAAATCCTTCACCAAGAGTGAGTTTAATATCATCTATGGCCTTATACTGGTCATACAGTTCATTCTCAAGTCTTTCAATTTCAGAAAGATATCCTTCACGAGCTGTTGTAATTTTGCTGTGGTAATCATTAAACCTTTGATAGAGCTCTGAAATACCGGCGATTTCAAAATCTTTTTTAACTCTCTCTCTGAAGTTCTCATCGTAACTTTCATTGGACATGCTTTCCAGAGTTCTCGTAACAGGTCCAACTACAGACTTCATCTGATGGCTCAAAGTTTCTTCCACAGACTTGAGTGGGTAGAAAAAGATTACGATTCTTGATTGACCGGCATATTCAACTGGAGAAACATACATTTCATATGGAAGTGATTCTTTTTTCTCTCTTCCTGAAACTTGAATCTGATAAATTCCAGAGATCCCATCTTTCAATGCCGCTAGTACCGGATCGTTTTCACCAAGGTTGGTGAACTGGCTAAGGAAATCCCAATTGACACTGGTTTCTCTTCCCTCTTCCATTTCAATCCCCCATGCATCGAAGAACTCTTGATTTCCCCAAACTACATGTAGATTTGAATCTAGAATCAGTGATGAAAATGGAAGGCTGTCTCTAAAGATTGCTCCAAAGCTCATTCTTCTATGAACATATTCGCGATACTTGTCCAAGTCTTCATGAAATTGTCTGCTCATGCCATGAACATTTCTCGCTTGAACAGGAATTATGCCGTCTTTAATAACGTCGATTGTGAAATCTTCAATTCTTCTTTTTCTTTCCCTGTCTTCTCGCTTGGTCAGGAACATTCCAGCACCGAGCCCAAGTAGCAATAAAAGAAAAACACCTCCCAAACCAAAAAGCATCAATCTGGAGTTGTTTTCAAATTTGATCAATTGAAGAGAAATTTCTGGCTCTATTGTTTTCAACCATCCTGCATATGAGGTTTCGAGCACAGAGAAACTTTTATTGAAATCATTGAGACTCTTCAAATAATTCTCAAGCATGACAACTTCTGTTTTAAGAGTCGATACACGAGCAAGAATCAATTCTTTGTCCGATGTCGCGAGAACAGATCCTGTTGTGACTTTTTCCATCATTCCTAGATCTCTGTTGATTGTTCTAAGAAGAGAAGAAATTTTACTGGTAGTAAGTACGCCAGGCTTTCTTAGACGCACAGGCTTCAATTCGGCCATCATTCTTCGGGTGATTCTGCTTAATGTTCTCCAGTTGTTACCAACAACAAAGCCTTCAAAGCTTTGAACTCTTGAGTACAAAACATTAAGAATAGAAGAAAGATTCGGAAGGGTGATCATTTCATCAAGGGCCTTTCGAGTTCCCTTGAGACTTTCCATGATTTCGTTATTCCCTTCTTTACCTTCAGCTAAAAAGTCCAACTTTTTTACGTCGCGCTCAAGTCTGATCAATGTTTTAACGGCTTCTCTGGAACGATCATTTCCAACCTGGATATTGATATACTTGATGTCATCATTGTTTTTGAGCTTGTCCAAATTGGATGAAGCTTCAAATATCATTGTAATGTTTTCTATATTAGCTGGTCCCTTCTTCCAAAAATGCCAGATACCAAAACCAGTAGCGGCAAGGCTCAGCAAGATGACAAAGGTGTGAAATCGGTACGTCGTCCTGGTCAATTTGAACATCATTAACTCCAACTGGATCTGATTACTTCACAATCAGATCAAAGAAATCTATGTAATGGAACGGACGGGAAAGATTTTGAACTTCCATGTTCTTTCCTTGATTGAATTCCGTCCCTGGAACTTCATTTTCTACATAATAATCATCCAAGCTTTTCAAAAATCCCTGCTTAGGAATAATGAGAGAAACTGGATGAAAGATAAATGGGAAGTGAAGCAGTTCACATTCCGGATTTTCATCAAATAAATTATCAGGGATGGCATCCATTCTTTCCACTTCAAAATTTGGATGAATCCTTAGACATGTATGCTTCAATCTTTTTAGCGTCGAGTAATCGTCTACCGTATAATCTGCAAACAGATTGGTAAAGGCCAAATCAAGTATTGAACCATTTCCCCCGGGAATATAGTAAACAACGTCATTCCGATGAGAGAGATTGAACTTCAATGTACACAGGACAAAGTCCTCCTCAACAGAGCTGTTGAGTTCATAAGTCATCAATACTCTCTTGCTTACTAGCTTTCTGAAAAGTCCATAAATGGACCTTCTTTTCTCTGCAATATCTGACTCAAGAGACAATGCTCCTGTCATATAAAAGTTCTTTCCGACCTGATAGAAGGCCACTGAGTTGGAAAAATTGAACTGACTGGAAACAGCTAAAATCGTAGGTATCAACTCTATGAAGCGATTCCAATCAAGCAAGGACCAGTTACCTGACTCAAGATTCATATTGATCGTAGAAAGATCCGGATTCTTCTTGAAATAAAGATGAATCATGTTCTCAACATGATGATTCAAAAGATCATTAACATTTCCATAGAGATCAGGATCATTCAGATTGTCTTCTGCTTTTCTCTTAATCTCAAATAAATGATGATGTGCTCTTGAAATAAGAGGAGCAAGACTTGAATCACCGAGAAATCTCAGGTCTTCCAGAACCTCTTTACCTTTCTGATAATCTCTTTCTAAATTTTCCATTTTCTCCAGACAAAAAAAAGAGGAAGTATTTCAACTTCCTCTATTATAGCCTGAAAAGATACCTAGCTGGCCAAATCTTCTGGAGAATCAAATACATTCTTGAGTTTTCCTCTCAGCTTCATTATCGCTTGCGTATGAAGTTGGGAAACTCTTGATTCTGTGACGTCGAGTACCTGACCAATTTCTTTTAGATTAAGGTCCTCGTAATAGTAGAGAGAAAGAACCAATCTTTGCTTCTCTGGAAGCGCCATGATTCCCTCTTTGATTTTATCTCTTGAGTTTTTATAACTGACCGCAGAGAACGGGTTATTCGCTCTGCTATCTTCCATCAAACCGGCCATTAGTTTTTTATCGCCGCGATTAAAAGAAGCACTGTCATCGATATTCAATAGCGAAACTGACTTCGCTTTGTTGAGTAGGTCGTGAAACTCGTCCTGCGTACAGTCAAGCTCCTTGCACATTTCTTCATCTGTAGCTGGTCTTCCAAGTTCAGACTCAAGCTTGGCGTAAGCTTTCTCAACAAGCTTTGACTTCTCACGTACAGACCTAGGAACCCAGTCTTGCGCTCTAAGCTCGTCAAGGATAGCTCCTCTCACTCTGAATTCTGCATATGTCTTGAACTTGTTGTCTCTTGATGGATCAAACTTCTGAATAGCGTCCATAAGGCCGATGACACCACATGAGATAAGGTCATCAAGCTCGATGTTTGAAGGCAGTCTAGAAGCGATTTTTTGGGCGATATATTTTATTAGTGGGGCATATTCAATAATGATTTCGTCTTTTACCTTTGGATCAACTGTAGATCGGTAATCTTTGAGGTTCTTGAGTTTTTTGGCAATGGACGACATCAAAACGCTCCTTGTTTTAGCAGATGGGTTGGACTTCCTGTCTTAATTGACTTGTTCCGGCGAGCAATTTCCGGGCATTATAATGCTCACACACACCCTGTTCGGAGAACCTGCCAAGGAGATTAATAAAACTTTTATGAAGAGAAATATTTGCCTCATCGAAGAGAAGCCCGTCAAACAGGTCCACTTCGCCTTCCTCTAGCTGAATTCCGCCAAGCACTTGAAGACGACAAGCGAGAAAGTTCTCGACTGTTTCACTCAATGTTTTGACGATTCTTTTATACTGATTTCTATTTGAGATTTTATTAACGATTAGATGATTTTCTGTAATTCCGTAATTCATGTTGAGAATTTTCAACAATGAATAGCTGTCGGTAATAGAAGACTTGTCCGGCGTGACAACAATGAATCGATGATCACTGTATGCGTTCAAAGTCAGTGTTTCTCTCGCGAGTCCAGCTGGAGAATCGAGAAGAATATAATCGTATTTGCTTTCAACTTTTACCAGGATATCAATCAAGAACTTCTCGTGGTCCTTGTTACTTTCAAACAACTCTGTGCTACCGTTACACGCAGAAAGAAGGTGAAACTTACCATCCTTGTGGAGACAGTCATCAAAAGTGATTTCTGACTTCATAAGCTTTTCAAAATTATTATTGATTGGAAGCCCAAGCTTGAGGGCCGTGTTAGACAAGTTAGTATCACAATCGATGAGCAGAACTTTATAACCTTGTCCTGACAACATTTTACTCAGCTTCAAAGAAATGGAAGTCTTCCCTACTCCACCCTTCCCACTGGCAATGGAAATTGTAACCGCTTTACCTTGATTGAGTCTGACGTCGTCATAACTCGTTTGATCCTGATTGAAGCTGTTTTGTGCTAACAGCCATTCTTGGGCATTTTTCATGGACTTCCTGTCTCCGAAAAAAGGTTGAATTTTTAAAAACTACAAAATTAAAACTGGAAAATACCTGCCAAAATCCTTTCAGCAGTTGCAGCTTCCAGATCATCCGGAATCACTTCCCCAGTACCGTAAAACTTGAATGGTAGCTCAGGGAACTCTTCACTGATGTTATAAAGCGCACCATAGTTCAAGCAAAGATCCAGGTTGGTAACAACCGATCCGTCGGCCAAAGATTTATATCTATTGGCCACCTTTTTATTATAAAGTTCAGAGTGAATTGAAGATAGACAGATCAAGACTTCCACCTTGTCAAAAGACCTTCTTAACCCATCAACAAACTTCTTCGTTTCATCACTTTCTTTTCCACAAACTTTGTAGTCGATAAACACTGATTTACCGGCCTCTACAGCTTTTCTGCACTGTGAAACAATTTCAGAAATGCTTCCTGTTTGCACCACGTCGATCTGAAAAACTTTATCAGCAAAATTTGTTGGTTGCTCTTCAGCTGTATTGTTTCTTACAACAACAGAGTTTTCTCTAAGTGCTGCAATTTTTTGAATCATGCTGCTCTGACCATTACTGGTTTCAGAAAGAATTACTGTCACAACTGGCTGGCTGGTAGCATCTGTTGCCGAGAAAAGTGGCATACCTACAGAGATGTTGGAGACCATGTCTCTCAAAGCAAATTCAAATACTGTGTCAGTATCTTCAAGATCCTCTCTTGAAAGATCAAAAGAAGCTTTTTTGATGATTCTCTGAATTGATCTTTCTGCAATATCAAGACTCGAAAGAGTATTTCTAAGTTGATAGATCCCAATTGGCTCAGTCTTCTCAATTCTCTCAACGTTTCTAGTCAGTTCGTAGAGTTTCTTCTCTAGCTCATCAATCTTGTTATAGGCTTCACTAAGGGCCTCATCTGAAGTACCAGACGATACAGCAACAGATGATGTCTCCATTTCGTAACTTTCATATCTTTCTTCTCTGACTGGAGAATCCAAAATCGCAT
Source organism: Bacteriovoracaceae bacterium (assembly GCA_041546685.1). Lineage (GTDB taxonomy): Bacteria > Bdellovibrionota > Bacteriovoracia > Bacteriovoracales > Bacteriovoracaceae > M0603. The sequence continues at coordinate 24,213 of JBFEVX010000030.1, read as the reverse complement.
CATTGATGTCTTCCACTCTCATGTCATCGATATCAATTTCAGTTGCTCTCACAGGTGCAGCTTCTTCTTGATTTCTTCCGTTCAATCCACCCAAGAAGTCATCCAGGCTGGATTTGATTGTGTCAGAAATTTCCTTGGTTTTCTTTGAAACCACTTGCTTGTTCAAACCAGCCTTCCCGTATCCAGAATTTGAAACTTCTGTTCTTTGTGAATCTGATTTGCTATGACCATCAATCATATTTGAAATATAAGAGGCTTTATTAGAATAGAATTTATCCTGTTGATCTGGCGTAAGAACATGATCAACCTTGGCCTTTTTTGTGTAACTCTTTTCAGAGATCGCAGCCGTGATTTCAATTCTTTTCTTCTTGAAAGCTCCTTTCAATCCCTTGTTCGTTACTGTTTTCAGAATGATCGCATCAGGGCCAAGTTCTTTCTTAATGGCCTTGAGTGCTTCTTCCAGTGATTCCGCTTCAAATTTACGTACATACATACTACAACCTCACCGTACCTAATGACCTGATGTTAGCGTCAGGACTCAACTCGTTATGACTTACTACAATCAAGTTCGGGATAAACTTTTCTGTAAGTCTCTTGAAATGATTTCTAATTATTGGAGAACAAAGAATGACCATCTTTTCACCCATTTCGGTCGCTTCTTCAATTTTCTCATTAAGGCTGGCTAATATGTGTTGTGTGACTTTTGGATCCAAAGACAGTTGTTGTCCCTGCTCTGTCTGGATCAGATTTCCTGCAATAGATTCCTCGATTCCACGATCAAGTGTGAACAGTGGAATATCTCCCTGATCACCTTTGATTGAGTCAGTGATTGTTCTATAAAGAGACTGTCTCACTGCTTCTGTCAGTGCATCTGTATCCTTGATGGATGCTCCATGCTCTGCCAATGTTTCGAGTATGGTTCTCAAATCTCTGATAGAGACTCCTTCTCTCAAAAGATTCTGAAGTACTTTCAAAACTTGTCCTAACTTTAGTATATCAGGAATCAAATCGCTGACAATTTTAGGATGGGACTCTTTGAAATTATCCATGATTCGTACAAGTTCTTGTCTTCCAAAGAGCTCATGAAGGTTTGTCTTGAGTATTTCAGTCAAGTGAGTTGCGACAACAGTCGACAGGTCCACTACAGTATAGCCGTTATATTGCGCATCTTCTTTTTGATCTTCAGTAATCCAAACAGCTGGCAAGCCAAAAACAGGTTCAACTGTAGTGATTCCGTCAATTTCTTCAATAACAGAACCAGGGTCCATCGCCATAAAGTGATCTGGTTGAAGATCACCAGTAGCAACTTCCATTCCTTTGACTCTGATTGAGTATCCACCTGGCTTGAGTTCAAGATTATCCTTAATTCTGACAGAAGGAATGATAACTCCCCAGTCGAGAGCAAATTGCTTTCTGATATGTGAGATTCTTTCAAGAAGGTCACCATTTTGCTCAGAGTCCACAAGATTGACCAAACCGTAACCAACTTCAAGTTCAACAAGTTCGATTGCAAGAAGATCTTCAAGGTTCTCAGCAGTAGCTTTCTTCTCTTCGTGAACTTCTTGTGACGCTTCAAATTTTTCTTTCTCAGCCTTCTTCTCAATTCTAAAGGCCACGAAAGCCAACATGATTGAAACAGAAATGAATGGAAGAAGTGGCAATCCTGGAATAAGTGCGAAGATAGCAAGAACTGAAGCTGCAAGATACATTGCTTTTGGATGCAGCTTGAATTGTTTCCCGATTTGGGAACCAAGATTATTGTCAGAAGTATTTCTGGTAGCAATGATACCGGCAGCAGTAGAAATAATAATCGCTGGAACCTGAGAAACCAGACCGTCACCAACTGTCAAAAGAGTGAAAGTCTCAGCTGCTGCAGCAACATCCATTCCATTTTGGGCCACACCAACGATGATCCCTGCCAAGATGTTGATGGCAGTGATCAAAATACCGGCAATGGCATCCCCTCTTACGAACTTCGAAGCACCATCCATAGACCCGTAAAAGTCTGCTTCTTCAGCAACTTCAGCTCTTCTTCTTTTAGCCTCAGCATCGTCAATGAGTCCAGCATTCAAATCGGCATCAATCGCCATCTGCTTCCCAGGCATTGCATCCAAGGTGAACCTTGCGGCAACTTCAGCAACCCTACCGGCACCTTTGGTGATAACCATGAAGTTGATGATCACAAGAATAATGAAAACGATAAGACCGACAACATAATTACCTTCAACAACAAATTCACCGAAGGCACGGATGATATCTCCAGCAGCAGCGGTTCCATCAGATCCACCTCTAAGAAGGATATTTCTGGTTGATGCTACGTTCAAAGAAAGTCTGAAAAGAGTCATAACCAAAAGAACTGAAGGGAATGTATTGAAGTCCAACGGCTTCTTCGTATATATCGAAACCAAAAGGATGATGATCGAGATAGAAAGAGTTAGTGCCAAAAGAAGGTCCAGAAGCGCAGGCGGGATTGGAATAATCATCACCGCAAGAACAAGCATCAGACCAAATCCGACAAAAATGTCAGAATTCTGCGTCAAACTTTTGAATTTTCCAAAAAATTCATTCATGCTTCACCTACACGCGTGGATTTGAATCCAACGCTTTTTTCTTTTTCTTCAACTTGTATACAAAGGCCAGTACTTCAGCGACGGCTTTATAAAGACTTCGCGGAACTGCTGAACCAAGTGAGACAGTTTTGTACAACGTTCTAGCCAATGGAACATTTTCCACAAGAGGAACATCGTGTTTCTTTGCAATCTCTCTGATCTTCATCGCCATATGATCTGCACCTTTGGCCACGACTTCAGGAGAAACCATATTTTCCGGGTCGTATTTAATCGCAATTGAGATGTGAGTCGGGTTAGTCACAATCACATCAGCAGTTGGGATCTCGGAAATCATTCTCTTTTGCGCCATTTCTCTTTGAATCGACTTAATTCTTTGCTTAACTTCCGGAGAACCTTCTTGCTCTTTGTGCTCTCTCTTGGCCTCTTCTTTTGTCATCTTGAGTTTTTGCCAGTAGCTATACTTCTGATAAGCAAAATCCCCAAGAGCAATAACAACTAGTCCTGCAATAATCGAGAAAGCCAACTTTAAAAGGAAAGTCTTTCCAAAAAGAAACGATTGCGAAAAATCCAGATGAAGGAAACCACCAAACGACTTGATTTCATCTTTCATGAAAAGATAAACAATCGAAAGAATGAAAAGGAACTTGAAAAATCCCTTCGCAGCTTCAACTATCGATCTCATTGAAAAAAGTCTTTTCATACCTGCGATTGGATTGATTCTGTCCGGCTTGAAGTTCAACACTTCTGGAGAGAATAAAAATCCAATTTGAGCAACAGTTGAGATGACGCCGATACAGACGACAACCAAGAACAAAGGTCCTGTACACTTAAGTGCTGTCATGACTGTCTTGCTTGCAATCATCTTCATCATTTTTTCAGTATAGGCTTTGGACAACTCAAGACCATAAAGCCATTCAATGTACTCGGTCATTGCTTCATAGATAAAGACAATAGTCAGACCCAACGTCAAAAAAGACGCTGAAAGAACCAGCACACTGGTCAGCTCTTTCGAAGATGCAACCTCGCCACGCTTTCTGAATTCTTCAATTCGATGCGCGGAGGGATCTTCTGTCTTTTCGCCTTGGTCCGTATCTTCGGCCATGCAATTCCCCTGTTAAATGACGAATTGAAACCAGTCACCCAGCTTTTCCGTATAAATACGGAAGGCCACATGAAAGAATTCGTCACTGGTAGCTGCAAATACAAGCAGCCCCAAACCAATATTCACTACGAAACTCACCATCAGGACATTCATTTGTGGAACTGTTCTGGCAATTACACCAAGAACTGTCATGATGAGAACATTTGTAAAAATCAATGGACTCGCCAACATCAAGGAAGCGAGAAACAAGTTTTTGAAATACATCAAAAAGAATTCCGGACTGCTTGCAAATTTTCCAAGATGCTCCAAATGCATACTGTGGAATGTTGCAAGAACACCCTTGAACATCGGGATCAATGCTCCCGAAGTAATAACTATGATCAATACTGTCCACTGAATCAATTGCTCGAATGGACCAATTTGCTGACCTGCTTGAGGGTCAAAATATCTAATAGCTCCAAAACCAATCTGTTGTGTAATCATGGAACCAGCAGCAATAAAGACTGACATGATCGACTTGACGAAGAAACCGATGACCAGCCCGACAATGACATTGTAGATGGTCAGATACCAAAAATTCTCCACACCGAGATAATTGATATCGACCATTATTTGTTGTTCAACATAAGGAAAAAAAGCATAAGTGATGACTAGTGTTCCAAGAACTTTGACCATGACAGGCACTGATGCGTTATCAAACATCGGAAGTTGCATCATCACCGCCAACCATCTTGAAAAGGTCAACCAAAAGGCAATCAAAACTGAATAGTCGATAACCTGGATATTCATCAGTTACGCGCCACCATGTTTGGAATGTTGATAATCAAATCTTTTGTAAAATCTGTCAGAGTATCCGACATCCATGGAGCACAAATCACCATGGCACCAACGATCACAATGATCTTTGGAATAAAACTCAACGTTTGCTCGTTGATCTGAGTCACTGCTTGGAAAAGCGACACCAAGATACCCATCAGGAGAGCCCCGAGCAGCATGGGAGAAGAAATCAAAAGCGTTACTTTGATTGCCTGATTTGAAATTTCTGAAAAAGAATCAATTCCCATAACTCATCCTTACTGAAACGATCTCAATATCGATCCTGTTACTAATTGCCATCCGTCTACCAGTACAAATAGAAGAAGCTTGAAAGGCAGAGAAACCACAACAGGTGGCAACATCATCATCCCCATTGCCATGAGGACTGATGCAACAACCATGTCAAGAATCAAGAACGGAATATAAAGCAGGAATCCGATCTGAAATGCTGTCTTAAGTTCACTGATGATGAAAGCAGGAATCAAAAAGTGAATTGGAACATCAGCCGCAGTATTTGGCTGAGGTCTTCCAGTTACATCATAAAAAAGTTGAATATCAGCTGTTCTCACTTGCTTGGTCATGAAGCCTCTCAAAGAAACTTCAATCTGATCAATCGCTTGAACAGAAGTCATTTTGTCTTTCATGTAAGGAAAGATCGCCTTGTCATAGATTTCTTTCCCAGTCGGTTGCATTACGAAGATTGAAAGAAAGAGAGCAAACCCAACCAATAACTGATTTGGTGGCATGTTTTGCGTGCCGATCGCTTGTCTCATAAAACTCAAAACGACGATGATTCTGGTGAAACATGTACATAGAATCAAAATGGCCGGAGCCAACGTGATGACAGTAAATAGAACCAGAACTTCGATTGTATCGACCAGGTCCACACCTTGACCGAAATTGACTGCCAATCCCGGAAGGTTGAGAGCATTCTGAGATGCTCTTGATGCAGCTTGGGCAAAAACTTCAAAAGGAGCTAGTATGAAGACTAACCCCAGAAGTACTTTCAAAATCCTTTTGATGCTTTGAGCTTCCATGCTCTCTCGCCTTTTAATCCAGCTTCCTACTGGAGTTGTTTGAGGTTTTTGACTTTGCTTTTAATCTGATCAGACAATTTCACTTTATCAGTTGTCTGACTTTCAGTTTTAGCCAGAAATCCTTCCAGGCTTTCCGCTGCATTATCTTCAGCTTTTTGGGTGGTCTCAATGGCCTTCCCAAGCTCTTTAAGTTTGAATTGTTTGTTCTCAGTTGCTGCTGTTCCAAGAGTTGAATCAAAGTTGTTACCAGCAACCTTGTCTTCTTGAGCCTTGAAAAGTCCTGTGGTGTCTTTCAGTTCAGATAGGAACTCAATTCCTTTGTCTGTCGAAGAAAGAAGAAATACCTGCTTGTGAACTTTCACCATCAATAAACTCTTTTTTGGACCTAGATAAGTGGTATTAAGGACCTCAACAATATTTGTATCATTCAAGAATCCAAGTTTACCTTTATTAAGAACTCCCTTTCTCATCAGGTGCATGACACCGTAAAAGAACAGAAGCACTAGTCCTAGAAATGCAACGAATTTGCCAATATAGCTGGCAACAGAAAACGAAGACTTATTGTCCGTTGCGTCTTTTTTGGCCGAAGAAAGAGTCATATTGACTTCGTCTTTTTTGGCAAAAAGACCACCGGCCTCTTTTTTGGCACCAGCATTAGCAGCTACAACATTATTTGTTTTCGTGGCAGTTGGAGCAACCTGCTCCTTTTCTTTAACCAGCTTGTCCAAGTAACTTTCATCGTAAGCTGCTGCTGTAACAGCTGGCTTCTTGGCCGATGCTTTAGCCGCTTTCGCCATTCCTGGAACTGGAAAGTTAAGTTCAATCGCCTGCTCTTTCAGAGTGACGTTGATTTGATTCTCTTGTCCGCTTAGGTTGTAAGGAATCATCGCTCTGAATCTGACCGTATTCTTGTCGAACTGGTAGGCAGTCAAAGTTGTATCGAAATCTCTTCCGGCAGTTGTCACCTTCTTTTCGATCTTGGGCCATACGAATGTCCCAGGCATTTCTACTTGAACAATTCCTTCCTTCACACTCAACTCAGGAGTCTCAGGAACTCTTCCTTCAAGGTTGATGACGACTTTTCCCTTCTTTCCTGCTTGGGTGAAATCAACTGATTTGACCTTTACTCCAGACGCCATTGTCGTCAGAGGAAAAGTCAGGATTGAAAGTATTGCCAAAAAAGATAGTTTCTTCATAAATCCACCGTATTATTTCAAAGTTTCGATTCTCTCCACAGGACTGATGATGTCAGTCAGCCTGATACCGAATTTTTCGTTCACAACAACAACCTCACCTTTAGCGACCAACTTTCCATTCACAAGAATTTCAAGAGGCTCACCAGCGAGCTTGTCGAGTTCCAGTACAGAACCTTGTCCCAACTGAAGTAGGTCTTTGATGATTACTGTTGTTCTTCCAAGCTCAACAGTCACCTTCAAAGGAATATCGAGAATGAAGTCAAGGTTTTGAACCTTGAGTTTGTTAAGTGCATCGTCTCCAGCCTTGATTTGATCAGCAATTTGATCAACATGAATTTGCTCTACGTTCTCGAGAGCCTGGAGGTTTGGTGTTTCTTGTCCCTGTGCTTCGTTATTGTTTTGTTCTTCCATTTATGACTCCCTCTATGCTTCTTTTTCTTCGCCTTCAATTAGATCTGTAATCTGAACCGCTCTATTTCCTTTATGGACACCGATCAGACACTTCATTTTCTCCACACCCTCAACCATCAGTGAAACTTCTCCTGAAGCTTCCTGATTCAGAGGTATGATGTCTCCTCTATCAAGAGTAATCAGGTCTCCAACTGTCATTTCCGCTTCACCAAGCTTTACTGTCAAAGTTGATGTCGCTTCTTTGATGTGTTCATTCATGGCCTGTGTCCAGATGGAGTCGGCCATGTCGTTATCAGTTTGGAAACTTGAAGATAGTTTTTGCTTAATCGGTTCGATTGTTGAGTAAGGAACAACGATCATGATGGTTCCTGAAGCTGATTCAAATTCAACTTCAAGAGTGGTTGCAATAATAACGTCAGAAGGAGGAACCACACCGACGAACTGCGGGTTGATTTCCGTTCTGAGGTATTGAGCATCGATTCTGTGAACTGGCGCCCATGCTTCTTCAAGATCCGAGATCGCCATATCCATCACTTTCTTCATGAAAGAAAGTTCAATCATGGTGAATTCTTTTCCATCAATCTTCGTGAACGGTCTGTCGGTTCCACCAAAGTATGAGTCGATGATTGCATAGGCCAGCTTTGATTCGAAAACCAACAGGGCCGGACCTCTTAGTTCATTGAATCTCATGATGCACATACACGATGGAATCGGGAGTGTGTTCACGAATTCACCGAATTTCAAAAGGTCGGTTGAAATCATCGAGATGGTTGAAATCTTTCTAAGTGAGTTTGATAGAGAAACCCTGAAAGTTCTAATGAACCTTTCATAGATAATCTCGAGGATAGGCATCCTTCCCCTAATAACCCTGTCTTGGTTAGTCAGGTCATAGGGCTGGATATTCTCGTCATGGTCATCTACGGCATCAAAATCGCCACCATCTCCGAGAAGATCATCTCCTCCATCATCATTAACCGCATTTAGTAGAGCATCGACTTCGTCTTGGCTGAGTACTTGTGCCATGGCTTGTCCCCTCCTGGGATCCGTAAATGGTTAACTGACTTCCTGTCAGCAATTAGTTGATTTGAAAACCAACGTAAAAAACATCGATAACGTGTCCATCAACCATAAAGGCGTTGATGGCTGCCTTTATCTCTTCCTTGAGATAATTTTTTCCTTCCACTTTCAAGAGCTCTTCCGGTCTCTTGGAGTTCAGAGTTCTGATAATCGCATCGCGTATCTGTGGCTTCCTTGCCTTGAACTCTTCCTCGCTGGAAGTTTTCGAAAACTTAAGTACGGCATTAAGACGAACAAACCTTCTAGGTCCATCCCCTTGTGCCAAGTTAGCCGTGAATGTTTCCAAAGGAAAAAGAATTCCATCTTCTTCTCTCGGCTCTCCTGCTTCATCAGAAGTACCATCTGCGGCTTTTTGCATCTCCGCCTTCACAATATCTTGCAGTGTAGGCCTTGATGATTCTTTCAAATGACTTTGATACTGGAACCAGGCAACGGCACCCATCATGACAGTGTTAACCAACACCAAAAGAGTTAGAAGTGGACTACCACCGGAAGACTTCTTACCTGAGTCGTCGCCTGCTTCTAGATTTTCTGTGACTTCTTCGTCTGCCATTTTTTAAATTCCATCCCTGGGCGAAAGGCCTAATTCGGCACTTTCTTCTATTCCTGTCAAAAATTATACATTTCAGATGCCCTGCAATCAAGATGGGACCTGCATTCTAGGCAAATAATACCAGTGCCATTTTGCACATCATTGGAATCTCGTGATGTAAAAAAAAGTCAGGGTCATTATTTTGACAAAACTGTGAATTATACTCGGATATTGTGGAAAAGTTTGCCGCTTTTTTTCAAAAAAAAAGGGAGCCATTAGGCTCCCTTCGATATGATTGTTCTGTAAAAACAGAATTACATCATTTCTTTCCAAGCTTTCCCTGGTCTGAATTTTGGAAGAGTCTTGGCTTTGATTTTGATTTTTTCACCAGTGGCTGGGTTTACACCAGTTCTAGCAGCTCTTCTTGCTTTAGTAAAAGTACCAAAACCGATAAGAGATACGTCTTCACCTTTCTTAACTGACTTTTTGATCACGTCAAGCATTGTTGATACGAAGTGGTCAGCATCTTTTTTTGTTAGGTGGTTAAGACCTTTGTCATTTAGGATAGCTTCAATAAGTTCTTTTCTGTTCATTAGAAATCTCCAAATAGCTAGTGTTAATAAGCTTGTAAGAGAATGGTTAACCATTTTACTTTGAATGACAACAGCTTTTTCTAAAATTTTTTTTGTGATTTTTTTTTGAGTTTTTTAAATGATTTTTTCTTGCCAAATATGAATTTCTTCTTCAATAGCGATTCTTAAAGCTTCCTGAAAGCCTTGATGGAGGGCTTCCCGGCCTTCATTTGTTTCGATATTTTCAATCACTGCTCTCATCAAAACCGGAGAGAGTACTCTAAAAAAATCATCTAGGTTTGGAACTTTCTGGGAATCCTCTTCTCTTAAAGTTTCCAAATGGAACTCTAGAGACTCAACTCTCTTCAACAACTCGAGCGGTTCATCCAGTGAAAGAAGAGATTTCAACTCATGACAGAACATCTGAATGATTCTGTTTTGATTCACTCTGTGTACCTGCTCAGGCTTTAAAGAAAACAGCGACTCTCCATCTTCACTGAAGAGCAGAGATTTATTAAGCCGGGTAATTTCATGGTTGTATATCTTTTCCATTCTTAGGCCATATTAACACAAAACCCGGCGCAAGGCCGGGTTCCGTATGTCAACATTTTGTAAATTGATTAAAGCTTGAGCTTTCCTCTTTTGGTGAGCTCTTCAATGATTCCTTTAAAGTGACTGAAAGGATAAGCACCTTTCACAGGAACACCATTGATCAAGAAACCTGGAGTTCCTTGCATTCCAAAACCTGCGGCCTCTTGCATGTCTTCGTCAATTCTCTTTTTAACAGAGTCTGAGTTAACCACTTTCGCAAGTTTAGTCATATCAGCACCAACTTTCTTGGCGATCTTTTTAAGGAAGCTTTCACCATTTCTAAGTTGTCTTTGGTTTTCGAAGATTTCATCATGGAACTTGAAAGCTTTTTCAGCGTCTTGAAGTCTGATAGCTTCATAGTATTGAGAAGCAATCATCGCTTGCTTGTGAAAACTCAAAGGAAGATGCTTGTAAATGAAAGCAACTTTTCCAGGATAGGCTTCCATGATTTCCTGAACTGTCTTGAATCCTCTGGTACAGAATGGACACTCAAAATCTGAATATTCAACAAGGGTGATTGGAGCTCCCTTGGTCCCTCTGATTGATTCATCATCACGAATTTTGGGAACAAGTGGCTTTTCATAAGTTTCTTCAAGTTTCTTTCTTTCTTCTTCTTCTCTTTTAGCCGCCATTGCTTGTTGAGCATTCTTAGCAGCTTTTTGAACAGCTTCAACAAACTCAGCTGGGTTTGCTTCAATTGCATCAGAAAGAACTTTTGGATTCTCTTTTAGAATCTTCGCAACTTTATCTTTCAGCTGGCCTTCGCTGACACAGGAGACGGCTCCAACAGCGGCCATTAATAGCATTAACTTCTTCAAAACTTTCATTTTCCAATTCCCTTTGTTTTTCATGAATTATGAGTATTTTCGCAGAATTTTTGAAATGATCAATCTTTCACCACGTAATTTTTCTGTAAATAATCGAGATATTTGTTGATCACACGGCAGTGCGGTCTAAGAAAGTAGTTCCCGATCAAGTGAACGCGCGAGGAGTAATTCCCTTTTATGAATGAGCGCATTGTGGCAAAAATACCGAATGCTGGCGCTGAAATCTTGGCATAGAGATGAATAGCAAGCGCCAGATATAAAATAACGTGCAGTGAAGTCACAAATAAAAGAACATCCTGGAGTAGCCGAGCTTGTTCCTCAAGAAAGTGTTTAACAACTGAAGTTGGTTTGAGAATCTCATGGGCGAGCGAAATCAAGCCTTCATGAATCTCTACAGCCGCCAGATTTAAACTGACTCCCACTACAATCGAAGTCAAGACAATCAGAAAGGAGAATTGAATAAAGAAATCCTTCTCAAAGACAGGCGAATGGATTTTCGTATATTTGGTTGGGACAGTTGTTTTTCTGATTGAACCTTCTTTCACTCCATTTTCCATATAATTGAAGAAGTACTCTGAAAACCTCGTCAACAATTTGAGGTCTGTGAAGAAATCTGGATCGTAACTGGCAGTTCCATCCTTAATCGCCTTTTCACAGTAATCTGAAATCAACCGGAAAGGCCTTAAAAACAAATTGGCGATGTAGACGCCTATAAAGATGAGGATGACAAAAAATAATCCCATAAAAGGAAGGGTCTGGAGAACGTTTTGAAGAATGTAATCATAAAAGGTCTCGGCCAGGGAATCTATATTGCTCAATCCGTGGGCCTCAAAAAAGAGAAGATCGAGCCTTAAGATAACAAGCAGCAGACCAAACATGATCAGAATAGTGATTAGTGGAATCAGGCATATCTTTATAGTGGTCAATAAACGGAATCTCGACTCATCATCATTATAGACCTGCGACAAGGTCTTCTTCAGAGACTGCAATTTCGTCAAATGATCAGACAATGTGATCTTGGCCTTATCTTCCATTTCGTCCTCTAGGGGTTGTTTTCATTGTAACCCGAGTCATAAATTTCCATAACCACTGGAAATTTCTACTCCGGTCAGAAGGACAAAAAGGGGCAAAATTCGTTTAAACTTTGTACACCTGCCAAGAGCCTGTCAGATGGCCATACAGCTACATTTGCCAATACCCACATAAGACGCTGAAATCACTAGAATTTATTCCTAAACCCCCTGCCACTTTTTTGGCACGCGTCATGCAATGTATTAGGCAAATAGTTTTAGTTTCAGTTTCTTGTAAGGAGAGAGGTATGAAAACGAAGAATGTAGAATTCAAAAAGATAGCCAAAGGAGTCTTACTTCTTGGTCTATCAAGTGTGTTGCTGACTTCATGTGGCGGTAAGAAGAATGAGACCAATACGGGTGTTCAAGGGAATGCTCCAATCTTCTCAAACCCACAACAGCAAAATGATTACAACCAACTTAAAGCACAGTATCCGTGTCAATCAGGTCAAAGGGTTGAGCAGAACTTTGTTCTTAATGTTTCAGGAGTTCAAGGAAATACCATCGCTGGTACCATGACTCCAGGTGGAGCACCAGGAGCATCGACTCAATCATACTTTGGTATCAACACAGGATTTAAGGATATCATGGTGATTACTCAAGCTGGTCAAAACCAGTTTAATGTTCACCTTTCACTTTGTGCGGTTCAAGGTCAAACAACATGGTTCATCGGTGGAGATGCTCAACTGTCGAACTTTGTTCTAGACTTCGCAACCCTTAGTACATCAGTTTCCTGTTCATACGGAAACATTGTTCAAGCTAATGTTAGATTTCAAAATAACAAGTTTGGACAAGACGGCAGATCTTTTACTCAAGTCTGCTGGCAATAATTCCAGAAAAATTAAAACTTTCCCGTCAGTGTAAAAGCTGACGGGTTTTGACTCTCTACTCTCTCCCTCTTTTCGAAGATGGGACAAGGCAGAAATGTGTCTTGTCCCGTCTTAGAAAAAAACAATCAGTACATTTTTTTGATTTTGTGGTTTGGAAAGTAATGGGACAGAATCTCTTTATAGGTTTGCCCTTTTCTAGCGAGATCATAAGCCCCCACCTGACAAAGACCTACACCATGTCCATTTCCACTTCCTTGAATCTTCAGACCGCGCTTCTTGCTCAATGAAAGTTTAAAATGATTGGAAGGAAACAGAACTCTTCCGAAATATCTTCTGAAGTCTGATTTCTCAATCAGATAAAGCTCTTCACCTACATAGATTCGAGCGACATCATTATTCATTTTGTCTGGAGCAAGACGAACAGTCTCTCCTGGTGTGTAGACCAACTTCCGCCCGAGTAGTTCTTTACGATCAGCCCATTTGATGAAACTAATCATTCTTTCATAGGAAATGGAATTGTCCCATCTACGCTTCGAAGAAGTCATGCAGTAGCGACAATCAACTGCTTCATATCCATCCACATGATTTTCCCAAACCTGATCTGGCTTCAAAGTTCTTCCTCCACAACTGGCGTGGAAAAAAATCGGACGCAAGACTTTGTCGGGACCAATCAAGACCTCGCCCTGAGTAGAGCGGGAAGCGAGTTCGGTTCTTCTGGTAGCATCAAAGAAGGAGCCTCCCACCTGATGCTTCTCAGAGGACTCAATATCGTAGTGGACATCATGCCCTTCAATTTTAGAAACCTGATTACTTTTCATTTTGTGAAGAGCATAGGTTCTGGCCGCCACGGCCTGTGCCTTAAGCGCCTCTAACGACCAGCTTGAGTTCATCTCTTTAGACAAAAGAGAGCTTATGTAATTCTCAATGGGAATTTCATTGATCACATCACAAGCTGGACTTTCATGATTGGCAACAACCAGAATTTCGCCTTGATACTTCTCTTTACCAAGAGTCACCAATCCAGTTTGTGACTTGAGAGATGCAAGTAAAACAGGAGAATTCATTTTGCCTTGATTCTTTCGGCCAAACCCATTGCAGTTGAATTTGATGGCCTTTTTTCCTTTGAACAATTTACTGGAATCCGTCAGATGGATTTTTCTTTTAAGATCCATTCCACTAACAAGGACATCTTTGAGTTTCTTTCGAACACGGACACGAATTAATGGCTGCTTTCTTTGAGAGATGAAAGACTTCTTATACTCGGGCCTTGCTTTGGCCGCAAAGCTGTCAGTAAATGGTAAAAGAAATAGTACTGCACCAAGCAGAACCAACGACCTTCTCATCATGAAAACTCAACCATCCTTGGTAAAGTCGTAACTTATTTAAATTTTAAACTTGATGGCCTGCAAAGAAAAGAAGGAAATAACTGATCATTATGGTTGGAAGTAGTTATAACTTCTACAGTTTTCCTACCATACGCATGACTTTTTGAAGGTCATCCCAAGCCGTTCTTTTCATCTTGGGGTTGATCTTCAAGTAGTCTGGATGAAAGATTGGAATCATTTTGTAACTCCACTGAACACCGTCTTTGAACTCAACAGTCTTGTCAGTCGTCACTCCATGTACACGAGATAGCCTTTCCTTTTTTCCAAGCATGACATTGGTGGCGATGGCCCCCATTGTAATCACGACAACTGGGTCCACTTTTTGAAGCCCAATGCAAAGGTCGGCAAACTCATCAGATTTTTGAGAAATGTTTTCTAGTGGCATGCGAAGATATTCACCTGTTTCGAGCTTCATCGCTTGAATCATCTTCATCAAAAGATCATCGTCATCTGTATGAAGTGTATCTCCAAGGAAAACACATTTCACCCCTGAGAAATCGCCAGACAAGATTTCAATTCCTTCAAGCTGACTTCCAAAATCATCTGTAGAATTTTTTGAGAGAGAAATTCGTGCAGATTCATCTTGCTTCTTTTCCACATGACCATGCTGAAGTTGAATGATCTTTTCACCTACAGGCTTGTCTTCGGTAACCTTGCTGACGAATTTATTCATTGATTCAAGAACGTGCTCTTTTTCAGAGAGTACAGGTTTTTCTTGAACAGCTGCTGGTGGAGTAAGGGCGGTTCCATCGGAAACGAACTCTGGAAGTTCTGCTAAAAACCAAGCCGAGTTTCCAAGCAAGGCTTGAGCAAAACTCAACTTGCCTGATTTAGGCCCGGTTGCCTCTGCTTGCCTTAATCTGATGAATTCCTTCTCAAAATCCATGTAATTCCAGTAGTTTGCTATGGTCTTTTTTTTCCCATGGGTAAATTCAACCCTTAAAGTGGCATTTAAAGTGCGCTCAGTAAAGCCTTTCGATAAATGCCCGAAAAGTTATTCATGAAGGTTACCCTGCTTAATAAAAACCCTGCGACCTTCTAACAGGAGTATCCAGTATGCCTTTCGATGCTGACTTCAAATTCGAGAAATTCGAAGAATACTATGGTGACATTGAACAAGTGAAAAAAATCATCTGCAACTGCAACGTCTGCGGGACGAAGCTGATCCTTTCACACCTTTCAGATTACAAAAATCTTGTAGTACAGGAAACGGCTCGATGCCCGGAATGTGGTTCCGGAAGTCGAAAGAAAATCCACGTACTCAATTAAATACCTTCAAACATCGGGATCCGGATTCCCGTCCTGGTCCCCTTGTTTGAGGTATTCAAAAAGATTCAATGCAATCTTCTCGCTCACTTCGAATTTATTAATCAATTCCAAAACAGATAGCTCAGAAAGTTCAGTTATGGTCATGTCCATACGTTGAAGAATTTTTTGTCGAGTTTTCGGACCAACACCATCAATTTCATCCACCCATGAACTAATCACACGATCTTTTTCTTTTTTATGATGTAAACGCCTAGAGAAACGGTGGGCCTCATCCCGCATTTGAGTAATGACTCTGAACAAAGACATGTTCTTGGAAAGAATATAAGGATTCAATCTGCCGGGAATAATCAACCTCTCTTCAGTCTTAGTGATCGAAGTGCTGCGGAAAGTATCCTTCTTGCCTGATTTTGATTTTGCGATTCCACAGACGGGAATATCAATTCCTTCTTCCCTCAAGACTTCGAGGAGAGAGCTCACCTGACCTTTTCCACCGTCAACGATGAATACGTCAGGAAGATTTCCCTTCGGGATTCTTCGCCTCATCAATTCTTTCATCATGGCGAAGTCATTATTGCCTTCCTCTCTGACTTCAAGAGCATAGTGCCGATAGTTTTTCCGATCAGGTTTTCCATTGTGAAAAACAATCTGGGCGGCAGTAGGAGATGTCCCTTGAAAAATAGCGACATCATAACATTCCAAAACAACCGGCCTCTCCTTCATTCCCAGAAGCTCAGACAATTTATTCAGTCCGACATAGATACTTTCTTGATTGGAAAGTCGAACTCTCTGATGCTCAAAGGCCTGATCTACAGCGAGTCTCATCAATTGCTCGTACTTCTTTCCAGGTTTTTTGACTTTGATGTTTTTTTCAATTTCAGTCATTGCCTCTTTGAAAGAACTTGCACCCGCCAACTTTTCTGGAATGAAGATCACATCAGGCAGGGTATCGTTGGTGGATGAGTAGTATTGAAAAAGAAAAGTTCTAAGCTCGTCTTCAATTTCGTCATTGATATCAACAATCGGAAAATTGAAATTCTTATGACCAAGAAGAATTCCATTTCGAACCATATAGATGGCCATATCGATATCAAACTCTCCAACATGATAACCAAAGACATCAATATTCTGAGGTCCACTTTCAAACTCAACATTCTTTTGTACAGATCCTTGAAGAAATTCTTCGAGTATTGAAATATTATCTCTGATCATGGCGGCCTTCTCGAATAGCTCATGCTCAGCCGCTTCATGCATTCTATTTTCTAGATCCTTGATTGACTTCTTCCCTTTGCCACGAAAAAGATCCAGGGCCAGGTCCAGATCGTACTTGTAATCGGTCTTGGAAATTTTCTCCACACAAGGTGCAGAACACTGGTGCATTTGATAGAGAAGACAAGGCTCCTTTCTTGAGTTGAACTCTCGAAGAGAACAATCGCGAAGCCCGAAGGACTTGGTAGTTATACGAAGAACTTCAGAAATATTACTTCCAACAACAAACGGACCGAAAATTTCTTTGTCTTTTGTTCGTTTGAAACGTCTGACATACATCAAACGTGGATATTCCTCGGCGTGATCGACCATCACATAGGGGTAAGACTTATCGTCTTTTAGCCTGATGTTATATTTAGGTGAATGCTTCTTGATCAGATTGTTTTCAAGAACAAACGCCTCGGCGTCATTTTTGGTGATCAGAAATTCAAAATCTCTGACATGACTGATCAAGATTTCAGTCTTGGGACTCTTACTAGAATTGTTGAAATAGCTACTAACGCGGGCCTTCAGAGACTTGGCTTTACCAACGTAAATAACCTCTCCAGAAGCCCTTTTCATCAGGTAACAGCCTGGTTTAGAAGGCAAACTCTTGGCCTTCTCTAACAGCTTTACCATGCGTTCTGTCTTTACTTTCGACTCCACGCCACCTAACCTAGCTACTCGTTTCTCAATAAAAGGTAAATTATGTCTGCCCTAGGCGTCGGAAAAGAAGTTCTCTCCTACTGCAACAAATGCAAACTCACTCTAGCTCATATTATCCTCACGATGAAGGACGATGCCAATATTGGCAAGGTTGAGTGCAAGACCTGTAAAGGGAAACATAATTACAAAGATCCATCTACAGTTGGTGCCAAGAAAGTCAAAGCAAGAGGCGCCACCAAACAAAGCAAATCAAAGCAATCAGTAGCAGACCTATGGCTTGAAGCCGTTGGGAAGTCTGATGCCAAGTCTCAACCTTACTCACCAAAAACTGAGTATATTCTTGGAGACATTATAGATCACCCCAAGTTTGGACCTGGGGTGATTGATAAGTTAATTGACGGGAATAAAATTCAGGTGATTTTCAGACACGAGATCAAGACTCTCATGCATAAATTGGGCTGATTAATACCAGCCCGCTTGTCCACCTACAGAGAAGTTAAGTCCGATCCCACCCATACCATATGGGTAACCACCGTATACTCCACCGTAACCACCATATCCGTATGAGCCCATTTGCATTTGCTGACCGGCATTCAAGTAGTTTTGATAAAGAGCTTGTTGTGAAGCACCCATAGTTTGAGAGTTCGCAGCTTGCACTCTTTGACCATAGCTGTTTCTATCCATGGCCATTTGTTGTTGTTGATACATCATTTGCTGTTGCTGTTGCCATTGGTTGTAACCACCGGCTCCACCCCAGCCTCCAGTGTTGTTCCAGTAAGATCCTCCTGGGAAACCAATGTTTCCACCCATCCCGAGACCCATGCCTCCGTTGATAGTACCAGGTCCACCGAAACCGCCGTAAGGGTATCCACCCATACCACCATATCCGCCACCCATTCCAGGATAGCCGCCCATGCCGCCACCCATTCCTGGATAACCACCCATACCGCCGCCGAAGCCGCCACCCATTCCAGGGTAACCACCAAGTCCGCCACCGATACCGATGTTAATTCCTCCACCGAGACCGCCACCCATTCCAGGGTAACCGCCCATGCCGAAACCGCCACCCATTCCAGGGTAACCGCCCATGCCGAATCCACCACCCATTCCAGGGTAGCCCATTCCCATGCCCATTCCCATTCCAGGAACGCCAAGTCCGACACCTAGGTTAATTCCACCGCCGAGACCAATCCCGCCAGGGTAACCCATCCCAAAACCGCCACCCATACCAGGGTAACCGCCCATTCCGCCTCCGAATGGTCCGCCGAAGCCACCACCCATTCCAGGGTAGCCCATTCCAAAGCCGCCACCCATACCAGGGTAACCGCCCATGCCGAATCCTCCGCCCATTCCAGGCATTCCGAATCCGCCACCTATTCCGACGTTAATACCACCACCGATTCCTGGGTATCCACCCATTCCTCCGTACATACCACCGCCGAGCATTCCACCCAGTCCTAGTCCAAGGCCAAGCCCGAGGCCTCCACCAAAACCGAGATTACCGCCACCAAATCCGTATCCACCTGGGTAGCCGCCCATTCCGCCGTACATACCACCGCCGAAGCCGCCGTAGCCGCCCATGCCGCCACCAAAGTTAGGTCCCATCATTCCACCAAGGAATCCTCCGGAGTAACCTGCAGAAAGGAATGGGTTACCAAAACCACCGTATCCGTTTCCGCCCATTCCACCATATCCAGCATAGCCACCCATTCCGAATCCATTACAAGATCCCATCATGCCTTGAGCTTGATCTGGGGTGAGACCTGGAAGACCTCTTTCAGTTGAATAGTTAAGATAAGAATCAAACTGACCTGTACATGCTTGATATCCATTTTGATATGCTGATGCCCAAGCTGCTTGTGATTTGTGTGCATACTTGGCTCCAAAATAGGAAGCACCAAAGAAGGCCAATGGACCTGCGATGTGACCTACAATATCAACCCAAGGATTACTTTTTTCCTCTTGTTGAAAGAGACAATCGACACAATCGATACCCGCATCTGCCGCCATCGACATCCTCAAACACATTTGATAATCCTTGCTGAAGGTATCTTGATCAATGTATTGACCACATTCCTCCAAGCTCAGAGCTTTAGCTGCTTCAACTTGAAACAAGCTGAGCGCAAAAAGCAACGCAAGGGTTTGAGTACGAGTGAATTTTAAATTCAAAAATTTCATGACTATCTCCACTACCTAGTCGAGTTACACACTTTCTCCTTTGTCTTTTCGGGGGGATAATCAAAAAACTTTAGCCGAGGAATGATTTTACTCAGTTTCCACACCTAAGTGTTTGATTTTAGTTTAATCTTGCCGACCATTAGCTTGACAGCAGACAGCTTCGAAGTGAAAAGAAAGCATGGATTCGCTACTTTTGAATTTAAAAAATAACCCATTTGAATGGTCAGCTCTGGTCATCTTTATATTAGGTATGATTTACGCCGCTTATGTCATTAAGAATGAGAAGCGTACTTTTTTGGAGACAGCAGTCCCTCTCACCTTCAAACATTTTGACTTTC
This sequence comes from Bacteriovoracaceae bacterium, assembly GCA_041546685.1. GTDB lineage: Bacteria > Bdellovibrionota > Bacteriovoracia > Bacteriovoracales > Bacteriovoracaceae > M0603. Next base: position 4,501 of record JBFEVX010000030.1, on the reverse strand, counting down.
ATATTCCCAGCTGGTGGACAAACACTTCCAAAGAAGATGCCGTATTGGTTTTTGAAAGAACTGATACATACTATGATTGGAAGGCCCACTTTCGATGGCTTCCTTTTAATGATGGTGATGAACAGAAAGAATTAAAAACAGCGTTCGCTGAAATAATCAAAGACAAAAATATTGTTTTTGACTCCGACACATCGGTCATAAAAAATCCAAGTGATTTCCAGAGTCACCAAATCTTTCAAGATGAAGAACCTGACATGATCAGAGTTGAAGGCACGGCCACACAGGATCAACAGGAAAGAATTTACTACGATGCCTTTCTCATCAGAGATAAAAAGCAAAAAGGATTTCTCTTTTGTGAGAGCCGTAGCTCTATTTTGAACGGTATGCTGGAAGGACCTTACTTTGAAGAGGTCCTTCTCAATGCAAAAAAATCTTAAGATTTATTAGAGTGGTTTTTTAGTAGAAAAAGTTCTGATCTTTGACACAAGAAATGTGACAATTTCATCATCAGTTCCAAAAACGTCTTCAATTAAATCATTATTCAATAGGAATTCAGTGATTCTATTGGCAACCTGATGAAGAGATTCAACGAGGTAAAGCCCACCAATATTTTCACCATTGAAACCTTTGATGATTTCTTTTCTGGCGTGATTGTACATTTCTGATTCAGTGATATCTTCTGGAAGATTGTCATCTCCCATTTTCTCAGCAACTTCTTCAATCGCTTGATCTTTAATGTCTTCATCAGTAGCGAAACTCACACCGAATTCGGTAGCCATGGCTTCGATCAGTGCTTCACGATTCGAAATTTCAAAGTCAACCATTCCTGATTCTTTCAGGTGGTTAATGGTGTGACTGGCTAGGGACTTGAGAGTTTCAAAATCCGTCTTCATATTAAGGGATCCTTGTCTAAGCGCATAAATTCTTTTTCAGTTTATCTTACTTGACAAGAAATACACAAGAAACTTTTCGCCTATTTATTAAAACTTAGGTGACTTTTTTTAACTTCGACGCAGAACTTTCTTAAGTGCTTTTGACTCCCCGAGAGCTAGCAAAGTGCCGGCATAAACTGAGGCCCCAATAGCACCAAGCATTATAAGCATTCCAATTTTGACAAGTAACCCTTCTCCAAACATGAAAAACCTGAAGGCCAAAACTTTTGTCACACCGAAACACAAAATTCCGGCCAACCAAATTTTTGCAATTCGCCAGTTGAGAAAAAAGTTATAAGGCAGCTCGAGGTACTTCTTGATGAAGACACCCTGAATCCCCGAATTCAATATCATCGACAAACTGGTTCCCATGGCGAGGGCCGCAAAACCAAAGTGCGGCACGCTCAAGAGACAGAAGATCACATTCATCGCAATACAAAAAACTGAAATATAGACGGGAACTTTGGGACGATCGAGAGTGAAAAAAGTCGGGGCCAGTATCTTATAGAGGCCATAACTTGGAAGACCGGCCAGATACATATAGAGGGCCAGTGTTGTCATGTGCGTATCTTCAGCATCGAAAGCCCCCCTTTCAAAAACGATATGAACACTCTCTCTTGCCAAGGCAAGAAGAAGGGCCAGCGCCGGAACAATCGTCAAATAAGAGAGAAAGTAACTCGATTTTAAAACATCGCGAGCTCTGTCCTGTTCACCTTCTTTCCAAGCGTCTGAAAAGTGAACCAGATTAGAACCAGCAATTGAGACAGAGAGGATCCCAACTGGAAATTGAAAAAGCCTAAAAGCATAGGTCAACCAAGAGACTGCACCTAGTACAGTTCCAGTTGCAAGAATCGTTGTGATGATAATATTGATCTGATTGGCAGCAATGCCGATGGTGCCGATCCCCACCCTATGAATGATTCGCTTGGTGTAGTCGTTGATCAACTCAACAGGACCTGTTGGTCCATAAGCTTTTTTGAAAATCAGAGGAAGCTGAACCAACATCTGAACAAAACCACCAACAAAGACTCCAATCCCCAATGACACAATTCCATGAACTCCTCGCTCTTCAAGAACCGGTGGTAGAGTGAAAATACAGGCGATCATAACAATATTAAAAAATGCTGGGGCCAAAGCAGGAACGAAAAAAATTTTTATTGAGTTCAACACACCCATAAACAGAGCAGACAAACTCACAAAAAGAAGAAAGGGCCCCATGATGCGAATCAGTGTGACGGTGATTTCAAATCGCTGAAGATCTCCAAGAAATTTTTCTGTTGTCAGAAAATGCGCAAGTTGAGGAGCAAAGAGAATAATAAATATTGAGATCAGTCCCGTGATACTTCCTAGCAAAACAAAGAGTGACCACAATAGTCTTCTCGCCTCGAGAGGATCTTTCAGCCTAGCTTCAGTGAAAATAGGGACAAACGCCGAGGAGAATGCGCCTTCAGCAAACAAGTCTCGCAACATATTGGGTATTCGATAAGCAACAGTGAAGGCATCTGTTAGACCCGACGCACCAAACATGGCCGCCATTGCCTGCTCTCTCACAAGGCCTAAAATTCGCGAAGAAAATGTCGCTACAGCCATCTTGGCAGAGCTTCCCATCACCTTACCTAAATTTTTATTTTTATCTTGCACTGTGCCCAAAAATCCCTCTTTAGGATCCGTTAAAGTGTTTTACGCCTGTAGGCTTATATGATAATTCTTATCGGCTACTAGTCACGACATTTTTTTGAATAAGTATCCAAATTAAAAGGATTACCTTTTGGTTTTTAATATTCACACTTTTGAAGGAGTTGATTCAACATGGAATCTCTAACTAGCTTCATGAACCTCAGCCCGGTTATCGGTCTTGCAGGATTCATCTTTGCTATCTCAACGTACTTCTGGGTTGCCAAACAACCTGCTGGCAACGCCAAAATGACAAGCATTGCAGGTCTCATCGAATCTGGTTCGATGACTTTCCTCAAGAAAGAGTACACGATCCTCGCGGTCTTTCTTGCCATCGTTACAGTTCTACTAGGACTTAAACTTGGAAAAGGAACTGCCATCGCTTACGTCGTTGGTGCTACCATCTCTATGGCCTGTGGGTACATTGGAATGAAAGCTGCCACTAAGGCCAACGTAAGAACTGCTGAAGCTGCTGCTCAAAGCGGACAAGGTAAAGCTCTTTCAGTTGCTTTCTTTGGTGGTTCAGTTATGGGTATGACTGTTGCTTCACTAGGTCTTCTAGGTGTTGCTCTTTCTTACAAATTCCTAACAGGTACAACAATCGAAGCTCTTAACGGTTTCGCTATGGGTGCTTCTTCTATCGCTCTTTTCGCAAGAGTTGGTGGTGGTATCTATACTAAAGCTGCTGACGTTGGTGCTGACCTTGTTGGTAAAGTAGAAGCTGGTATTCCAGAAGACGATCCAAGAAACCCTGCGACTATCGCTGACAACGTTGGTGACAACGTAGGTGATACTGCTGGTATGGGTGCTGACATCTTCGAATCATACTGTGGTTCTGTAATCGCAACTATGTTCATCGGTTCAACACTTGCTGGTAACGCTACAGGAGCTATCATGCTTCCAGTACTTGTTATCTCAGTTGGTCTTGTTGCTTCTGTTCTTGGTATTCTTGCCATGAACGCACTAAAAGGAACGGATCCTGCTTGGGCCCTAAGACTTACACCAATCATCGGACTTGGCGCACTTTTCATCGGTTCTTACTTCGTAGTAGACATGATGGCCTTCACTGGAACTTTTGCTTATGCAATGGGACCATTCTACGCCATGGTGATCGGATCACTCGTTGGTCTTTTCATTGGTCTAGTTACTGAGTACTACACTGCTGGTGAGTTCAGCCCAGTGAAAAAAGTTGCTGAGGCTGGTAAAACAGGTCCTGCGACAAACATCATCGCTGGTCTAGCTGTTGGTATGTACTCTTGTATTCCACCAATCCTTTTGATCTGTCTTGGTATCTATTTCGCCAACCACTTCGCTGGTCTTTACGGAATCGGTATTGCAGCAGTTGGTATGCTTGCGACAACAGGTGTAACTATGACTGTTGATGCTTACGGACCAATCTCTGACAACGCTGGTGGTATCGCTGAGATGTCTGAGCTAGGACCTGAAGTAAGATCAATCACAGACGGACTTGACTCAATCGGGAACACTACAGCCGCTATCGGTAAAGGTTTCGCAATTGGTTCAGCTGCTCTTACTGCTCTTGCCATGTTCTCAGCTTACTCAACAGCTGTTGGACTTGAGTCAATCAATATCATGCAACCAAAAGTTGTTATCGGACTTTTCATCGGTGGTGTACTTCCATTCTTTGTAGGTGCTAACACAATGAGTGCTGTTGGTTCAGCTGCTCAAAAGATGGTTGAAGAAGTTAGAAGACAGTTTAGAGAAATCCCAGGAATCATGGAAGGAACAGGAAAACCTGACACTGAAAGATGTGTTGAGATTGCCACAGCTGCTTCACTTAAAGAAATGATTCTTCCAGGACTTGCTGCAATCATTTCACCAATCGTCGTTGGTTTCCTTCTAGGTAAAGAAGCTCTTGGTGGTATGCTTGCTGG
>JBFEVX010000079.1:0-17065 GCA_041546685.1 Bacteriovoracaceae bacterium | reverse complement strand
TATTAGTGTGGACAAGATTACGAACACCTGTAATGCGTTCCCAAGATGAAATAATCCAACGGCGCTGATAGTTACTAAGCTAAAAAGCAGTTTGTCGTTTCCAAACTGGTCGACCAATTCTTTGGGGTTTATACTTCCAAGCATGACTCATTTCCTGATTTCAATTCTTTGGCCTTTGGTCATTTTTAACTCCTACGCAGATTCCTCAGCGGCACATGTTGGGCGAGTTCAAAAGCTCAAGGGTGAGGTCTTTGCAAGATACACCCATCAGAATAAGTCCATAAAACTTTTTAAGGGCCACAAGGTAATTGGGAATGCTCTGATCACTACAGGTAAGAAGAGTTTCGTCAAAATTAAATTCGAAGATGGAAGTGTCATCAGTCTTGGCCCTGAAGGTAAGATTGCTCTTTCACAACGGCAACCAAAAAAACCACGATTGGTTGAGTTGCTGAAAGGAAAGATGCGAGGAATCGTCGATCCTAAAGGAAAATCTAAACCAGGTTATGAACACAAGCTTTATATTAAAACCCGTTCAGCATCTATAGGTATCCGAGGGACTGATTTTTTATTGGTCTATAACGACAAAAATCACATCACATCAAATATTACCCTTAAAGGCGATGTTCATCTTTATAAAAATGAAGACCATGATATTCATGAATCACTTAGAGAGGAACTTGACGGAAAAAAGAAAATCAAATTTGACCAAGAGGATGAACTAGATAACGTAGCTGATAATCTCAAACATCATCATGTTGAGAAGATCCCTAAAGGACATTTCTCTGGAGCTTTTCCTAGTTATGATAAATCTTCTGCTCCTGTGCATATCTCTCTTCATCAGCTTTATGCCCTCGGGAAAAATCAGGACATGGGAAATGATTCAAAAGGGCGGGTCATTAAAGGTAATTATCAAGTTGCGATGAACCAGGGAAAGAATAGTTATCTGGTTCCTGAACCATATGGTGAAGAAGTCAATACAGACAAAAAGAGAAAACATAAGACTGGTGTCAGACCAGGAGGGCATGTTGATCTTCACTCTGGAATCTATGTTGCTCCTCCTGAAAATGCCAAATACGATGAGAACACCGGACTTTATATAATGCCTGATGGTTTGGGGGGAATCGACCCCGAAACAGGACATTACGTTGCACCGGAAGGTGTGAGACTAGATCCGTTGAATGGCTTTGTTGTCGCTGATCGAACTTACGGTGATAGAAATATCAAAGAGAATTTGAAAAAAATCAAAAACCTGACTGGAGACTTTAATGAAAGACTAGATCAGGCCCTTAAGATTTTTAAACACGTCTCTCGATTTGATGTTCTTGCCATTGGAAATTACCGTTATAGCACTAACATCATGGAAAACTATTATGGAGAGTGGACAAACATCACCAACGTGCCATCCATGGTCTGGGACTTCAAAGGCTTTGCAGGTTTTCAGCTTTTCCATAACAAACGCTATCTTTGGTATCCAAAAGCTCATCTTTTTGCTCTTTATCACGAGCGAGCATTACCCGAGGTGAAAAGAAACAATACTTACGAAGGAATGCTTGGAATGGAGTTTCATCGCAAGCATACTCTTTTTGGAAAAAAAGCTCGCTTCATTGTTGATATGGAGTTTCGTACACAGTACATGGACTGGAGAAAAAGAAATCTGTTTGATTTTTATTCTGAAGACTCTGGTTTTAGGTTCTCTGAGGTATTCCAGTTTAATCGAAGTCATCGTTCGGAAGCTTACTATCAGATCAGAGCTTTCCAAGGTTATCTGGACAACAATCATGGAAACATTCACAACCTTGGATTCAATCATCGTTACATCATAGGTGCTGCCTATGACTTATTGGCAGGTTTCGAGTTCTCTCAGCGAAGAGAAAAATTAACCAGTGATCACTTTGATATCTGGAATGGGTATCTCAAGGCCGTACGAAAAGACCTTTTTTGGAGAACGGATTTGACCTTTGGGTATACTTATCAGACCCATGAATCAGACAAGAATATTCCATTCGATATCGCCCGTTATTACAAACTCGATCTTCATTTGAACAAACGACTCAATAACTTTTGGAAGTTGAATGCTCTGTATGAGTTCTCTCGTCAGAGGACCAAGGGGGCGGTAGAGACCAAATCCTTCATCCAACAGACTTGGGGCGGCGGATTGACCATGGTATTTTAAGGCCTTATCACATGAGGCCGTGTAGACGAATGGGATAGTCAGAGGTATAAGCCAAGCTATGGAAATTCAAGAAAGAGTAAATAAATTAATAGAAGAGTTCTCCGGTTTCAACGACTGGGAAGAACGGTACAAACATATCATCGCCATCGGAAAAGATCTGGCGCCTATGAATGAGGAGTACAGACAGGATCACTTCAAAGTTAAAGGATGCCAGTCCCAAGTATGGCTCTATCCAGAACTTGATGGAGACAAAATCAACTTTCATGCTGACAGTGATGCTGCCATTGTCAAAGGAATCATTGCTTTGTTGATGAGAGTTTATTCTGGATCTACTCCAGCTGAAATTCTTGCTACCAAACCCGACTTCCTCGATACGATTGGTCTTAGAGAACATTTGTCCATGAGTCGTGCGAATGGACTTTCATCCATGGTGAAGCAAATTTCCATGTATGCAGTGGCCTTACAGGCCAAGATGAATATGGGGTGATCATGCAAATCAGACCAAGAAGAAATAGACTTACTCCTGCCCTTAGAGATCTTGTCAGAGAAAACATTCTGACAACTAATGATTTGATTGCACCGTTGTTTGTGATTGAAGGTAAGGATGAATTGATTCCGGTTGATAGTATGCCAGGACAATTCCGGATGAGTATTGATCTTCTGGTTGAAAAAGTCAGAAACCTAGATAAACTTGGCATCCGATGCGTTTCTCTTTTTCCTGCTCTTGATGAGAGTAAAAAAGACAGTAAAGGAAGTGAGAGTCTTAATCCTGACGGTCTATTTCAAAGGGCCATTAAAGAAGTAAAGAACGCTTGTCCAGATATGTTGGTCATGACTGACGTGGCCCTCGACCCATATTCAAGTGATGGACACGATGGAATTGTAGACCCAAATACGGGAGAGATTCTCAACGATGAAACTCTTGAGATTCTTGCTGGTATGGCGATTAATCAGGCCAAGGCCGGTTCAGATATTATTGGTCCTTCAGATATGATGGACGGGAGAGTTGGCTTTATCAGAAAAGCTCTCGATGAAAATGGTTTTAAAAATAAATCCATCATGTCTTATACCGCCAAATATTGTTCGGCCTTTTATGGTCCGTTCAGGGATGCTCTCGATTCAGCTCCAAAATCTGGAGACAAAAAAACCTATCAAATGGATTATTCAAATATCCGAGAGGCCATTCGTGAAACTCAATTGGACGAGTCTGAAGGGGCAGATATTCTGATGGTCAAGCCAGGTCTTCCATACCTTGATGTCATCAGAGCGATGAGAGAGAACACCTCACTTCCTATCGCTGTTTATAATGTTAGTGGGGAATATGCCATGGTCAAGGCCGCAGACGAGAAAGGCTGGATCAACGGCGAAGCGGTCATGATGGAAATGCTTACCAGCTTTAAAAGAGCTGGGGCCGACATGATTCTGACTTATTTTGCAGAAGATGCGGCCCGCTTGCTTTCTTGATTATTCGATTGGTGCTTCACACTCTTTATCTTCTACCTTTGGCTCTTCATAATATTCGAAATCCAAAGTCAGACAAACAGTTTTTCCTTGCTTGAGAATTTTATTGATCTGATCCGTAATTCTCATACATTGAATTTCGTTATCAAACTGATATGTGGCGAAAGCTCCTGGAAGTGGATTCTCAGGTGTTTCTTTATAGAATGCGATTTGCTGAATAAATCCAATACAATTTAATTCAATCCTATTCGCCTGTTCATTGAGCTTCGGTGAAGTTTCAACGATGTTTCTATAACCATCTCTTGGATCATCACTTCCTTGATCATGCTGTGTCAGGCTATAAATTGGGAAATAGAACTCTTGATTAGTCTTTCTTTTTTTACTGGCAGGATTGCGTCTGACATTTTCCATAAGGGGAGTTTTTGCTAACTCTTCCACTGTACTGAATGTCGTTGCATCTCTAAGACTGTTTTTAGCATCACATTTCGTCTCTGCTTGTGCAGACATAGTCATAATCAACATCAACATAAATAGCTTTTTCATAATGAACCTCAACTTTTCAACTCTCTTGAACTTAATTTAACAAAGAGTCGGCTCCTGAAGGGCTTTAGGGCACCTGTTTTGGAGAAATAAGGGTTCTTACCAGACTTTAGCTTTGAGAGATTATTGGGATTTCAGGGGTTTGGAAGGATGATTTTACTTAAAGAGAAAGGGCCCCGGGGGTAATCGGGGCCCTTTCAAGGGTAGGAAAAACACACACTCACTATTCGGTGACGGGAATCAAACGGTTGTCACCAGTGATATGAAAACTTTCGGATCCTTTAACATTTTGGAGTACAGAGCTAAGTTCCCAGCTGACCTGCAAAGTCGCAGCAGCAACAGGGTTTTCTTTGGTACCCATATTGGTCACACCTACAAGTGAAGAGGTTGCATTAAAGCTGAAACCCCATATAACGGATACTTCAGAGGCCGAGACATTGATACCTGTAAGCCATAGGCCTTTACCTTTATAAGTACCTCCAGCTTGATAGTTTACGCTGTAGGTGAATGAAACTACTGAAATACCAAGTAGGTTTTTATAGTTCACTTTGAATTTTTTACTTTTTGGAAGCTCCCAATTTTCCATTTCATGGAGAGTTCCTGTTCTGCCGTCAACATTGGGAATGACTGAGAGAGGAACAATATGTTGTTGGCCACTAGTTGGTTTTCCAGAAGTAATGATCTTCCAGATCTTGTTCCCATAAAGAAGCATGCTGTCTATACCCGTACCAATCAACTCGATAATACCATCCTCTTTATCTTCTGTTGGTTCAGTTTCTATGCGCTCTGTGTTCTCTTTATTAAAAGATTTCTCCACTAGAGACTGATCAACTTCAATTTCTGTGATTTCAACTTTATCGATTGTGAAGTATTTCTCGGCCAAGGTTTTTTCAATTTCACTGGCGTGAGTTGATGCCGTTGTAGTGATTAAAAATAATAAAAGCAGCAGTTGTTTCATGTTCTCTCCCGTTAGTTAAGTCAGGCGAAATTAACTGAATTTTTAGCGTGGAGAGAAAATTTCAAACAGGCCTGGAACACTTTTCATTTGCTCCCAAGTGCTCCCATAGATGGGAGCACTGCGCTCCTGTAAAGATTACATTTTGGGAGCAAAGTTCAAATATCTAGGCTAAATAATGCTATATTACACAGCATCTAAGGAGCACAAGTAATGGAAAATACAAGTTTTCAAGAACCCATTCAGTGGATCCAGGATGAGTTTTACCGTCGCAAAGAGACAGACTCATCTTATTCCACTAGATCTTTTGCCAAGGTTCTCGGCGTCTCAAGTGGGAGATTGTCTGAGCTATTCTCTGGAAAAAGGAACCTGACACTTAAAATGGGAGAGCGTTTCGCTGAGGCCCTGGCCATGGACCCTGATACTGAAACAGCTTTTAAAAACTCCATTATTGATAACAAGAAAAATAAGACGAAAAGCTCCAGACTTTATAACAATCTTAAAAAAGATGAAGACAAGAATTTTAAAAGATTGAATCAAGATATCTATAGTTTGATTTCCAAGCAGCAGTATTTCGCTATTCTTAATCTGATGAAAACATCTGATTTCAAGAATTGTCCGATCTGGATTGGATCTCGTCTTGAGGTTCCACCTGCGACAGTCGAGAAGTCAATTGAACTTATGAAGAGAGTAGGTATTCTCAAAGAAGAAAACGGTGAATTAGTAAGAGTTCACAAAAAATATAGAACGACTGACAATATTGAATCTCGTGCTATTAAAACGGCTCACAGAGAAAAGCTCCAACATGCCTTAGTGGCACTTGAAACAATCCCAGTCGAACTTCGTGACATCACATCCATTACGTGTCCAATCAACAAGGACAAAATGCCAGAAATCAAAAAGTTGATCAAGGACTTCAGAAGAGGTCTCGCTCAATTCATGGAGGAAGGTGAAACAAATGAAGTCTATAACTTGAACATCCAATTGGTACCACTGACCAATGTAAAAGAAGAAGCGAGATACAACCAATGAGAAAACTACTTGCACTACCACTGATTTTAATGATGTTTGTGGCCTGTCAACAGAAAGAGGTCCACACGAATACTGTTTATGTAACACAAGAGAATCCAATACAGACGACTGTACATGGAGATGAAACTGGAAATGGTGGAGACCAGGTTGTAGTTAGCTTCAAATCCAGTGCTCAGGATGTGATTGAACTACTTGAAAGCGATATCAATAATTCTGTGAATATTGATGTGGACAGACTGAAATCCCTCCTCTCTGGAAAAGATGGTGAGAGACTTGTCGTCGTTTCTACTGAAGAAATCCTAGTCGACAAATTCGGTGAAGAAAAAGAGGCCTTAAATTTTCCTAATGGTAAGGCGATAGATGCAGCTCCTCAAGTCAAAATAGATGAAAAGGACCTCGGGAATCCATTGATTGTTTTGGACAAGTCTGCATGGGAAAAGCATATCAAATTCAATCTAGATCTTAGGCTTCTTGTTTTTCATGAACTGACTCCAATCGTAGGTTCGTTGGACGATGATGGAGAAATGAGTAAAAAGTTCAAAGAACTTATCAAGAAAGAGAGAATAAGAAATATTGAAAGGTTCTATGGAAGAAGAGTCGAAACTCGTATGCCACAAGAAATAGATGGTGCCATACCTGCAAGTATTCTAGGTGAAGAAAAAATCACATTGGAGCTTGAGAGACTACAAAAGCATATCGAAGAAAAAACAGGAAGAGCTCAAGTCCTAGGAATGTATCCTGCAATAGAGTATTTCTATGTGCCAGAACTGAAGGGGCGCTATCAACTTTTCAGAGATGGAGTTAATCTTAAAAGAACATCAGTATACTCTTACCCAGTTGAAAGAGTGGTCGATGGAGAAGTGTTAGAAACTGTTCAGGTTCTAGAAATTAATAAAAAGGAATTCGACAAACTTTATATCGAAGATAGAGTTTTGGAAATCTTTATTGCTATCTTGCATCTGAGAGAAGCTGATATAGATTTGGAAGAAATGGAAAAGTTGATTGAAATCGCCAATGATTTTTATCCAATTCCACTTCCCGTTAGAAATCCAAGTCGCTTATAAGAAAATTATTCAACACTGAAAAGCAGGTCATAGACCTGCTTTTTTTATTTCAAAAATTCTTTTGGGATCCCCTGGGAGCAAAACTCTTTTTTCTGTATTTCTCTACCTTTCACCAATAGCATTCAAGTTTAAGTTATAAAGTCTTGTCACTGAAACTGTAACAAAGGAAGAGAACATGAAAACGCTTTTACTCGTATTGCTTATGACAATTTCATCACTGGGTTTCGCTCAAGAAACTACAATAAATGAAGATCGCAGTGGAAATCCAAACAGAGAGGACATGCATGAAGTATTGATCATGAAGTCTAAATGTAATTTTAGTCGGAATATCGACATTAAGCTTAGAGGACTTGAAACATTTGGAAGACTAGGTACCAGAGAGTTGACTGCTAACGTTCCATTTTTTGATAGCTGTAACGATGTTCTTATGGGATTTAATCAAACAATGTCGAGAGGCATGAATAAAGTGAATACCAAACTTTATCTTAAAGAAAGGAAGACAAGGGAAATGCGAAGTAATAGGCTAATCTGTAGGACATATCAACAAAGAACACTTGTTGTTATTTTTCCAAATTATCCTGAACTGGAATTCATTAATTCAGAAGAAGTTCTTATCGCAATCGATAGAGATTGCTGAAATAAAAATGCCCGGCCATTCAGCCGGGCATTTCTTTATTCCTGATCAGCTTCTTTTTTGAGAAGCTTTTTCAATCCTTTGACTTTAGTAATTCTGAAAACCATCTCTTCTACATCTTTGGCCGAATTGGTTTTTTTGGCGACTCTCATACATTTTTCTTCGTCATCCCAGACATAATCTTCAGCACCTTGAATGAGGAGTCCTTCAACTTTTCCTGACTTCATATTAAAGACAGGGCTTCCTGAATTTCCACTGAAGGTATCTAGATTGGCCTTAAAGTAATAACGTCTCTTGAAAAAAGTTCCAAGTGCACTGATTTGTTCATCTTTATTGAATCCCCATTTAACTGAGGCCCCATCAGAGATTTTCATTGGTAGTCCTGAAGGATGACCGATAACAACCAAATCAGTTCCGATAGTTGGGAATCCAGCTTTTCTGAATTTCAAAGGTTCGCGACCTTCTACTTTTCTATCGAGTCGAATTACTACATAGTCTTTGACTTTGTATTTTGACTCTTCTTCAGCACGTAGCAAGACTTCCTTGCAACTGAAGACGTTGCTCTTTTTTACTTTTTCAGTTCCTTTGACATAATCAAAGACCCATTTTTTTCTTTTACAGTCATCAACATCAGCAATACAGTGGGCAGCAGTCACAAGCACATCATCGTCTACGAGAAAGCCACTGCATATCGGCAGAGTATACTGGTCGGCATACTTTTCATCTTTGCATAAAGCTCGGGAGCGTGTGGCCTGAATACGACTGAATCTCAACATCTCTGAGTTTTCAGGATCGTCGGCCAGCTTGTAACCCTTGACCATTCCGGCGACGGATTTAGCGTGGTCACGAAAAAGCTTGTCTGAATAATCTTCGACTTCATAGCGATCATCATCCCCATAAATGACTTTGGGAACGTGAAGGAATTTTGCACTGGCACTCATTGAGAGAGTCAAACCTAGCGCTATAAGTACTGATTTTGAGATGGACATGCTCTTCCCCCTTAGGAGGTCGAGTATCCTATAAAAACGGATTGATGCAAATCGTCATTGAAAAGATTACAAGGATTTACTACTTGTGTCTTGGATTCTTTTTGACAGGGACTTTGACTTTGGCCTTTTCTTGGGCCTCTTTAGCAATGGAGACACCAATCATGATTAATCCAAGTCCTACAGCAATTGAAAGTTCCATGTGGTTCTCCTCGTTCGCTATCTAAATTATAGCGTATATTCGTCTTTTCGGCCCAACCGGCAGAAAAGTTAAGAATTTTGCTGTTTTTCTGCCTCAAAAAAAAGGCTTAGGGCCGCATGGAGAGGGCATCTTGGCCTTTTTGCCGAATTTATAAGGCTAAACCTCCAATATCTGGAGTATTTCTTCTTTCAAGGAGTCCCAAGAGGGCATAAAATAGGTGTAAGTACCCAATTCAAAAGGATTTGAAGCATGAGTTTTTGTCAGATACTCACGCCCAAGCAGAAGGCCTTGGAGATCAATCTCAACGACAAGATTTACGGAACATTTGCCGAAATCGGAGCCGGGCAAGAGGTAGCAAGGCATTTCTTTCAGGCCGGTGGAGCCGCTGGGACTGTGGCCAAAACGATGAGTGCTTACGATATGACCTTTTCCGACATCATTTATGGAAAAGGTGATCGTTACGTATCAGAAGAGAGACTCAAGCAAATGCTTGAGAGAGAATATGAACTTTTAACTGAACGTCTTGGAAAAGTAAGACCTGACGGAACTGTTTTTTTCACCTTCGCCAATACTGTCGCTGCAAAAAGTTACAGTGGAAAAGGTGAGTGTCATGGTTGGATGGGAGTCCGCTTTCAGCATGCTTGTGGAGAGGCCTACTCGCAGTTAATTGTTCACGTTCGCATGCTTGATAGAGAAAATGTTCAGCAGCAGGAAGCTCTTGGTGCCCTTGGTGTGAACATGATTCATGGATGTCTCTTCTGTCTCGACGACCGTTCTCATTTTATTCAAAGTTTGATGGATGGTCTTTCAAAGGATCGGATTGTCATCAATATGATTCGCGCAAAAGGCCCTGCCTTTCCTGAAGGCTTTGACAGTCGGCTATTGAATCTCGAGCTGGTTAAGCGCGGACTCTGTCGAGCCGTGATGTTTGATGAAAAAGGTGATGTCCTACAAGCGACAGATGTCGTCTATAAAAAGAATATTCTTCTTAACCGCGGAAGTTTCAGACCACCAACATTGGTCAACCTAGACATGCTTAAATGCGGACTCGATAACTTTAAAGAAACCCTTAGCGAAGACCAGCAAGATAATGTTCTGGTTATACCTGAAATTTCCATGTCCAGGCTTCTTGCCAGAGATGGTGATGTTGATAACGAAGACTTCCTGGCAAGGGTGGATCTGTTGAACGCCCTTGGGCATAAGGTGATGATCTCAAATTTTGAAAACCATTATCAGGTTTCCGAGTATCTACAAAAATATAATGTGAATCACGAAATAGGTATCATCACAGGAATTTATAATCTGAAGCAAATTCTTGATGAAGAACAACATAAGAATTATCGAACAGGTCTTCTAGGTAGTCTGGGGATTTTATTTGGTCAGCACACCAAGCTTTTCATTTATCCCGCCGCTGATGACAACGACCCAAAGAAACTTGTCTGTTCCAAAGACATCAAATTCCCAGCGAATTTAAAGAATTTAATTCAGTACTTGAGAGATAATAGTCTGTTGAATGACATTCATGATTTTACCCCAGAGTATTCCGGTATCTGGTCAAGAACTGTCCTTTCTATGATTCAAGAAGGTAAATCAGGTTGGGAAAAGATGGTTCCTGATATCGTCTCTAAAACGGTGAAATCAAAACATCTCTTCGGCGTCAAAAAGTGAAAGACCCTAGAGTTCTTCAAATTGCAATCTTAATGGCACTTCATACTTGTGCCACTTTCATGGGATATTCAATGAATATTCTAGGACTTTTTTTGGTCATTTTTTGGTCTTTAGTTCTTCAATTTATATTTGATAATTCAATTCAAAGAAAATTTAACTGGATGTCAGCACTTATCTCATCTTTGAGTCTCACTTTACTTTTAAAGTCTGAATCAGCAACTGTATGGCTGATGGCCCCTATATTTACCATAGCTCCAAAATTCATACTTAAACACAAAGGGAAACATTTTTTCAATCCGACCAATCTCGGTATTGTTCTTTGTCTTTTACTTTTCAATGAACAAAGTTGGATCAGCCCTGGGCAATGGGGAAGAGATGCTTTTTTTGTTTTTGCCCTGGTCTTTGCAGGTGCACTTGTCAGTTTCAAATCTTCTAGAATTGATACAGCAATTTTCTTTCTAGGATTTCACCTCTTGTTTTTATTGGCCCGAACTATATGGTTGGGAGATCCCTTCATCATTGCATTTCACCGTTTACAAAATATCTCTTTACTCATTTTTACATTCTTGATGATTTCTGACCCTCGCTCTACTCCTGATTCACGAAAGGGAAGGGTTTTGTTCTGCGCAGTTGTGGCAGGTATTACTTATTATTTCAATTATGTACTTTATAACCGCGAGAGCCTTTTTTACGCTCTTGCCATTACATCTTTAATAACACCTTTAATTAATATCAGATTTCCTGGGAGAACTTTTCAATGGAAAAATCAATCCTTGCAACATTCTTGATCTTTGCAGCAACAAAGGCCCACGCATTTTGTGGTTTTTATGTTTCAAAGGCCGATACTAAATTATTCAATGAGGCCTCAAAAGTCGTGATGGTTCGCGATGGTAACCGCACTGTACTTACTATGGCCAATGATTATCAGGGTGAGGCGAAAGAGTTTGCTACTGTTGTTCCGGTTCCAACTGTTCTGGAAAAAAGTCAGATCAATGTTGCAGAACCAGCACTTGTTGATAGGATCGACGCTTTTACTGCTCCTAGATTGGTTGAGTATCATGACCCTAACCCTTGCGAGGTGATGCGATTTATGGAGAATTCCATGGCCGGTGGGGTTATGCAAAAGAGTGCTCGTAGTATTAAAAAGAAGGGCGGTACAAAGAACTATGGTGTGAAAATTGAGGCCCAGTATCAAGTTGGTGAATACGATATATTGATTCTTTCAGCAAAGGAGTCAAATGGGTTAGGTATGTGGCTTTCGGATAATGGCTACAAAGTACCAGAGACTGCTACCAAAGTACTTGAAAGTTATATCAAGCAAGGGATGAAGTTCTTTGTCGCGAAAGTGAACCTTAAAGAACATAGTAAGCTTGGTTATTCTTATTTAAGACCGCTACAAATGGCCTTTGAGTCAGAAAAATTCATGTTGCCGATTCGTCTTGGAATGGCCAATGCTAAGGACAAACAAGAACTGTTCGTCTTTGCTCTCACAAAAAATGGGCGAGTTGAAACTGTGAATTACAGAACGGTCAAAATTCCTTCGAATATGGACCTTCCCCCTTATCTAAAAAATGCTGAGCATTTCAAAAAGTTCTACAAAGACATGTTTGCAACTGCAGTCAGACGTGAAGACAATAAAGCAGTCTTTCTTGAGTATGCCTGGAACATGAGCTGGTGTGATCCCTGTGCTGCCGACCCTTTGAGCACTGAAGAACTTAGAAAGCTTGGAGTTTTCTGGGTGAATGATGGAATTGTTCCTGGTCAACCAGGGATTCCAAAACCGATGCCTAAAAGAGCATTTGGTGGAGGTGCAGTTCAGGCCTATGTCACTAGACTTCACGTCCGTTATGATAATGAAAACTTCCCAGATGATCTTCGTTTTCAAATCACTAAAGATACATCAAATTATCAAGGTAGATATGTTCTTCGCCATCCTTATACTGGTGATGCCAAATGTGATGCCATGGACAATTACAAAAAGAACCTTAAAGTAAGACAAGAAAAAGAGATCACTACTCTTGCGCACTTGACTGGCTGGGATCGGAACCAAATTGAAAAGGATGCCAAGTACACGCCAGTAGATGGTGAAAGTGGCAAGAAAGATGACAAATGGTGGAACAGAATCTGGAATTAATAAAAGGGAGCTAGGGATTTAACCCAGCTCCCTTCTTTGTTATCTACACTCATATTGTCCGGTTGCCTTACAGTCTTGGAAGTAAGCGCCGTCTCTCCAACCATATGAACAATCATACTCTCTGTTCATGGCGACACCATCACGTCCTTTAGGGACAAACTTCATTTTGAATTTATTGTGTCCTTCATATTCATTGGGATTGTAGATTCTTTCATAATCATATTTTTGATTAAGCTTTACTACGTATTCCCCTGAAGGGGCTTGAAGTTGTCCTTGATAGTTGATGTGTCGCTGATAGAGGTAGGAATTGTCATTCTCATCATACTCACATTTGATGACCATGTGATGTTTGATGATACCTTGGAGCATTTCACCAGCACAAGGATTGTAGAAACGAACATTCAGTTCGCGTTGAACTTGCTCTGTACCTTGATAACAATCAGCAAGAGCACCTGCACTTAAAAGTAGTGCAAAAATAGCAATGAATATTTTCATAACTTCTCCTTTGTTAGGCCTAAGCCTTTTTCTATTTTTTAAATAATTCCAAAGAGATTGTTTGAAATTAAGGAGAAACACATAATTGAGTGATTCTCATCATTAATAAGTAGTGTGTAAAAGAGTAAAATGAATAGCGAACACCTTTTGAAAAATCTCGAAAAATCAAGTAGATGGCCTCGATTTATTGAGTTTTTTCATTTATGAACCTTGACGACGATGTATTAGTTCCCACCTTTAATTTAGAACAATATGAATCCGCTTTAAGGAGGATGGGACATGAACAAATTTGACAGTATCGTAACGGGAGCTCTCGATGTTGCCCAAACCGAGGCGCTCAAAAGAAAAAATTCAGAGCTTACACCAGAGCATTTGCTTTTTGGTTTGATCTCTAATCCCGCATCTTTCTCAAGTCGGGGACTTAAAACTTATAAAAAGGAAGTTGAAAATAGACTGGACCGAATGGCCACAGTCGGAAACATTTCAATTGATCAGATTCGACCTAGTACAAAATTCAGTGAGTGGTTAACATTGGCCTCAAGTCACGCTATTCAAAATGGAAGACAAGAAGTCAGTGAAAAAGATCTACTCAGACACCTTCCTCAGGCCTTACCGGACATGCCAATTGATTTCGATCAAATGCAAGCAGGTGGCGATGATGAAGAAAATGAAGTCCCTGAATTCCTCACAAACCTGAATGAATTGGCAGAGCAAGGGAAGCTAGATCCTGTAATTGGAAGAACCAAAGAGATCCGCGCTGTAATGGAGATTCTTGGTCGTCGTGGGAAGAACAATCCAGTGTTGGTTGGTCCTGCTGGGGTAGGTAAAACTGCGATTGTTGAAGGTCTGGCCGAAGCAATTGTCAAAGGTGCAGTACCAGATGTTTTAAAAGGCAAAACAGTATATTCCTTGGAAATGGGATCTCTAATGGCAGGAACAAAATATAGAGGAGAGTTTGAAGAAAGACTTCAAAAACTCATTAAGTTCGCAAAGGCCCAGGCCGGAGAAGCCATTCTATTTATCGATGAAATTCATCAATTGGTTGGTGCAGGTAAAACAGACGGAGCGATGGACGCTGCCAATCTTCTTAAGCCAGCATTGGCAAGAGGTGAGCTGAACTGTGTTGGTGCCACAACTCCAGAAGAGTATCAAAAATACATTCTTGGAGACTCGGCCCTCGACAGACGTTTTAGAGGAGTGCCAGTAGATGAACCATCCAAGGAAGACGCTATTGAGATCATGATGGGGATTCGTGAGAAGCTTGAAATTCACCATGGAATCAAGATCTCTGATGATGCTATTTACAATGCTGTCTTCTTGTCTGACCAATATATCACAGATAAGAACCTGCCAGACAAGGCGATTGACCTTGTCGACGAGGCGAGTTCTGCTTTAAAACTCTCGGCCGAGGCAATGCCAGCTAAACTTGCCGAACTTGAAAGTGAAATCAGATCCAAGAAAATCTATGCTCAGGTTCATGATGAAAATAAAGATGTTCTCAAAGATATCGAGCGCATGGAGGAAGAGTTTGCTGTAGGCAAAGAGAAGTGGGAAAAGGACGTTCTTTCAATGAAGAAAGTTACGGAACTCAAAAATCAACTCGACCGCTACAAGTTTGAGCTAGAGCAAGCTGAAAGAAATCAAGATTACGAGACGGCTTCACGATTGAAATACTCGATGATTCCTGAGGTACAGAAACAACTTGAAGAATGTGGTCATAACTGGGTTCTTACCAGTGAGCAAGTGGCCAATGTGATATCAAGACAAACTGGAATTCCGGTAGAAAAAATTATGAAGTCCAAGCAGGACAATATTCTTGAGATTGAAAATTATCTTAAGAGTAGAGTTTATGGTCAGGAAGGACCTCTTCATGAAATTGCAGATACATTGATCACTTCGCATGCTGGACTTAAAGATGAAACCAGACCCCTCGGAAGTTTTCTTTTAAGAGGACCTTCTGGAGTCGGGAAAACTGAAACAGCTAAAGCTCTTTCTCAATTCCTTTTTGACACAGAATCGAACTTGATCAGACTTGATATGAGTGAGTTCTCTGAAAAGCACTCGGTTTCCAAGCTGATAGGAGCGCCTGCAGGTTATGTCGGATATGATGAAGGTGGTGTTTTGACTGAAGCAGTAAGAAGAAAACCTTATTCGGTGATCCTTTTCGATGAGATTGAAAAGGCCCATAGGGACTTTGCAGATATTCTTCTTCAAATCCTTGATGATGGTCGATTGACTGACAATAAAGGACGAACCATCAACTTCAAGAATACCATTATCCTTTTGACTACAAATTCTAGAGATCTTGAGCATGATTTCAAACCAGAGGTGCTTGGACGTCTCGATGCGATTCTTGATTACAAAGAGCTCGATCCATCAATCATGCAGTCTTTGATCGACAAGCAAGTTACTCTTCTCAATGAGAGACTTGGTACCAAGAAGCTTCGCATTGAACTTGATGAAAAGACTCGGGATGTGCTCGCGACCAGAGGTTATGATGACAGGTTTGGCGCCAGACCACTGGCCAATATTTTTAACAAACTTGTAACCAGACCTCTTTCAAAAGAGCTATTGAAAGGGACTTTGGGAACTGGCACCCTAAAGACATCATGGTCTGAAGCAGGGAGCGAAGGAACTGTTGAGTTCCATGCTCAATAATTAACATAGCATTTTTGCCCGGAGTGTAAGACACTTCGGGCATGTTCGATTCTACTTTCAAGAAATTCTGACTTTGGTTATAATAAATCCATGTCAGACAAAATCATGCTTAAACCAGAAGAGTTTTTATTAAGAGAAGGTGAAGAAAGTTCAACTATGTACTTCCTTCAAAGTGGAACGCTTGCTGTGTTGAAGAGACAAGGCGATGTCGAAAAACAAATCGGAACTATTTATTCCGGTGAAGTTGTCGGCGAAATGAGTTTTCTTGATAAAGAACCAAGAAGTGCTTCGATCAAGGCCATGTCAGAGTGTGAACTTGTTGTAATTCCATCTGAAAAGTTCGACAAAGTCTTCAAAGCACAGCCCAACTGGTACAAGGCACTAATCAATACTCTTCTTGAAAGATTGAGAAAGGCCAACGCTCGTATCAGAGTCTAGTTGAACCAAATTCCAAATTCTTTTCCAATTCTTGCTTTTTCATCTTCATCGAATTGATTTCCATCAATTGATAAATGTGAAAGATGCTTGAGAGTTTTTAAAAAATTTGGAAGTTCTGTGATGTTGTTTCTATCGAGTACAAGTCTTCTCAGACTAACCATCGTTGATATTTCTTCTGGAACAGTGGTGAGTTGGTTGCCTGATAGATCAAGAAGTTCCAAGTGAGGAAGTTTTGAAAACCAGTCAGGTGTCATCTTGAATCTATTTCCACTCAAGAACAATGTTTTTAGAGGTGCTGGATTATCTAACTCTGGAAGAGATTCAATTGTGGTGTTTCTCATTTTAAAAATTTCGAGCGTCGGCATTTCGAGAATGCGCGGATTTATTTCTCCCAGATTCGGACAATTGAGTGAAAGCGAGCGCAGAGTTGAGAGTTCTGCTAGGGAATGAGGAAGGGTATCGATACCTTCCGCTTGTATTTCAAGACTTTCCCAAGGCTGTTCAAACAACACTTCTGTTGGGAACGATGTCTGATTTTTACGAAGTTTGATCATTCGTGCTTTCATAAAAGTAGAATAGCACAAATTGAAAATGTGTGAGATCGGGGAAATTAAAGATACTTGAG
>JBFEVX010000070.1:0-20431 GCA_041546685.1 Bacteriovoracaceae bacterium | reverse complement strand
AGCTGTCTTAAAAATCTCTCTCACTTTATTGAAAGGAAGAATGATTTTCACTTGTTCTTGAAGCTTGTAGGACTTTCTTTTCAAAACTTTTTTAGGAAGTTTTGATTTATATTTTTGATTGATCTGAACCACGATGTGATTCTTCTTGATATCGACGACTTTACCTTCAACCTGCATGTATCTCAGCATTCCACCTTGAAGAGGAAGTGAAAGTATCGAGATAGATAAAAGAGTCAGGAGTGATTTTTTCATTTCTTCACCACTCCTTTAGCTCTTACAACTTTCAGCTCTTTCGATTGAAGTTTACAGACGAGTTTTACAGGACAACCTGTTTCAAGTTTCTTACAAAATATGGGAGGAGCACCTGCTGATTTGTATACGCAAATACTTTTCCCTTGATATGTAATTGTAGTTGGAAGATCTTTATCCGCCGCAGAGACTTGAACACTCATGGCAAGACCAAGTAGAGTTTCCAAAATCATTGCTGACCTCCTTCACCTTGCCCGCTACTCGGAGTTGAATTTTGATCAACTTCTTCTTGAATCGTGGCCAATTCACCGTCTTCAATGACAACGCCTGAGTCTTTCGAGCAAGTAATCAAGTCTGGGCATTGAAGTCCAGGAAGAGCAATACAAGAAACACTTGAAGTCAAAGTTACACCTTGACCAAAAGAACATACGGCCTGGCCATAACATACCCCAAAGCGATCTGTCGGCTGTTTCACGATGATTGGACTTTCTGAATATTTACAGTTTCTGGCATTGAAAAAGTCTGGAACGTCAGCGAAGACGGATAGACTTGTCAAAAGCAGGGCCGAGAATATGAAAACTCTCACAATTTCGCTCCCTTAATTAAAGTTTCACTTAAATAAGATACTTGAAAAGACGATAAATGAAAAAAGTTAAATCGTTTTTGCACTGGAATGGTCTGATGAACACGACTAAAACTGTCGACTATAATGTCGCCGACATTCTTGAAAAGTCTGTGATTGATGCATTTGATATCGCTGCTATTTTCTATAATCAGCTTTATCTCAATAGGAAAGAAGCATTTCCAGGTCTTTCGCTTGTCGACTTCTCCCGCATCTTTGATCTGGGTGAAAAGTCTGTTCGAAATCTCACCCCTTCCACTCTTGAAAGAGTTGGCGAGAAAACTGCTGTGAAAATGGCCCGCGGAACTGTCGACTCCACTTGCTGTACTCTTCTTAGTGAAGATGAGCAAAGAATCTATAGACGATTTTTGAATCAGTATCGAGATAAGTTTAAAGACAAACGTGGACGCAAGACTTCTGGCGAAGACGAAATGGTCGAGGATCGTGAACTTCTGATCAACGAGTTCGTGACCAAGTACACCAACTCGAGAGACCTGATTGAACTTCTTTGTCATCTCTTCTCCCACGATGGACTGAGAAAGACATTCTCCCTCACTCCAATTCAGCAACTCGCACTCAAAGAGCTTCTGGCCTTTGAGTTTGCTTATGAAACAGGATGGGAAACCTTCAAGATCAACTCGAAGTATTCCACCCAGTTCAAA
This sequence comes from Bacteriovoracaceae bacterium, assembly GCA_041546685.1. Lineage (GTDB taxonomy): Bacteria > Bdellovibrionota > Bacteriovoracia > Bacteriovoracales > Bacteriovoracaceae > M0603. The sequence continues at coordinate 18,898 of JBFEVX010000070.1, read as the reverse complement.
CTTCATCCCTCATTAGTTAATACTATGTGGGACTTGGGACTTGAAAAGGCCGAAGCGTATATGCGCCGAAACCATGTAGTGATCAATTCCATCTCACAGGACGAAATCCTCCCCGAGGATGTCGCCAGAGTTGAGGAGTCCCTGATCAAGTCCAAAAAAGTCTTTGATGAGGCCGTAAAAAAAGCGTCTGAGAACCTCAACAAAGATAGAGTGCAGGTCATTTATGGACGACTTTTTTCAGGTTTCGTCCATCCCATTCCTCGTATAAAAACTGACGATTCATCCGAGCCGTCAGAGTAATCACTTTCACGTTCATCGCCTCTTCCCAAAAAAGGGGGGATTGGAGGGATCCGAAGATCCCCCCAATTAGGATTGTGTTCATAGGCGAGATTATTTTTAAAACCCCTCAAAATAGAATCCAACGGTAGGTTCAACTTTCATCTATCCGAGGGCGGAAATTGTCTTTTAAAAGGGGTCCAAGGCCTTTAGAGGGTCCCTGGACCCATTTCTCACACACCACTGAGAGAAAACCATTGAGAAAGAAAATGTGTATTTCTTATCTCAAACACAGAATACTATGCAGCGCGTCAAATGTCTGATTTTTAAGGGTTTTTTGTTAAAAAGGGGGTTTTTACCAAGGCCTTTGGAACCTTGGGTGGCAAATATCAAGGACTTAAAAGTGTACTAGCGGTTGTATTTTCGGCGAATCTCTTTACGAGTATTCTCATACTCATCGAGTTTCTCATTGAGCTTATTGAGAGTGTCTCTCCACGACTTGTTTGAAGGTCGCTTTTCGTCCTCATACTCAGGACTACTTACTGATGATGGGTTTCTTCCATCGCCAAAAATCCCAGTAGAGTCGAAATCTCTAAGAAATGGTTGAAATTGTGTTTTGTAATCAGAGCCAGGGGCAAGCAGTCTTTTGAGCTCAGCATCTGGAAGCCTCTTGATGTCGTACTTAGTCTCATCATCTTTAGCAACTGAGATATAGTGATCCCCTACTCCAAAGCTTTTCTCAAAACCAGTAACAGAATCGATCAGCTTGGCAGAACCTTCTATCAACGCCATCTGATTAACGTCAATTCCACTTCCAGTCTTGAAGCTATTAGCAAGGACTTTTGTTCCGCGAATCCCCATCGAAATATTTCCAGTTTTAACTTTAAGCTGATCTGGTCTTTTTGACTTCAGTCTGAAGTACGCTCTGACCTTACCTTTAACAACATTGAGAGTGGCATTACGATCTCTTTGAGTTTTGAAGTCCCATTCATCCATTTTGACAACTGACTCTACACCTAGAGTAATGATGGACGTGTCTGTCAGTTCTATTTTCATGACTGAAGCTTTTCCTGTCCAGATGGTATCGTCTTTATAAACTTTGAAACCTTTTTGAAGACGTCTCTCTTCCCCATCATCACCTTTGGCGTATCCTTCACCTTTAACCAACATGATTCTTCCCATGAAGTTCGGAGTCACTGTTGAAGTAGTGGGATCAAACACCATGTCTTCCTGTGCAAAGGAAAGACTTGTAAGTGTTAAGAGGAAAATTGTGGTGATCAAATTTTTCATTTCAGTCAGCTTATCATCAGATTGAACATCGAATTCAGGGAACTTTCAGATCCATGATTTCACACTCTTTCATCGGTATAACAATGCATTTTCTTGAGTGCGAATGCCCCATTTTTGAGGGTAAGAAATGATAAGTGAGTTCAGGTAAGTAGCTGTAATGTTGAAAAAAACCTGTATCTCCCCGTATTTCCTCTAATCTTTATAAAAGACATTTTGTAAGTGACCGAAGAGTTGTTGTCAGTGGAGTTACATGTGAAAAAGCTCAATGTTTTTATTCTGGTCCTCATGGGCCTTACCTTCCTTGCTTGTGATGAAAGTGGTCAAAGCGGCTACATCTATCCCAATAATGAATACCAAACAACTGATCAGCTTCAGTATGGCGCCAAGACCAACGAGTGTTATCGAGCCAGATACGCACTTGAAAACGATCCAGGTGCCAATGTTGAGCAATTGATTTGCACAACAGACTCTGAAGGAAATGTCACGACCAAGAAAAAGGTCACCTACGTCACGAGAAAAGACAGCACACTTCGAACCATTACCAATTTCGCTACTTCTTTTTTGAATAAGGACAAAGAAACCAGAGAAAAGGAAGGTGGAGAAGGTTGTAAGTGTGAGCCGATGGGTGAATCTTGTAAGGCCAAAAGTTGTACTTGTTCAGAGATTTGTCCTGCGACTTCTGAAATTTTAAAATCTCGTCAAAAGCACATTCGCCCGACAGCAGAGAACTCGATTTTTTATAACAATTCCTCCAGTCACAATGATACGGCCTATGAAACCTATCCCTTGAGTGGTGGCTATTGTTCAGGACACGTTCGCCAAAGACAAAAATTTACTTACCTAGCCGACTTTCAACCAGATCTAAGATCAACTCCTAAAATGGATGTTGGTGATGAAACTTGGAAGGCCTATACCAGAACAGAAATTGATAATCTCGCACTACAGAAGAAAACGACCTTTCAAGGTTTCAAAGATTTTAAAGACCTCAACGAGAAAAATCCTGAGCTAGGAAATTATCTAAAGGAAAAACTCGGTGTTGATAATCTGGATACAATTGAAGAGAACCCTCATATGAGTGGATACCGCTACAAGAAGAAAGGTGAATCAACTTGGAGTATTTTGAATGATATTGAATTCAAAAATCCTGAAGCCGAAACAATTCCTGAAGATATTGCCTACGAGCCTTACTCCGGAAAAGTTATTCCTCCAATGCATGAGGAAGCCAAATATCGAGAATTCATGGAGCGTCAGGTTCAGTTGGTTTCACGTTATAGTCAGCCGGCGGTAATTCCAGGATTCTCCAATCTGCTAGAGCTCAGTTATGACCCCCAGTATGACGAGATCATTGGAACAAACGCCGCCATCGACTGGAAACATTATGCTGATCTTGACGATGATATGGCGAAAAAAGGTACTCGAATTGTAGAGCAAAGTGGCTACGATAAGCCGATGACTAAAAAACAAATCTCAGACATGATGACAACAATCAAAGAGAGAATGCCAGAGTTCGATCCGGCCAAATCAAAAGACGATTGGAACAAAGAAGGACCGTGGGAAACCTTACCTCTGTCTTTTAGAGCAACGAACAAGGAAGCTGGTGCGAGCTCCCAACATGCTTATCATGCAGTAGAGGCCTGGGCCTGGAAAAAACTCCCTGATGGAAAAGAGTGGATCTGTATCGCTGATCCGAATTCCTTTGCAGGCGGAAATGATGATTGTAACGTCCGATTTGAAATCGATCCCAATAATGAAGAGGAACCTGTCACTTATAGTGAGTGGGGTCATCGAACAATTGGTAAGATGATGATTGAACCCTCTTCAGAAGGACAGAATGGCCGTTATATGATTCAGTTGGCCCATGCCTGTCGACACAAGAACAAAGGTAATTTCTATATTGGCTGTGACAAGAATGGAAAAGATGATGTGAACTGTGGTGAAGATGATTATGAATCAGTTGATGTCGATGAACTTGAAAGAGAAGCCAGAGAAAAGATTGAAGAACAAAAGAGAGAACTCAATGAGAAAAAGTAATCTTCTTATCATTCTTCTGTTCTTCTCAACTTCAGTCTTTGCTGTTTCGGCCAAGCAAGCAATCATTCAAAATGCTATCAACAAGCATGAGAAAAAAATTCTCGAAACAATGAAGAAAAGAAATGCCCACCAAGATGAGATTTTCAACGCCTACGTTCTCGCTGCGAACGAAATGAAGGCCTATAGTGCTTTCAAGTTTGCCCGTCAGTTCTATTACAAAGCGATTGATCTTGAAGGTGTGACTGAAGATAAATCTCGCTTATTTTTCTCCCTGATCAACATGGATCTGATGGAAGGTAAAAGCGGTAAGAAAGACTTTGATGAGCTGGTGGAATATCAAAAGAAACATAAAGTAGCTGATCGTCTATTCGTCAATATCACTACTCTTTACTACAAGGTACTGATCAGTAAAAAACTCAGTAAAGAAGTTCTGAGTGAGAAAGAATTGAAATCAATTCAAAAAGATTTCACCTACGTCACTCCCCTCAAATGGAATGACATCCATATCTTGGTAGGTAGAAAAAACTTCAAAGATGCTTTGAAGTTAGTTTCCACCATGGATATGAACCGCGCACACATCAATCAAAAGATCATTTCTGATTTGATCACTGTCAAAACTGAAGAAAAGAAAAACAAAGAAAATCCGCTTCTGTGCGAGCCACAATTCAAAAAATTCCCAGGCAGCCAAAGCGCTAGTTACACCATGAAACTTTGCAAAATCCTACTGGATGAACGCTTTGGGAAGGGCATGAATCCAAGTGATGTGGACAAACTTGCCAAACTCATCAACAAGAAGGCCCCTACTCAAAAATTTCTCCTCGACGCTCTGAAGTAAACCACAGGAATCTCCGTAGAGTCATAGCGTAAAGACAAAAAAAAATTTTAAAAAGTTTCTCACGACGAGCTATCTGCCCGAAGGTGCGTACAATGACCTTTTGCCAAAGACCAATCTTACTGCTCTAATATTTGCCACACACACACACACGATTTACGGAGACATTGACCATGCAAAAAGTGGCCCTCGACCAAATCATCGCTACTAACCCTTACCTTCGCACCAACACTGACATTGATGACCTCAAAAAGAGTATCGAAACTGTCGGGCTGATCAATCCGATCACCATCAACGACAAGTACGAGCTACTCGCAGGTGGACGTCGCTATCAGGCGATGAAAGAGTTGGGATGGACCGAGGCCCCTGTTCAAATCGTTGAGAGAGACAGTCTTGAACAAGAATTGATCTCTATTGATGAGAACCTGGTCAGAAAGCCACTCGATAAACTCGAGTTCGAGAAATGTCTCAACAGAGGACGTGAGATCTATGAAGAGCTCAATCCTCTCGCCAACAAAGTGGATGTCGAGGCCAAGGATTTGACCCCGGAAGAAAAGAGAGCGGAAAAAGAGGAAGAAGAAAACGACACCACTTCGTTTGCGGCGATCACTGCTGAAAAAACAGGACTTTCAAAATCAGTGATTAAAAGTGCTATCAAAAGAGATGCACTCTCATCTGAAAAAGTTAAAGAGGCCAGAGGCATGGGAGACATTTCCGCCAGCCAGGCCAACGAAATCATAAAACTCGACAAGAACTCCCAGGACAAGATCCTTCCTTACATCCAAAACAAGACAGTTAAAGATGTGAAGAAGATCATTGAAATTGCCAAGAGTGCCAGTGTCGATGAGGCCATTGAGGAATCAATGGAACTCACTCCTACTCCAAGAGAGTTCGTTCAACTCAAGGCCACCACCAAAAAGATGAACAAACTGATCTCTCAAATTCTTCTCGAAGATATTCACTTCGAAGGAAAAGACCTGAACATCATCATCAAAGACATGAAAAAACTGATGGAAGAGGGCCAGGACTTTCTCAACCGCTACGATGAAGAGGGATACGCTCCCATTGGTGGCGAAACTGAGAACTATGAAGAGAGTAGTTTCCAGTAGTTAGCACTTCCAAATTTGAAATTTCACGGGAGCATTAAACTTTTTACAAAGTTTGACGCATAGCGCTCGGCCGTGCTCCCTTTTTGCGTTAAAGTCGCTCCCAGAAGAAATAAAAACAACGGGAGAGATCATATGAAATCAATCATCACTTTGATGTTTGTTCTTGCACTCAGCACACCTGCCTTCGCCAATAGAGCGAGCGATGTATGGCAAAACTATTTTCCAGATATGAACTGTAGCGCCAATCCATGTGCTAAAAATGTTTCCGCCGATGCTCTTGAAGAATTTCTTGAAAAGGCCTCTTACTATAGACCTGAAAAACTAAAAAACACGACATGGGCCTTCCTTGTTGATTTCACCATGCATTCTAAAAATAAAAGAGGTTGGTTGATCAATCTTAAAACAGGTGCGGCCGAGGCAATGCATGTGGCCCACGGTAAGGGATCAGGAGATGGTTCTGGACGAGCAGTTCGTTTCTCAAATAGAAACAATTCAAAAATGAGCTCTCTTGGACTTTATATCACGGCCGAAACTTATCACGGATCAAATGGTTACTCATTAAGACTTGATGGACTTGAAAGTACTAATAGTGATGCTAGACCAAGAGCAATTGTCATGCATGGAGCGGATTATATGTCAGCGAGCTTCATTAGAAATAATGGCCGTGCTGGTCGTTCATGGGGCTGTCCGGCCATCGCTCAGAACATCAAAACTCGCGTGATCAACTCTCTCAAAGGTGGATCACTTTTCTACCACTACCATAACTGATTTTGATTATTACAGGAGCCCTAGTTCTTTAAGGGCTCCTTCATAGATAGGTTTTTTGAAATCGATCACTTCTTCAATTAAAACTTCAGGTCTCACCCATTTATAAGAATCGAAATCCTCACTTTCTGTAATTTCTTTTTCCTGTTCTGAAGTAACTGAGACGAGAAAGTAATGTTGACACTGGCCAATCTGGTAACGCTTGCGAGTCCCCTTCTGCCAGACATAACGTAGTCCCGATGTCGGACCTCTTTTAATGCTGAAATTTTTAAGCCCGATTTCCTCTTCAAGCTCACGAGTGATCGCCTGTTCAAGTGTTTCGCCTTCTTCCACGCCCCCTTGCGGAACCTGATAGTTCTTATCTGGGTATTTCGAGTCTCTTCGATGACAAAAAAGGATATTTCCATCCTCTCTTTGGACGAAGGCCGCGGTATTGAGACGGAAAAAGTCATGGGCAACTTCAACCGCCACTTCATAAGGAGTTTTACCTGAAGTATCCACCTGTTGATCGATCAAGGAGAAGTTCAAATTATCTTTTTGGATTTCCAAAATGGTATCAGTCCGCTCAAGCTCCCATTCAACGCAATCACGATTTCGATTGCAGATTCTCTTTTTAAGTTCGCCGTTCTCAGATTCAAGATAGGCAAAAGTAAAATCTACATGCTCTGGGATCAGACTCTTGACCATTTCGAGTTCTGAATCCTTCCCTATTACATAGTCGAGAACTGCCACATTATGTTCACCTTGGAGTTTTAAAAGCGCATGCTCCACTCCTTCTCTTAGGACTTGTTCAAGATGTTCTGGATTGTGAACAGAGAAACCTTCAAAGTTGGAAAAATCGTCAACTTCAACATGGAGACAATTATCGATCAACTCCACCAACTCTTTCGCTGTGGTGGTTTTTCCGACTCCCAATGTTCCAGAGAGAAGGATGATCTTTTTCATGGTGTGATTCTGGTGATTTCACCCTTGAAGCGCGCCTGGTGAAACTTATTAATAGTGTTATGAAGTTGATCTGGATCGTACTGCCCGAATTCTGAATCCATCTGATCAATAGCTTTTTCAATCGACTCTTCTGGTGCTTTCTCAAGCAGAATGGAATTCTCTTTGATCTTTTGATCAAAGAAAGGATTATTGGCAGAAATAACAGGTCGTCCAGAAGAAAGTGCACTCAATGCGAAAGTTGGAAACGCTTCCGCAGTCAGATCAATCACGGCACGAGAAGCGGCAAAAAGAGGCGCCAGTTCACCATTACATTTGAAACCATGAAAGAGACTCTGCTTCTCTTCTGTTTTCAAACGAGAAAGATGAGCATCTTCCCCAACGAAAACGTATGGAGTTCCCTTTCTTGCAAACAGACGCATCAGCTTTTCAGCGATTGTCTCATCAACACTTTCCGCATTGATGACATAATAATTGTGATCAAACACTCCTTTAGGTCCGACAGGAAAATCCTGAACGCGAATGAAAGGAGGCACGACTTTGACTTCAGTTGATGAGCTGACCTTCACAAAATCCTGATAGCTCTCATGGGCCAACCAGACTTCAGATGCCTGTTCAAAAGATTTTTTGGCCCAGTTGGTGACCATCGATCCGAATATCTTCTCTCTGATTGAACCACCGGCCGGAAGACTGGCGGTATCGAGCAGATATGAAATTTGTTTGGGCTTATCGCATTTTGATATCCCCTGACTGAGACCTCTTGATACGTTGAGGATCAGATCTGTCGAACAAGGAATATGAAGTTTCTTGCACGCACTTGGAACCAACCAAGAATTCTTTTGTAGATCTTCAGTGGAAGATATTTTATGTGTGAGATAACTACTTGTGATCTTTCGTTGCTCTATAGGTCCGAGGATTTCTCCTGGTTTATGGGCCAGAGTGTACATCGTGGCATCTTCAAAGACTTCAAGGAAAGTCTGGACGACTTCCATCGCAAAGTTCTTTTCCACCAATAGATCTGTTGTTACCGCTGTTTTCATTTTTGTAATGTCTTGAAATATTCTGCCGTCTGTTTCAGTCCCTCTTCAAATCCGACCTTTGGAGCATAGTCACTGACAGACTGTATTTTTGTAAGGTCTGGTCTTCTTTTCTTCGGATCATCTTTGGGAAGAGGAAGATAAGAAAGTTTAGAAGAACTTCCAAGCACCTTGATGATAAATTCGGCACATTCTTTAATTGTATATTCATCAGGGTTACCAATATTGAAAGGCGTATTGTCATCAGAATGCATTACTGTGTGCATGGCCTGACAAAGATCGGTGACAAAACAGAAAGATCTTGTCTGCGATCCATCACCATAGATGGTGATGTCTTCGTTTTTCATCGCCTGATTGATGAAATTTGGAATAACTCTCCCATCATCAGGTCTCATTCTTGGCCCATAGGTATTAAAGATTCGAACGATTCTGGTTTCCACGTTATAGCGCTTGGCATAGCTCATGGTGAGGGCCTCAGCAAAACGCTTGGACTCGTCATAACAAGCTCGAGGCCCAATAGGATTCACATGACCGACATAATCTTCAGTTTGAGGATGAATCTCAGGGTCTCCATAAACTTCTGAAGTTGAAGCTTCTAGAAAACGAGCGCCTTTTTCCTTACTCAATTCGAGAAGAGCAAGCGTTCCCTCACTGTTGACTCGCATGATCTCAAGCGGAAGTGTCGAAAAATCAATCGGTGAAGCTGGTGAGGCCAGAGAGAAAACATAGTCGACATCCAGACCTTTAAAATCAGGAAGTCCTTCATAGATATTACACTCATGAAAATCAAAGTTTTCATACTTGGAGAGGATTTCAACGTTGGACTGTGAACCAGTGATGAAATTATCAAGACCGATGACTCTGGCCCCAAGCTTCAAGTATTTTTCAGCAAGAGTTGAAGGAACAAACCCGGCAGCACCTGCAACGATGACTGTTTTCCCTTCAAGCGACTCTGGAAGTTGAATTTTTTTACTCATATCTGTACCTCTAATAATGCTTGATTTGTATCATGGTGGAGCCAAGAAGTAACAACGCTCCCCCCATAATTTGCAGTGGGTCAAGTTTAGCATCCAAGACAATCCAGTTAACCAACACCGCGAAAAAAGGAAAGGCCATTTCGGCCAAAGCACAAAGTCTGGCAGAAAGCTTCTTGAGACCATGGTAATAGAGCCACATTCCAGCAACACCAGAGAGTAGAACCATCCCCGTGATCTTTCCCCAAACCATTGGGGGATTGTCGAAAGAAACTTCATCCATACTGATAAATGGCAGAAGACAGAGAAGTCCCATTCCAAAACGGCCGAACATGATTTCGGATTCGTTATATCCTTCTTTCGAAAGCTTTTTCCCAAAAGGTGTTGAAGCTCCCCAACTGATGACGGCCACAAAAGTAAGACCAATTCCGGTCAGAGCTTTCGGATTGGAAAAGGCATTACTGAAATCCATTCCAGAAAGTCCCGGGAAAACTTCCTTGTAGGAAACCATCAGGCCTCCCAAAAGGCATGGAACTGCCCATAGAAGAAATTCTTTTTTGATTCTTTCTTTTAGAACCAATCTCGCTAGTGAGATGGCCACGAGCGGTTGAAGCTTTTGAAGGAGGATCACCAAAGAAGGGTTGATCATCGTGAAGGCCTTGGTAAAACTCAATGTTCCAAGAGCCGAACCGAGTCCACCTATCACAATAAAATAACTGATGTGACCAACTTGCATTGACCAGATCTTTTTTCTGGCCTTGAAGGCGGCCCACAAGAAAATCAATGTCAAAATCAGGTGTTCAGTAAGAACTATTTTGGTAGCAGGAACTCCCTCTCCAAGAAGTGGATATCTGATCAGGGTATCAAGGGCCCAAAGAAGACAGGCTGCAAAGATCAGTAGAATTCCTTTCAAAGAACCACTCCTCCTGCAAGGAAGTCTTTAAAGACATTTCTTGCTCTCTCAGCGGCCAGCTGTTTTTTGACTTTCTTTCTGTTCTTGCGATCTCTTCTCTGCTCCTTGGTCAAAGTAACAGGAGGAAGCAGTCCGAAGTTAATATTGGATGGAACCGGCTTTTCATTGGTCATGATGTAATTGACCAAACAACCCATTCCGGTCTCAACCGGAAATGACAGGGGTTCAAGTCCCTGGATTTTTCTCCAGACTTGAAAGGCGACATAAAGCCCCATCGCCGAACTTTCTGTATAACCTTCCACTCCACTAATCTGACCAGCAAAATGTACGTTAGGAAATTTTTTCGAACTCATATCAAAGTTCAAAAGTTTTCTGGCATTCAAAAAACTGTTTCGATGAACGCTTCCAAGGTGAATAAAAGCTGCTTCCTGAAAACCTGGAATCTGTCTGAAGATTCGAACTTGTTCTTTGTAAGTTAGCCTAGTTTGAAATCCAACCAGATTGAAAGCACTGCCGAGCAAGTTCTCTTTTCGAAGCTGAATACAAGCGTATGGTCTTTTCCCATCTGGCATTTCAAGACCAATAGGTTTCATGCAGGAGAATCGAGCAGTATCTACTCCCCTTTCGGCCATCAGGTCAACCGGAAGACAGGCCTCGAAAAATTTCCAGTCCTCAAAATCCTTGGCCTGAACTTTTTCGGCCTTCACCATTTCAGCAATCAGATTTTCATACTCTTCCTGGTTCAACGGAACGTTCAGATAGTCAGCATTTTCGCCTTCTTCTTCAGAAACCGGTTTGTGCCGATCTTTGAAGTACAGCTTCGAATAATCGAGACTGTCGGCATCAACAACAGGAGCAATGGCGTCGTAAAAATAAAGATCATCACCCGAGACATTATCCTGAATCCACTTTGACATTCCATCAGTGGTTAAGGGACCTGTCGCGAGAATGATGTGCTGACATCCTTTCTCTTCGGCCAGTTTCGTTGGGTCGTTGACATCGAGATCCATGATTTCAATATTTGGATTTTCACCCAATCGTTTTGTGATTTCAGCCGCAAATTTGTCGCGATCGACCGCAAGAGCATCTCCGGCCGGAACCGCATGCACATCTGCAGCACTCAGAACTAGAGAATTAAAGGCCTTCATTTCAGTTTTCAAAAGTCCGTGGCCTGAGTCCGGGTCTTTCGACTTGAGAGAATTGGTACACACCAATTCTGCGAAATCGGGGTTTTTCTGGGCCGGACCTAGCTTGATTCTTTTGACTTCGGCCAGGACGACTTGAATCCCCTTGCTTGCTAAATAATTTGCTGCTTCACTGCCGGCCAAACCTGCGCCGACGACTAGTACTTTACTCATTGAATCCTTACTCAAAGCTTTGAATATGTGTTAAGGTTCAGACATTGAAACACGATGCCATCTCTTTAGAGGCAATTTACTCGCAAGAGGCCATTCATGCAAATTCATCTTTATCAAACAAAGCATACAATTGGTGATTTTGACGCAATTAGACAATATCTCGAATCCAAAGCTTCTGACCTGCAAAGGCCCGGAGTGCATCTGTTTCCTGAACTCTTTTTAACAGGCTACCCTCTTCAAGATCTGGTTCTTCAAAAGACCTTCATCGAAAGCTATCAAGAGATTCGAAATTGGCTCGACGAATTTGCGCTCCAGTTTCAAAACTCTCTGATCCTGATGGGTGGTCTCAATTATCATTTTGATGACAATGGACTTCCTCGCAATATTGAAAACTGTGCTTTTGCTCTTCGAAATGGCCATGTGGAAAAAGTTTATACCAAAATCCTGCTTCCCAACTACGACATATTTGATGAAGAAAAATACTTTGCCCCAGGAAACAATCCTTGTGTGATTGAGTACGATGGAAAGAAAGTCGGTGTTTTGATCTGTGAAGATATGTGGGTTTCATCCCTTCATCCGGTAGACCCGGTTAAACTTCTTGGGAAAGAAAGTGCCGATCTCGACCTTGTGGTGAACCTTTCGGCCTCTCCTTTTCACATTGGAAAGGAAGAAAAACGACTCAAACGCGGCAAAGAAATTTCCAAGAGTCTCGGCGCTCCTTTTGCTTATTGCAACCGGGTGGGCGGTGAAGATGAAATTCTCTTTGATGGAGGAAGTTTTGTCGTCAACGGAGAGAATGAAATGTGGAGGGGAAATCTTTTTCACATCGATCAGATATCTCTGGATGTTCCTCCATTTGCTGGAGAAAAGACTTCATTCGACTCTGATGATATCGAGAACACCTGGGAGTCTCTTTTCTCACCGGCCCTTGATCAGCAGACACCTCCCATGCTTCCAGAAATGACTGACGAAGTCTGCCAGCTAACCCTTCAGGCGCTGGCCTTTGGCATTCAGGAATACGCCGCCAAGTGTGGCTTCAAGAAATTTTTGGTGGCCCTTTCAGGTGGCATCGACTCGGCCCTCGTCACTGCGATTGTCCGACTCTCCCTGAAAGAAGGTCAATCAATGGAAGCCGTTTACATGCCAGGCTTCTTTTCTGCTGAAGAATCCTATAATTGGTCACTGGAGCTTTGTAAGAACCTCGGAATTCCTTTCAAAGTGCAGCCCATCAAGTTCCTTCATCGAACAATCAGTAATGATTTCAAACAGAATTTTGGAGAAGAACTTGAAGGATTATCAGATGAAAATATTCAAAGTCGTCTTCGGGGAGCATTGATTTATGCCCGCTCCAACCAAAGTGGAGCGATGGTTCTCAATACTTCAAACAAATCTGAGATCGCTGTTGGCTATTCCACTCAATACGGAGATAGCGTCGGCGCACTCAGCGTTCTAGGAGATCTCTACAAATCTGAAGTTTTTGCCCTCTCAAGATACATCAATATGGCCCACGGAAATCTGATTCCAGAGGGAATCATCACTCGTCCTCCGTCGGCGGAACTGAGAGAAAATCAAGAAGACAGTCAGAGTCTTCCCCCCTATGAAAGACTCGATGCCATGCTCGAAGGAATTCTTTCTTACCGAATGGGTCTGAAAGAGTTACAGGGGTCAGGCTTTGTAAGAGAGGAATTGGAAAAAGTGTATGGCCTTTACAAGAAAAGTGAGTATAAAAGGAGTCAGTTTTGCCCGATCATCAAAGTGAAGGCGAAAAGTTTTGGTTTTGGATACCGAATACCGATTTGTAAAAAATAAACGTGAATCATATTCAACTTAAGGAGAACCCATGAGTAACAAAACAGCTGATGCCGTACTAAAGAGCTGGAAAGAAGTGAAGGTCGAAATCGAAGGTCTTCTCAAGAGCTCTAAGATCAAAGAAGTTCAGACAACTTTTCAAAATTTTGTCAAAAGTGCTGAAAAAGATATCAATCGAGTTGTCGACAAAGACATCCCGAAATTGGTGAAAAAACTTAAAGCTGAAAGAAAGACACTTGAAAAAGCAATCGACAAAGCTGTTCAAGAAGAAATCAAAAAGGCCAAGAAGTTTGTCGCTGACCAAAAGAAAGAATTGACCAAACTTCAAAAGAAAGTTGAGTCTTATCTTCCAAAAGCGGCCAAGACTGCTTCAAAGAAAAAGACAAAAAAGAAAGTCGCTAAAAAGGCCACAAAGAAGACCACTAAAAAAGCGACTAAGAAAGCAGCTCCTAAAAAAAGTGCGGCGGCGAAAACTACTAAAACAAAAACAACGCCACGTACCACTAAAAAAGCAGCAAGAAACGTTTAATTTCAATGAGATAAGACCCTTTGGACTTCAGTGCAAAGGGTCTTTTCTCTTCTCGCATCCAAACCAATCTGTTAAAGTAACCCCTTCAAATTATTGCTATAGTTTCAAAGGTTCATTTTGAAGAAGCTTGAACGAAGTCTCGGACTAGTTCCCGTCATTGCCATCAGTATCTCTTCCATGCTTGGAAGTGGTATCTTCGTTCTTCCTGGAATTGCCGTCGAGCAAACCGGGCCTTCTGTCTGGATGGCCTATCTTCTCTCCTCACTTTGTGTCCTTCCGGCCGCCATTTCCAAGGCCGAACTGGCCACCGCCATGCCGACCAGTGGTGGAACCTATGTATACGTGGAAAGAACTTTCGGCCCGATGGCCGGAACCATTGCAGGTCTTGGACTCTTCCTCTCCCTGCTTCTTAAAAGTGCCTTTTCATTAGTTGGCTTCGGTGCCTATCTTTCAGTTGTTGCCGATGTCAGTTTGAAAGAAACGGCGATGGTCTCACTGTTTTTCATCGTTCTCTTGAATATTTTTGGTGTGGGTAAAATCAGCTCTCTTCTGATTGGAATTGTGACAGTATCCATCCTGACCCTTTTTGGTCTAGCAGGATATTCGATTCCGGACATCAATATGAGCAACATGACTCCTTTTTTCACCGGAGGGCTCGACGGCTTCCTTGGGGCCACAGGGATCGTCTTTGTCTCCTTTGCTGGTGTAACAAAAGTGGCGGCCATTGCTGAAGAAATCAGAAAACCAGAAAAAAATCTCCCCCTTGGGATCCTCCTCTCTCTGGCAATCGTGACATTCATCTACTGTTCAGTCAGTTTTGTCATGGTTTCAGTTATGGGTGCAGGAAATCTGGCGGGTGATCTGAAACCAATATACCATTTGGCAGAGATGGTCGGAGGTCACAAGATTGCTCTTTTCGCCTCCATCGTAGCCGTCATCACCATGATTTCCATGGCCAATGCTGGAATCTTGGCGGCTTCACGTTTTCCATTCGCCATGGCGAGAGACCGACTCCTACCTTCTTTCATTGGTCGCCTCCAAAGAAGATTTTTGACTCCGATCAACTCCATCATCCTCTCAGGCCTGGTGGTTTTCGCCATTCTTGGATTTTTGAATGTGGCCAAGATCGCCAAGTTGGCCTCGGCGTTCATGATCATGATCTACGTAATAGAGAACATTGCTGTCGTTGTTCTACGTGAATCTAGAATCCAATGGTACGACCCAAAATACCGTTCACCTCTTTATCCATTCTTTCAAATCATCGGGATCATCTCAGGATTGGTACTCTTGTTGGCCATGGGACAAATTGTCATAACGGCCGTCGTCGGTATTTCAGTTCCTGGAATAATTCTTTATTTCCTCTACTCAAGGAGACGAACCACTCGTAAAGGTGTGATTGGAATCCGAGGTCGAAGAAAAGATCTGACTGAAGAAGAAAACAATCCAGGAGAAACCATGGAGTCCATGGACCTCTCTATGGAGGCCACTGTCGTCGTTTCTCTATTTGGACATGAACGTTCACCAGAGATGTTGATCGAAATGGGGGCTGCACTAAGTGATGGCGGAAATCTCGAAGTCACTCACGTCACAGAAGTTCCTGAGCAGACAGACCTCAATGACATGTTGGAAGAGCCGGCAGAACTCAAATCACTCAGACGTCGAGTTGTTGCCATGGCCATGCATCAAAACCTCTCTTTGACTTTTGATCCAGTTGTTTCCCACGACCTTGGTCGAACCCTCTACGACATCAGCCTAAGGCTTCATTGCAATTGGCTGTTGAAAGAATGGGGAGGGAAAAGAAAAGGTTACTTTACTTTCCACAATCCAATTGGCTGGCTTAAAGGTCACCTCCATTGCAATCTTGGTATCTTCAGAGATGCTGGAGTCCGCTACATCAGAAAGATCATGGTGGTAGTTAAATTCGATGCCAATGACAATCTTGTTGTAGACACTGCCGACCACTTGGCAATGGTTAATAAGGCCGACATCACACTGGTCCACTTCAAGAAGGAATCTATTCATCATCAATCAGCAGAAGAAACAGAAAGCCGACTTTATGATTTGACCACACATTGCCACTCTCGAAGCTTTGTCCAAGTCATTTCTGGACGTGATGAAATGGACACCCTATTGGGTTATTCAGCTGAGTTTGACCTCTTGATCTTTGGTTCAAGAGAGCATGGATTTATGTCGAATGTCTTTGGAACCAATGACGATTATTTAATAGAAAGGGCCGCTTGCTCTGTACTGGCCGTCAATTCGGCCAACCTATCTGCTACAGAATCCGTTACTGAAAGCGAAAACTTGTTAAATTCCTGATACTTAACATAAAATTTCAGTATCTTAACGCTTTACAAAAGCCCCTTGGGAAGCTAGTTTCAGCTCATGCCAAAAAAGCTCTTTTCAATCATTTTGCTCACCTTCCTTGCACTTTCTGCAACGGGCGCAAATGCATCTTCGAAAACCACTCAAAAGTCAGTTTTTGGACAAGACGATAGAAATAGAATTTTTCAAACAGGAATGAATCCGTATCTTCGAGTTGGTCAAGTTGGAACAACTTGTACTGGTTTCATGATCGGAGAGAGTCACGTACTGACGGCAGCGAAATGTGTTTTCGATCACATCAATAACAGATGGTACGAAAATATCCACTTCACTCCGGCCAGAGATGAAGAGTTGACCCCATTTGGAGTCAGAGATTGGGAAAAAGTCCACGTTCACCAAAACTTTGCCCAGAAAGGTTTGACCGAATGGAACTTCGCGGTCATCAAGCTCAAAAAGCCACTTGGAAGATCAACGGGATATTTTTCACTACCTTCAACTGACAACTACGCAGGTCCAATTGAAATTCCAGGCTATCCAATGGACAAGCCAGTCAACACCATGTGGAGTTCTTCTTGCTTTGCCAACACTGTCTCTTCACTTCTCTCTTACAAATGTGACACTTACTCGGGAATGATCGGGGCTCCAGTTTTGGTTGAAAACAACAACGGCTGGACGGCCTATGGTATTCACCTTCAAGAAGGTCTCGAAAACAACAGAGCGCTTCTTCTTGGAAATCTTAAACGCTACTACATCAATCGTTGGATGACAGACAATACTCCGGGTGGAACTCTGACCAACAATAATCCTCACGCCAATAATGAAGTCAAATTCAATAATGTTTGGCTCAAAAACAATTGTGGTCTGAACCTCAATTTCAAACTGAAGTTCACAGACACAGATGGTGTACTTCGTGAAATGGACAGTTCACTTGGATTCAGTGAAGAGAACTTCATGTTCAAGACCAGCACCTCTGTCTATTTCATCAAGATTGAAGATGCAGAATGGGTTGAGATGAAAATCACTGACTCTCAATGGGGAAAAGTGGTGGAATATCTTCCTTGTGAATACCCGTATGACTACTGGTATGTCAGACCGATATCTCCTCTCTAAACGGTCTCCAATTTCCTTGCCATACATTCAAGGCCGCGCTTCGAACAGTTTGAGTTTTCGAATGAACATCGATCATACAATACGTCAGTTTTGAAACATTATCGTGAAGTCCGGCATCCATTGAGGGAATTGGATTCCAGGTACCAGTATTGAAGTAGTACTTCCCTTCTGGAAATCTTCTCCACTCCTGAAGATGGGTATGCCCCATCACCACAGTATGTAGATTCGGATTTCTCTTGAGAATACTCTTCGCCTTCTTCTCATAGCGTGGATAAATCGTAATCTGCTTTAAAATACTTAGACTGGTTCGAAAGTTCTTGTTCTGTTTAACGTAGTCTTCGGTCCTCGTATTCCAGAAATACTTCAATACAACCATCAGTAATCGCCAGAAGAAAAAGAAATCGTGAATCATACTCCACTTTACATAGGCACTCATCGGTCTGACTTTGTCGATATGTGGCCTGTGCTTTTTCAAAATGGGAAGAACTGAAATGCAAAACAAACTCCCCCATGGAAGATTGAGAATCTTCTTGTTACAAGGACCATCAAGAAAGTAGCTTTTCGGTGGGACAGTATTGATCACTTCAAATCGGTGCCCATGTTCAATATGAACGCCATCAATATTCATTTCATAGGCAAAGTTCACTTCACTACCAACCAATTCATTAAAATGCTTTTGCGCGCCCTCAAAGGCCATTCCGGCATCATGATTGCCAATGACATATGAAACTTGCTTGTTTGGAGCTGAAAGAAATTTTGCTAGCGCCTCGAAGAACAGTTTATGACCCTTGTAAATTTCATCGATAGCTCTAATAGTCAGCTCTTCATCGATGATGTGGGAAAAAACTCCCTCAATATCGATCTGAATCAAGTTGAGAATATCTCCATTTAAAACCAGGTGAACATCGGCCCAATAATGGCGTCCACTTGAAAAGTATTCACAGAACTCTTTGAAGCGCTCGTCTTCGAAGAAGTCTTCGAGAATGTTCAATTGACCATTTTTAAGGAATTTTCCCTTCCCCAGATGGAGATCGGAGCAAACGATGACCAGCATGATCAGGCCTGTTTATCTTTCTTGGACTTGGAATCGAGAACTTCATCTGCGGGGGAAACTCTCCCACGGCCGGTATTCTTGGCCTCGTACATCATCTTGTCAGCGATTTCGAGGATATCTTGTCTGTTGTTGGCGTGCTGAGGAAAAGTCGCGACACCAATGGATACGGTAAGATGTTTTTCTTCACCGGTTTTTTGGACATGAAATTTTTTGGCCTTCACATTCTTCAGGATTCTCTCCCCAACGATTTTGCCGGTTTCAATTCCCTCATCAGGAAGAATGATCACAAACTCATCTCCACCATAACGATAGAGATAATCTGAAGTTCTCACAGTATCAAAGATGACTTCTGCAACATCTTTCAAGAGCTGAGTTCCAACAATATGTCCGTGTCCATCGTTAACTGATTTAAAATGGTCGATATCGACAAACAAAACACAGAAATGTTGTTTGAAATCTTCCCAGTTCTGAATACAGTTATCGAGATCTTTCATCAGACGTCTTTGATTATAAAGTCCGGTGACATCATCTTTATAGATGAGGT
>JBFEVX010000113.1:0-12732 GCA_041546685.1 Bacteriovoracaceae bacterium | reverse complement strand
GGAGTACCTCCAAGAGTTCTTACAACAAGAACGTTGAGATCTCTTCTTATGGTTTACGCTCTTTTTGATCTCGGTGAATCTGTCAACAAGTACAACTGGTCTGTAGGTAAAATTGATAACGGAAATATCAAGCTTCCACACGATCAGATTGCGGAGTTCAATCCAACTATGGATGATGCTATTTGGATGCTTAGAAAGATTCAAAAATTTGAAAGAAGAGATTTCTATGAAATAGTAAAACTTGCTCACTTCCCAAAAGAAGTTGAGATGCTTGTTCTAGAAAAAGTTATTTCAAGAAGAAATGCACTACTTACTCTGTTCAAACAATCTTTTGAAGAACTTCCTTATAATGCAGAAATTTCTTTTGGAGTAAATCTTAAAGAAGGTCGTCTTCAAATTCAAAAATTTCCAGGATATGCTTCGAACTTTTCTCACGGCGCACCTGATTCTCCATTCGATGATTGGGGTTGGGGAGTACTGGCCGATGTACAAAGTATTGCGATTGATGAACTGATCTCAAGAGCAAACTCGGAACTTGCTGTATTTGACATCAACACTGCTCGTGGAGAGTTGATGACTGAGCAATTTGAGAATGGACTTGAGCACTTCATTGAAACTGGTGAGTTCATGAGACAACCTCTCGGTGGTTGGGTTTCTCCTGTTGTTAACGGACAACTTATTCTCGGACGTGATGTCGTTATTGGTAGCTACATGGGTACCGACAACATGGTTCAGCTTGCTGATACTTTTGGATACGGATTTAGAATAGGTGTTCAAATGGGCTTCGAGTCTATTGACCTTCCTTATGGATTTGGAGCAGGTGTTGGTCTGAACTATGTAAAGACTTATGCACACATTAAGCCGGTAAAGTCATTGAAACAGGCCTTCAAAGAGCCTTATGTGAATATGGCCGTTCCTTTCGTCAAGCATATGATCAAGAAACAGGCCGACAGACTTTCTGCGCTTGCTGATAATCCAGATGGACTTGAAGAAGAAGAGCGTAATGAAGTTCTTTCAGAAATCATGAAAAATCTCGACAAGTATCTTGGTGTTGGTGAGTCTCTCATCATTCAAGATAGAATTTCACCAAATATCATGGCCAAGGGAACACTTTCTTACTTGAACACCCGAGTTTCGATAGGTGTTTCTGCCGATGCATTGGAAATCAAGAGAATTCACCTCTATAGAAAGAATGGAACAACTCTTCAGGTGTACGTTGATAACGGTATGTCAAAATCACTTGGAGTTTCTTTTGGTGTTGATTACTACATCCCAGTACTCGAAGTTCGTTATAAGAGAACGGGTGGTAAATATACTGTTGATGCCTATAACGTAAATATTGATACTGACACAGAGGCCAACCCTGATCTTTTTAGATCTGCCTCGGGTATTTCTCATCTACTCAAAACAGGTTCAGCGGAGTTACTTAATGAAGTGAAGAAACCATACTCGATCGCCAACAAGTTCTTTGATGAGAGCACCAAGGCCAAGTTCCTTCATTGGAGGCACAAGACTTTGAAGAAGTCGGACATGTATTCACTTATGACTCCTAAAAAGAAAGAGACGAATTATGTGAGACATTCCAATGCTTCACAAATGGGACTTAATTACGAAGCATTCGCTGTGGATATCGCCAACTATTATCTTGGAAGGTATCTACAGGGCATCCAGATCAATGGAAACACCTGGCAAAACCCTGCTCAAACTTACTTTGGTGTCGCTAAGACAAAAGAAGGAAGGTTTGAAGCTCGCTTGAAAGGTGAGGAAGAAGAAATCGATCAACGTGAAATGTTTGGAGAGTTCCTTTCCATTACTTATAGAAAAGAAGGTTGGTCCATCAAGAGAAGTAAGTTGATGGAAGAACTCGAAGAGTGGAACAGTAAATACGGACAAGAGCTTTTCGCCAGAGAAACACTTAGAGATGCGACGAAGTTGAAACTCTATAATTTGAGTTTGAACTTGAATGTATACGAAGATGGAATTGAGAGACTTAAGAATCTTTCCAATGATGAATTGAAGAAGATTCAAAGACGTTACAAACGAGAAAGAGCATTCTCAAGAAAGTGTAAGAACATCAGATACAGAAATAAAGTCGTTTGTGGAAATCTCAAGACAATCATGTCTGAAAATGATGATTGCAAGAAAGAAGTGAGAAAAAATAGTTCGAAGAAAGCTGCCAAATGTCTTCTTGAACTTGCTCAAACACTTGAGGAGTCTCTTGAATTCAAAGATTTCAAAGATCTTATTGGTATTGAAAATATCTATATCTACGGACAGATCCAGGGATTCAGACAGGAATCTGAAACTTTGGTAGAGCCAATCAATTCAAGCACGATCGGACATATTGGAAGCAGACAGTGGAATGGACCGGTTGAAGCAGTCAGAGAAATTCTTGGCCTTCAAAATGGTGAATTCACAGGATCTTGGATGAGGGAGAACATTCGATGAAGAAATTATTGATTGGAACTCTACTCACTACTGTTGTCTCAAGTGCCTTTGCCGGTGACATCATTGATACTTTCTTTGAAAGACAATGGGGACTTGTAAACTCGGGACAAACACTCCAAAGATCAACCGGTGATCTCACAAGAGATGAGATTCCTGGAATTGTCGGACAAGACATCAATTGGGATCGTTTGGAAGACAGACAAATTGAAGAAACTAGAAAAGTAATTGTCGCAGTTATCGACTCTGGACTTGATGTCAATCATCCGGACCTTGAAGGAAGAGTTTGGCAAAATCCAATTTGCGAGAATCTTTCTGAAGAAGAGAGAGTCAAGAAGCCTTGTCAGGGAAGAAACTTTCTAGCAAAAGTTGAAGAGCAGATTGGAAATGTAGCTGACGATACAGGACACGGAACTCACGTATCTGGAATCATCGCAGCCAATATGAACGGAACTGGGGCAGTTGGTGTAACGAAGAAAAATGTTGTGATCATGCCTTTAAAAGTACTTTCAAAAGATACGACAAACTTTGTCTATAACAACAGACTTATCACCGACATCGTTGCAGATGCCATTGCTTTCGCCGTTCAAAACAAAGCTGATGTTATCAACCTTTCTATGGGGTGGCCGAAGCTTATTGAAACTCCAAGAATGCAAAAAGCTCTTCAGTTGGCCCAGAATGCAGGACTTCCAATTGTGGCCGCTGCCGGTAATAACAATAAAGATGTTCCAACTTATCCATGTACCAATAGGGGAGTTATTTGTGTTGGTTCTATCGACAACCAAGGTAAACTTTCTGAGTTTTCAAACTTCGGTGGGAAAATCGATATCCTCGCTCCAGGTGAGCATATCATTTCTCTTTACCCAACAGCTCAAGAATCTAGATCTCTAAGAGTTGGAGGATATGAAGTAAAGAGAGGAACTTCACAGGCTTCTCCATTTGTTGCGGCCATTGCTGCTTCAATCAAACTTGTTCACCCTGAGTCTTCACTTGATGAAATCAAAGCTAGAATCATGGGATCTGCCAGACCTGTTCAAAATGCAGTTACTGGTGAGAAGAAGTCCAAGTACGGTCTAGTTGACATGAAAAAGGCCATTGCTGAAGTTCCAGCTGACTTTGTCGCTCCTGATTACAAAAACCTTCTGGAAATCAGCACTAATGTCACTGGAATCACCAGTTTTGTTCTTCCAATTAAGAGTTTCACAAGTGATCTTGAGGGGCTGACTGTAAAAATCGCGATCGATTCAGACGTGTTGGAACTGAGAAAAGACACATTTGAACTTGATCTGAGAAAAGGACAAACTTCTCCAATTCAAGTTCAAGCAAGAATCAAAAATAAGAATGCTGACTCTCACACTCAATTGAAAGTCGTTATTTCAAAAGAAGACAAAATTCTCCACGAAAGTCAGACGGCTTTGGTGATCTCTGGTTCATTGACCGGTAAGAAAAACCTTGTAAGAGTACCTCTTACTGGAATCAACCGTAATCTTGTCTCTCTTTTTCAAGGAAGCAAGAAGTATTCAAAACTGAAGCAAGTCTCTGATCGCTTTTCCAGATCAGGAGCTGTTGAGTTCTACTACATGAACCCTAAGCTTCAAACAGAAGAAGCTGATGTTATGAGCTTGATCAGAGTTTTTACTGAGAAATTTGAATCAGTTGATCTTTCTGTACCCAAGTCAAACAAGGTCCTTTCAATTTTCAAGGCCGACATTAATCTAGATGGGAAAGAAGACTATGTCGTTTACACCCTTGGAAAGGAAAGACAGAACATGTTCCTTCATTTCAAGACGATTGATGGGAAGCCACTGTTCAAGAATGAACTTAGTACTTGGAAATTTCCAATCACTACATTTGAAGGTCTTCCACTTAAGAATGGTTTTGAGCAGAGTTTCAGCTGGCTTAAGGCCAAGACAAAAGACCTTGGAACTATTCTAGTACCATCTTTGGCGAGAGAGTGGATTCTGCCTGAAGAAGATAACAGCGATGACATTCTCGACAGACTTTCACCAGGAAAGGCCGTCAGACTTTACTACCTTCTTCCTGCCAAAAAAGATGCTGGAGTTGAAGTTTCAATCCGTACAGTGAACAACTTTGATTTCCACTATGACATTACAGAAAGATTCAATTTGAGACCTGAGGAGACTTTCTCTCTTCAGACACCATTCAAGCAGACAGCTGAAGAAGCAGCTAGTGGAACAGTAAAAACTGTTTTGGCCGTTGGAAGAGAATTCAAGAAGCGTTATTTCAAAGTGATTTTCACTGACAGCAACACTTATACAATTCATCCGATCAATAACGGAATCAGTTATCTTGAAGATAACACGATCTTTCCTATCTTTGGACTTGGTGAAAAAGGTAATCCTAATGGTGAAGCAACATTCATGGTTTTGAACGACAGGTCAAACGCCAGACTTTCGATCATCAACGATCAGGGTGAGACTTCGAGAATTGAAAAGCAAACTTCTTGGACAGATCCAATCTTCAACTACATTGGAGCCTACAAGGGTGATAAAAACACAACTTTCTTTTTGGAATCAAGATATCATGTTCACGCCTTTGACTCGCAGGGGGCGAAGTACACACTACCGATTAATCGGGACAGCTCATTCCCTGGCGTAAAGTTCGCCGAGACCATGAGTGGTGTGATCGTCAAAGGCGCGGACAAATCTCTTCTTCCTGGTGTGTTTGTAAACTCAACACTTGTGTTTGGTGACAGACTTTACACCATGGTGAAAGATCAGGATGGATTCAAAAGGCCTGTGGATCTTTCGGTAAAAATCCCGAAAGAATGTATCAACTTGGCACCTGTCAGGCTGGGTGAAAGTGGGGCCTCCCACTACACCTTTCTTTGCGCAGAAGGCAGCGCAGGGGCCTCGTTCAGGTTTCTTCCACTCGAGCTATAACCTACCGCATTACGAATAATCAATAACTTAGCCTCCATTGACATCAATAATGGGGGCTAAATTTGATAAAACATCCCGAAATTATTCAATTTCGCTCTTGGTCTTTTGGCCCGACTTTGCTACAACAGCCCCTACATTCGAATATCTTTTTTTTAAATCGAAACTCGCCTAAAGCATGGTGTTTTAGGCCGTTAGTCCAGGAGGAATATATGATTTATGAGCTCGCCCTTGTGGCAAAACCTGAATCATCTGATGATCAGGTAAAATCCCTCACAGACTTGGTAAATTCAGTAATCACGGAATTCAAAGGTGAAATCCTACTTACTGATGACTGGGGAAAACTCCAGTTTGCTCAGCCAACAAAGTCTGGAGGAGTTGCAGGAAGATTCATTTACTTCATCTACAAGTCAAACGACGAAGGTACAGGTAAAGAACTTCAAAGACGTTTCGGGATCAACGAACAAGTTCTAAGAAGCATGACCGTTAAACTCGGTGAAGATGCTAAACAAGAGCAAATCCTTAAAGGTTACAAGTGTCCTTACTCTAAAACCAGCAACGGTTCTGTTGTTGACGAAGGTGACGACAAAGAAGGTGCCAAAGAGAGAAGAAGATTTGCCAAGAGAAGAGCTTGTTGGTTTACGGCCAAAGAAATCAAAGCAGATTGGAAAGATCCAAAAACTTTTGGTTGGCTGATCAACGAATTTGGAAAAATCTCACCAGCCAGAGTTTCTGGTATTTCAAGAAAGCATCAAAGATTTGCTGACTCAGCTATCAAGCAAGCCAGAAACATTGGTATTGCCAGCTACGTCTCAAACAGATTTGCTGCTGAATAAGAGGTTTTAATCAGGCGTTTATGGAAAAGTACGGAGTCGGAATGACACAAAATTCAGACATCAAACAGGCCGCGCTCAATTACTCCTTCGGGAAGTTGTTGTTCCTCGGTGTGATTTCACTGGCACTGGCCGCTTCTGGTCCATTGTCTCTGTTTGCTGCTGTGCCAATGGTGATGGCGTTTCTTCTGTATGGAAGAGGCAAGGCCTTCATGCTTGGTGGGATTGTCATTGGTCTGACTTTGTTACTGGCCAGAATGGTTCCTGAGCTTTCCCACTTGTGGGGAATTTTTGCAGTCGTACTTTTGAATGCGGTTCTTATTTCTGAAATTATCTTCAGAAGATGGCCACCTTCAAAAGGATTGATTGTGATGGGATTTTCCCTGGTTCTGTTTTTCGGGGCTTTGACGTTTGGTCTTTCGATGACATCCGAGCAATCTTTGAGTGCTCAGATTGAAACGGGAGTAACGACAGCGTTGAATGCCATTAAAAGCAGCAAGGAAAATCAAGCTCTACTGGAAAGTGGGGATGAAAGAGCGCAAGCTCTTAAAGAGGTTATCGATAACCCTAAGATCGTGGTCAATCAGATCATCAATTGGAGTCCTTCAGTTATTTTTGTTGGAACCTTTTTTGGTCTTTGGGTGTCTTTGTTTTTGGTTCTGAGAAACAGTCTCATTTGGCGTGACCGTCATGGTTATCCATTTGGACTGAGTGACTTGGTTAAATTCAAAGTTCCAGATTTTGCAATCTGGCCTTTGATTGTAGGCTTGGTTCTTTTCGTAGGATCAACTTACCTTGGGTTTGGAGAAATCGGTGAGGTTATTGGAGGAAATATCCTTCTTTGTCTTGCAGTTTTCTATTTCTTCCAGGGGTTCGGGATTTATATCGATACTTTGAACTTCTTTGGCATCTTCGGGCTATTCAGAACCCTGATGATCATGACCACTCTGTTCATGGCCTGGCAACTCATCGTTTTTGCCGGTCTCTTTGATACATGGGTGGATTTTAGAAAGTACTTAGTTAAAAAAAATAATGATGAAGGAGATAACTTATGAAAGTTATATTGACAGAAAGAGTTCCAACACTTGGAAACGTCGGTGAAGTTGTCAATGTTTCTGCTGGTCACGCCAGAAACTACCTGCTTCCAAACAATCTTGCTGTAGTAGCAGATGAGTCTAACAAAAAGACTCTTGCTCACAGCCAAAAAATGCTAGCCAAGAAAATGGCTGAAGCTAAAACAGCCGCTGAAGCTACAAAATCCAAATTGGACCAAGTAACTCTTGAAATTACAAAAAGAGTCGCTGCCAACGGTAAACTATTTGGTGCTGTATCTTCTCTTGATCTTTCCAAGCTTCTTGGAGAGCAAGGTCTTGAAGTTGAAAAGAGAATGATTACTCTTGAAACTCCAATCAAGACAGCTGGTAAATTCACAGCAAAAGCCAAGCTTTTCGAAGGTGTTGAATCTACATTCAACGTCAACGTAACAATCGATGCCAAGCAATTGGAAGAGATGAAGCGTAAAGCTGAAGCTGCTAAGATCGCCAAAGAAAAAGCTGCTGAAAAAGCTGCTGCTGAGGCGGAAGCTGCTGCTGAAGCTGGTGAAGAAGCTCCTCAAACTGAAGAGCAAAAGCTAGCTGAAGAAGCCAACAAAATCGTAAGAGACTAATCTCTCTTGAGATATGAGGGCCCTATTCATAGGGTCCTCATCTTTTTATAAAATTCTACTAAACAAGGAAGTCTTCATGACCAGAAATGTCCGTGAATTGCCCCATGATCTCCTAGCAGAAAAATCCCTTTTGGGATGTTTGATCATTGATGGTGGAGGAATTGACGAGATTTCTGATCTCAAACTCAAGAAAGAAGATTTCTATCATCCCCAATACGGAACTATTTTCGAAGCCATTGTAGACCTGGCTGGAGCTCACAAGCCTGTGGACTACATTACTGTTTGCTCAAGACTGACAGAAAAAGGAAAGCTTGAAGAAGTTGGTGGGCAAGGTGCCATCATGGGGATTGCTGAAGATCAAGCATCATCAGCTAACATTTATCATTACGGTAAAGTGGTAAAGGACAAGTCCTCTCTAAGAGAGCTTGTTAAAACCGCTATGAGAGTCTCTGAAATGGGGATGGACTTCAAGGGTGACACCCAAGAGTTCTTTCAAGAAGTAGAGGCGAGCTTTTTTGGTCTGACCAATGAGGCCAAAGCCGGAAAAATGCAAAAGCTCAATGACTGTCTGAAAATCAACCTTAAAGAACTTGAAGATACTTCCAGAAGAGCTGGTGAAGTTCAAGGTGTACCAACGGGATACCCTGAACTCGACAAGCTTCTCCTTGGTATGCAGCCTGGTCAGTTGATCATTCTTGCTGCTCGTCCTGCGATGGGAAAAACCGCCTTGGCCCTTAATGTTGCTGTAAACTCAGTTGCTCAGTCTGGACTACCTGTCGCCATTTTCTCCCTGGAAATGTTAGCGAACGAACTTTCTATGAGACTTCTCTCTTCAAGAGCAAAAGTGGACTCAAAAAGAATCAGAACCAAAGACTTCATGGATCAAGACCTTCGCTCAATCGGCCGTGCGGTTCAGGAACTTTCTACTTTTCCTATTTTCATCAACGACTCTGGGGATAGTACGATTCTAGATATCCAATCTCAGTGTAGAAAAATCAAATCTGAAAGTGGACTCGGTTTGGTTGTCATCGACTACCTCCAGTTGATGAGTTCTCACAATAAAGCACTTCCAAGGGAGCAGCAGATCTCAGAGATGTCGAGAGGTCTGAAGACCATGGCCAAAGAACTGCAATGTCCAGTAATTGCCCTCTCTCAGCTGAACAGGGGTGTTGAGGCCAGACCAAATAAACGTCCAAATACTGCCGACCTCAGGGAATCTGGTGCGATCGAGCAGGATGCCGATATTGTGATGTTCGTTTACCGTGACGAGTACTACAACGAAGACACTAAAGAACCGGGGATCGCCGAATTGATTGTTGGTAAGAACCGTGCTGGTGAAACCGGAACTGCGAAAGTTGCTTGGGTTGGTGCATATACTACCTTCGAAAATCTTACTCATCGTCCAGAAAGCTAGAAATGAAAGACCAGATTCAGACGGTCATCAATTTAGGCAAAGGTAAAATTCGAAGATATTCGAATCCTACTTTTGCCACGCTCTATCGTTTGAGATCCAAATTAGATTTAATGACAGGTAAGGAAGAACCATTTGACGGACAAATGGTCCTAGATCAATGGGATGATCAAGGGCTTAAGGATTCAAAGAAAATCTTTCATCTCTTTTATGAGCTTGGTTATTTGGTCGAAAGAATTGAATCCAAGACTTTTCCAAAGTTCAATCCGATTCTTGCCATTGAAATTCATTATGCCGATTCCAAAGATGTCGAAGCTCCCAAGAGAGGGGAAGGCACCAAATTTCATGAATATTACCGTGAACTTTTCGGAATTTATCAGGCCTCATTCAACAGCGGATATGATGCTTTAATGAGAGGGGATTGTTACCAATTCAATCTTACTTATCCCTTTCGATATGAGTCAGATGTAAGTCTGGACTTTGAAACTCTTTGCTCGCTTCTACTATCAGATACAAAAAGGACAGGAGCATATGCTCATCTGACAGTCATTCCACAATTGGAAAAAATTTATGTCTCAAATTCTCCAGAATGCCTTTTCCAAGGAAGAATCCTGGAGGAAAAACTTAAACTTTGGACCATGCCAATCAAAGGGACGATCAATTGCTCTGATGATGACTCTTTGAATGAAAAATGGCTCGAGCTTAAAAAATCAGTCAAAGATCAGGCTGAGCTCTATATGATCACTGATCTTCTACGAAACGATATGACTCGAATCGAGAAAACGCCTTCAAAAGTTATCAAGAAGAAGTTGCCTCTGAAGGTGCCTGGACTTTTACACCAGTATTCTCTAATTGAAGTCGAGCTCTCTAAGAATATTACTCTTAAAAAAGTTCTAAAAGGTCTGTTCCCTGGGGGAAGTGTTACAGGGGCCCCTAAGAAAAGGGTCATGAGCATTCTCGATGTTCTTGAAAATGAACCACGTGGATTCTATTGCGGCTCAACAGTTATACTGGACGAAGATATTATAGCGGCGTCTATCAATATTCGAAGTGGAGAGTATGAAATGAACTCCAAGATGCTTAAAATCCACGCTGGAGGCGGAATCACATTGGAAAGTGAGTGCAATAACGAGTTCCTGGAAATGCACGCCAAAAAAGAAAGTTTCCTCTCTCTTTTTCTATAGCTTATAATTTATCCATAATGCTGGATTATTTTTTAAATCTAGTTCCTGAAGCGGAACTTCGAGAACAATTCAAAAAGTGTCTACTCTACAGTTTGCTTTTACATGTAGTGTCTGCTGTCCTCATGACTGGATTCGTCGGTTGGGATGAGCATTATCAAATATATGAATTTTTAGGTGCGAAACTTGGAGTTACAGCGTATTCAGATCTCGCTTGGGAGTATCCCCATCGAATGAGAAGTTGGATTCAGCCTGGTATGTATTATTTGATAACCAAGCCTCTTCATATAATAGGTCTAGAAAACCCATTTTGGCTGGCAGGAATACTAAGGCTTATATCAGGATTACTTGCTTTTATTGCTCTTTCTTTTTTTAATATAGCTTCACAAAATTGGTTCAAGAATAAACAAGTTTGGCTATTTTCTGTTATTTTTTCTCACTTTCTCTGGTTCATTCCTTATATACATACAAGAACAAGTTCAGAGGGGGTTGCAACAACATTACTAATATTGGCTCTAGGAATGATTCTTACGGTCAAGGATCGGGGGTGGAAAAGGCACTTTGCGATAGGTGTTATTCTCGGGCTTTCATTTCAGTTCCGATTTCAGTTTGGTTTCATCGTTGCATTTCTTTGGTTCTGGCAGATGCTCATTAAAAAAGAGTCCAAAAAGTATCTTGGAATACAGGCTCTTGGAATTTCAATTTGTTTTTTTAATGAGTTAATTACAGCTCGCTGGGGATACGGAGTTTGGACTTTCCCCCCTTATAATTACTTTTATGAGAATGTTTTTTTGAATAAGCAGGCAAATTTTGGAAAATCTCCTTGGTGGGGATATCTGATGATCATGATGGATAAAGGGACACCACTTTTTGGAAGTTTGGGCCTATTAATTCTTCTCTTTTTTTGGGGTACTCAAAGGAAACATATACTCACTTGGGTAACACTACCACTTTTTCTTCTTCATTCTTATTTCGACGTCAAAGTTATTAGATTTATTTTCCCTGTAATCACCTTTATCCCATTTATGTTGGCCATTCTCTGGGACAAATATGATCTGGAAAAATTGAGGTCTCGATACAAGTTTGTAGACTGGGGACTTAAAGGAATTTTCGGAATTAATGTCGTACTTCTTCTCTATGTTTCAAGTCGAACTGTCGAACCATTGGTCGACCTTCAAAGTTATATTTATAAAAACAGGGATCGCTTTAAAGAAATACAGTATTTAGGAGCAAATCCTTTCAGTCCGATTGGATTAAAAATGTCTTTTTATATACCCGAAAACGTAAAGATGATTGAGAGTAAAACACTTAATGATTTATTGAAAGACAAGAAGACAGCTTATAAAGTTGTGGATAGAGTTTTCTTTATCAAACAAGCAATTCAAATTGGATGCAAGGTGAGATACAGCTCATTCTCTCCAGCACTGATTAATACTGATATATCTAAGTACTTCTATAAAAAGAAAGTCTGGGCCTTACTAGAGTGCCCTTAATTATTGATTGTTCTTGAAAAGACACCAGTTTTCATAGCAAGCAGTCTTGGAATATTGTGTCTCAATTAAAGAAATGATTTCTCTTACTTTCTTCTGTTTTCCAGTTGTAGATTGATTTTCAAATGGAGATTGAACCAAGTAATAGTCTGCACCTTTCAAATGTTCTTCAGTGAAGGTCCAAGGATGCCAATCAGCAGGAGCTATTGGAGATCTTCCTTTGTTATAGCTAATAGGTAAATGAGAAGTATAATCGGCCCAGAATTGTGTATTGGCTCCGTTATTTAAAATCGTGTGATACATAGGGAGGAAGTGGGTACTTCTCACAATTTTTGCCAGTACTGGAGTATCATCTTGATACATCAAAGATCCAAGCACTTTATTCTTTGGGATGGTTTCAATGATTTTGACAATATTCTTTGCTTGTATATTGAATTTGTAAAAAGCATAGCTCATTTGAGTAAAGATAAGAGTCGCCAATATGAGAGAATACATTTTGCTTCTGATATTTACTTTGAGAAGAATCAAAGCAAAGACAAATGGAATAAATCTAAAATTTAAAAAAGTAACTTCACTCGGCCAGTAGATACCCCAGGGAATAAATAGAATGATGAGTAGAATGAGCAACTCGGCCTTTAGTTCTTTTCTCTGGACGTATACTTCTCTAAATAAGGGAATAAAGAAAATAATATTAACAAATAGAAAAATGATTCTAAAAGGACCTACAGTTCCCCATAGAAGATAATTCAACATTGTTATTGGGTTTGAGAAACTTGCTTTAAAAATTCCCGTAAAAAACTCAAGGC
>JBFEVX010000129.1:0-10300 GCA_041546685.1 Bacteriovoracaceae bacterium | reverse complement strand
TTGATTGCATCTTCCTCTCCTGTTTTCATGTTATCAGTGACCCATTTTTTCACTTTATACTCGACTTTCTCATACAGATGATCTTTAGTTCCCAGTTCATTTCTGATTACTAAGAAGGCTTCACTACAGTATTTTGAAGGATTACTTTTAATCTTTTTTGAAAATATTTCATTCTGTTCGAGTAGAGCAAGTTCTTGTCTAATCACAATGCCTGAATCACCTAGTCTTTTATCAAATCTACTTAAAACACTTTCTCTAAGTTCATCATTAAGAATATGAATAAACTTCACTCTTTCGTTAATTGATATCATAGATAATATCTGCACATAAACATCAGCATTCAGATCTAATAATATCGATTGAGGTAAGACTTTCCTTATAATCGACATCACCTTGCTTTCAGCTTTACATCCTTTAATGATATCTTTTAGAAATCTTTCGTCTTTCACGTTGAGAGATGCAGCTAAAATCTCTATTTTCTCTAGCTTTTTACTTTCGCTTGACCAATTATTCAAAACACGCGTTTTATTCTTATCAAACTCTTCTGAATTAAATGTAAAACTAGACTTCTTTTTAGTGAATACTGAAGTTGCTAGACTAGTACGTTTTTCCTCAGATACATTCTCAAGAACAGCTTTCCACTCTTCACTTGTTATCATTCCCGCTAGGGGGATTGCATACTTGGATGTTTTTTCAATAAGCATCCCCAACTGATCTGGCCCCATATCAACACAGCCCTCTGCCAGCGACCATTCATCTTTTGTATGGGAATAAGTTAAAGCTTCCAAATTCTTTGACTGTAAAAACTCAAATATCTTATGCTGTTCACTCTCCCAGGAGTTCTTAGTGATTTCATTTTTCCACTTATCTTGTAAATTCAAAGGAAGGAGCCTGAATACAGATGTAAATTCCCCTTCCCCCATTAAAGATGGAAGTGCTCCAAGAACTAGGCTGGTATTATCATCACATTCGTAAATCCAGTTTTTTATAACTAATGCTTTTCTTCTGGCCAGACCTTCACAACGAACATTGAAAATTTTCATTTGATATTCGATTTTATCCAACCACTGTTTTTTATCTGATCTTTCTGGTTCTCTTCCAATATTTTTAATTTCTTCAACTCTAGTATCAACAAAAGATCGGAATCTTCGATACTTGTTCTTTGCACTTCTCCAGGCAACCCCTCCTAGTCCAAAAACTAAAAATCCGCCTAGTAATATCCAACCAATAAACGAAAACACCCTCTTATTGGCTACAAACCAATAATGGATATTATCGATATATTCATCCCAGACGAACGACTCCGGTAAGACATTCATTACTTCTACTTTCAATTCAACTTTCGCAGGAGTTACAAAAGGTGTGCTATTTTTAACTAGATTAACGATTATTTTTCTCTTAGATAATTCAACAAGAGGATGAATATAAAGATCCACTTCTACTTTCATTATCCTATTAGTGAGCTTCTCTTGAATGATCTTATCTTTACCCGAAGATTTTGGCTGTGCCCCAAGTTTTCCCAAGTAAAAAGTCTGAGCTTTTACTCTGCGATTTGCTCTTACAGAAACTCTTGTTTCAACAATAAAGCGTGAAGGTGCAACAATTAGTGAAATAGTCTTAGAGAGTTCATCTTTTAAATAATTCTCAATACCACTGACGGAGCTTAAGTCATGCTTTTCTATCGCAGGGGAGCGATCTTGGGCATAAGAAATCCTTATGAACATAGTCATTAAAGCAAATGCAATAAATTTTAGAAGATCTGACTTCCTCATCTATTCCCTTTGAGTTTGTTTTCAACAAACTCTTTCATTCTTATGCTTTCCATATTCTTGGGATTGTATCGTACAGACATTGTGTACGAATCCAATGCTGCATGTAATTTATTTTGAATAAAATAGATTCCGCCTTCAAGTTCATAAACAGCAGAAACTTGAGGTACAGCTTCTTTTACTTTTTTAAGTAACTCAAGAGCATCATCATATCTTTTTGCCGAGACAAGTCTTTTAACTTCAAACAAACTGTCTACGACCCAATTGAGTCTTCTTTGATCTTCGAGTCCACTTTCGGCCAATAGTTCCATTTTAACTTTTAGATCAACTGCAGATAACTCAGTGATCATGACTTTTTTTGACTGATAGCCATCTTTTCTATACTCAACAGAAATTGGTCCACTCCCCTCATATTTTTTTTCTATCTCATCAGCTCTAAAGTTAAGTGGAGTTTGTCCGATAGCTTTATATTCCATTTGATCAATTGGCTTAACGAAAACTGTTGCTCCATTTGGTACACTTTCAAAAGTTATATACGTCGATTTGCTACCGCATGATGCGAAAGTAAAAATCAAAAAAAAGTTAAGAGCTAAATTCACGCGCATTTTTTTATCCATCTTTATATAGAGATCTAATTTTTTTATCCCCTACGAATATACGAATCGGTGTAAAGTCGTTAATTTTAAAGGGTTTTATTGTCAGTAAACTTTGATAAACCCTTTAAATAGGATATACCCAAGTGACGCGGTCGCCTAATTTGTAAAAAAATAAATGCTTGACTGTAATGATTTACTTACAATGTCTTAATATTCGAATATTTTCAGACACTTAGAATTGATTCGGAAGTTGCACCGATAAAAATAAATATTATTTATAAACGTGAGTATTTTGGCAAAATTCGCCTCAAAAAGTGGTCAGTCTGCTATTTCCAGCTAAGCAAAACTTTCCCTCGTGAGCGCTTTTGTTCAATATAGCTATGAGCTTCACCTACATCTTGGTAAGGAAAGGCCTTGTCGACTACTGGTTTGGCGTCAAAATCCGCGAAGCGATCCATACGCTTGGAAAGAAATTCAGCATCTTCAAAAAACTTCAAGGCATTGAGTCCATAGATACCACGATTATCATTCATCAGATCAATTGGATTGAATTTAGGCATGGAGAGAACCGTTTTTAATGCTTTAAAGATATTTCTTTTCCCCGCACCGACTGCTCCTGAGGCTCCAATGCAAACAACGCGTCCAGTTTTAGCGAGACGATTATAATGTTTTTTAATGCTCGCTCCACCTTGAGAGTTCAAGATGAAATCGTAATCTTTGAGAGAAGAGTCCGCATAAAACTCGTCATGAGTAAATGCCTTAACTCCCCTTTCTTCCAAGACTGATTTCTTATTAGGTGAAGATGTAAGACCATGAACATGTACCCCATTGGACAAAAGCATTTGAGTACAAAGGGAACCCAAAGCACCAGTCGCACAATCAATCAGAACTTTGTCCCCTGTTCTAACTCTGCCTTCATCAAACAGAGTCAGATAAGCGGTGAGAAAAGAAACTGTGACACTCGCCCCTTCTTCTAAGCTCCAACTTTCTGGAAGAGGTTTCACCTGCCAATCAGGTAAAGTCACGCAGCTGGCATAACCACCAAAGTGACAACCGGCCACCACTCGATCCCCTTCTTTAAACAGGACAACATCCTTGCCCACTTTTTTAATGACCCCACTGATTTCATAACCTGGAACAAATGGAAAAGCTGGAGCACCCGGATAGAGACCTTGGCGCATTAAAATGTCGGCGAAATTGATTCCTGAAAAATGAACATCAACCATGACTTCATTGGCCAGTGGTTCTCGGGCTTCAAGTTCCTTGACTTGAAAGGCCCTGGCATCACCAGCTTTTTTGATCTCTATGACTTTTATCATCGGATTCTCCCTCAGTTTCTCCCTATTTTTATCTATTTAGCACTTCCCGTCTTGTTGCCACATCCCATAAATTTTTCTATATTGCACCTTTCTAAAAGAGCTCTTTATAACGCACAGCAGGAGTCGCAAATGCGAACTGACTTTACTTACACCGACAACCCAAACCCACACGTTCAACGTTCAAGAGAAATGATCAAAAAGTATCCTGAAATTAGAAAGTTGATGGGTCCAAATCCTATGTCTAACCTCTGGATCACGTTGATGGTAGTTGCCCAAATTGGGTTGGCAGTATTCCTCGCTGATAAATCATGGTGGTTGGTCGTTGCAGTAGCTTGGATTGTAGGATCACTTATCACCCATTCACTTTTTGGAATGGTTCACGAAGCTGCTCACAATCTTCTTGGTAAAGGAAACACCATCAATAAAGTAATGGGAATTTTCTGTAACGTAGGTCAGGGCTTTCCTTCAGCAATCGGATTTAGAACTTACCACCTGATCCATCATGCTTATATGAGTGAGTATGACTATGATGCAGATCTTGCTTTTCATTGGGAAGCTAAGCTAGTTAAAAACGTCTGGTGGCGTAAAGTTCTTTGGTACCTTGGATTCTTGATTATTGAATCAATCAGGCCAATGAAATTAAAAATGGGAAAACTAAATGATGCCTGGACAATTGCCAATATCATTTTCATTCTCGCAGTAGATGCTGTTCTTGTTTATTACTTTGGATGGAAAGCACTCAGCTACATTTTTCTATCTACGGCTTTTGGGGTAGGACTTCATCCAGTTGGTGCTCGCTGGATTCAGGAGCATTACATTTTCAGAGATGGTCAAGAAACCTATAGTTATTATGGCCCGCTCAACAAGTTGAGCTTCAATCTTGGCTATCATAATGAGCACCATGATTTTTACAGAATCCCTTGGAATAATCTTCCAAAACTTAAAGCTATTGCTCCAGAATACTATGATAATCTTTACTACCATACTTCCTGGACCAAATTATTTTTGAGATTCATCTTTGACCCTAAAATTGATCTTTATGCTCGTATCGTACGAAGACCAATTGAAGCCAGGGGAGACAAAGAGAAACATGACTCGGTAGAAGGAATGCAAAAGTGGAATACAGGAAAGTCGGAAGAAGTGGCCTTTTCTTAAGCTCCCTTTCTTTGGGATCTTGGGTAACCTTTAAAAATCAACTCGGAGTTAGAAAAGCGACAGAGATGATGGCCCATGCCTATGACCGAGGCGTGACCTTTTTTGACAATGCCGAAGCTTACGGTGATGGTGAAACTGAAGCCATTATGGGAGAAGCTCTCAAGAATTTAAACTGGCTTCGTGACACTTACTGTATTTCGTCCAAAGTTTATTGGGGTGGTGACAAGCCAACTCAAAAAGGACTTTCAAGAAAGCATCTGGTTGATGCCTGCAACAATGCACTTAAGAGACTTCAAGTCGAATATCTCGACATTTACTACTGTCATAGACCGGACCCAGATACGCCAATTATTGAAACCGTATCGACCATGCACCATCTGATCACTCAAGGTAAAATTCTATACTGGGGAACAAGTGAGTGGCCGGCCGATCTTGTGATGAAAGCACGAAGTGTTGCAAAACAGTACAATTACACTCCTCCTGTAGTGGAACAACCTCAATACAACATGTTCAATAGAAACAAAGTTGAGCATGAATACCGTTATCTATACAAGGAAAGCGGTATAGGTCTTACAACTTGGTCACCACTTGAGTCAGGAATTCTTACTGGGAAATACTGTGATGGTGTTCCTTCTGAATCAAGACTTGGACTTGAAAAGTTCAAATGGCTTCAGTTTCTGATTGAAAAAGAGGAAGGGAAGCAAAAAATTGAAAAGACTAGAAAGTTGATGATTCTGGCCGAAGAACTCGGAATGCCACTCAATCAAATGGCCATTGCTTGGTGCCTCAAGAACAAGAATGTTTCAAGTGTACTCCTAGGAGCAAGCAGTATTGAACAACTCGACTCCAATCTTGACTCTGTTAACAAAGTCGATCTACTCACTGAAGAAGTCAACAGTAAGATAGAAGAGATCCTTCAAAATAAACCTGAAGCTGATCCTGACTGGAAGGCCCACTAAGAGATGTCACTCGTCGTATCAGTACAAGGAAAGTACCTAGACCTCCCTCTGCCTGAAAGAATTGGTCCTACACGATCACGTGAAGTCAATCTACAGGACATTAAGGTGAGTGAAGATGAAGGCAGTGAGAACTTTGAAATTCCCAAGAGAAATCCAAATCGATTCAAACAACAAATTTCTGAATATAAAAAGCTAGAAGAAAGTTTTAGAAAAGACCATTCTCATCTGCCGAAAGTTCGTGACGTGATGAGTACGCCAGTGCTGACACTCAGTCCAGACGACACCCTACAAAAAGCCTGGGATTTGATGCAAACTAAGCGGATCAGACATATTCCACTTGTTGAAGAAAAGCACGTTGTTGGTTTAATTACTCAGACTGACATTCTTGTGAACCTAAATAGACCTACAATGAAACTCTCAAAACTTGGCGTTAAAGATATTGTTCTTGCCAGAGCATCTGTTGATCTTCGTTTAGCAAGTTCCGTCATGGTTGAAAGACGAATTGGATGTCTACCTGTCATCGATGAAGATCAAATCATCTGTGGAATTTTGACTTACGTAGACATCCTTGAATACTTTGTAGGTCTTGACTTCTTTGGGACCCGTGCATGAAGTACGAAAGAAAAAGAATTCCATGCCATACTGTCACAGACTATATTCTCACAGGAGATCCTAAAAGTGAGCGTTTGTACCTTCTTCTGCATGGATTTAATGAATCTGGAGAAAAAGTTCATAAGCGATTAGCTCCTCTGCTTCCAAAGGATGCATTGGTTCTTTCTCCAAATGGAAACTTCCCTCTCCCTGTCAAGAGACCAGACGAAGGATATACT
Source organism: Bacteriovoracaceae bacterium (assembly GCA_041546685.1). GTDB lineage: Bacteria > Bdellovibrionota > Bacteriovoracia > Bacteriovoracales > Bacteriovoracaceae > M0603. The sequence continues at coordinate 3,672 of JBFEVX010000129.1, read as the reverse complement.
GTTAATTTTGGTTGGTACTTTTTTGACAATTCTACAAACACTTACTTCATAGATTACGATCTTCCTTCTGAAATCTTGATCAATCTTATTGATGAGCTTGGCTTCAAAGAAAAAAAGCTTTTTATCATTGGATACAGTCAAGGTGGGTATCTCGCTCCATTCATGGCGCTCAAACATGGGAATGTCGAAAAAGTTATCGGGATGGCCTGTGTCTTCAGACATAAAATGTTTGAATCTAAACCGACTTTTCCAATGATTGCCATACATGGAACTGATGATCTGATGGTTAGCTTCGAAGGTCAGAAACAAAGCGTGGAAGAAATGAAAGGCGCTGGTCTCAATGTAGATTTCATTGCACTTGAAGGTGCCGGTCATCGTTTGGATGATCAATTCAAAAAAGCTGTCTCAGAAATTATTTGATTATGATGCCGGAAGAGTTAGGCAAAATGAAGTACCTTTGCCTGGCTCTGAATGAACTGTAATTTGACCATTCATTTCACTGACAAGCTTAGAAACAATACTTAGTCCAAGGCCGGTACCTACACCAATTTCTTTGGTGGTAAAAAACGGATCAAAAATCTTTTCTTTATCAGTTTGCGATATTCCTTCCCCATTATCTTCCACACAAATGGAGATATTAGATTCTTTCTTGTGAACACGAAGAGTTATTTCTGGACTTTCGACATTCTCAACTGCATCTTTAGCGTTATTGAGAAGGTTCACCAGACACTGTTGCATTTTTCCAAAATTACAATATACCAGGATATCTTCTTCATCTACATCCAGAGTAAAATGTATACCTGACTTTTCAAAAATATTTTTGATAAATTTCATTGTAACGGTGACAATATTTTGAATGTTAACCAATACATTTTCTTCTTCGTTAATTCTGGAATAAACACGAAGTCCGTCTATGATATCCTTGATTCTTAAATGGGCCTGTGTTTGTTGCTCCAGATGCTCAAGAAATCTATCTGTATCGAGATTCCTCTTTTCAATCAATCTGCGCAACATTTGAGTCACTCCTGATGAAATCGCGAGAGGGTTATTGACTTCATGGGCAATACCTGCGGCAAGTTCACCAATTGAAGCTAATTTGTCTCGGTGAATACTTTTAATCTGTTCTTTTTCAACTTCCCCCACCAATTGCACTTCATTGGTGATATCTATATTGATTCCCTTCATCAACAAAGGAATTCCCTTTTCATTTCGTAGAATCTTGGCATTTAGCTTAATATGTTTAAGATCTCCGAGTTTTGTCACAATACGAAACTGTAATTCGAGAGTATCTTTGTGAGAAATCGCATTGATGAACTCCTGATTGGCCCTGGAGTAATCATCCGGATGAAGAGTTCTCTCCCAAGCCTCATAATCACCCGCAAAGTCACCTTGATCGACTTCATATAGACGATACATACTCTTATCCCAGTGGAGGATATTCTTATTCAAGTCGAGAGACCAAAAACCTATTTTTGCTGACTCTAAAACGTCATCAATTTCATTTTTGTTTTGAAGAAGTTTAGTGGCTAAATTTTCCATTCTAGTTCGTTCTTCAACTTCATCCGTTATCTCCCGTTGAATTGAAATCCAGTGTGACCACCAACCTGTTATGTCTTTAACTGGTTTGATATTGAGTTCAACCCAAAAAGGAGTTCCATCTTTTTTGTAGTTATAGATCTCAACTTTAACTGGCTCCCATTTTTCAAAGGAAGTCCGTAAAGTTTTTCGAGTCTCTTCTGAAGTCTCTTCCCCTTGAAGTTCACGTGGAGTTTTCCCAAGGATCTCGTCTCCAAAACCTGTCATTTTTTTAAAAGCATCATTTAAGTAAATGATACGAGGACCCGGAGTATCGATTGGTTCGGGCTCAGAAATTAGTACTACTTCGTCGATAGAATTTAAAAGCTCTGAAAAGGCTCCATCGGAAAATAGTAGACTATCGACGGCCAATGCAGGACCAATACATATATTCACCAATGTCTCTTTAGCGACTGGTAAAAACTCAAGTTTTCGGCCTAGGGGTTTAGAACCATCCTCAGGGAAAATGTATTGTATATAAGAGACACTTTTGTTGTTTTTCAATGACCAATTGGAGTAATGGATAAGACGCTTGTGGATACCTACTTTTTGTTCCAGCTCTTCATCTCCAGCTTCTGACTGTAGTACATAATTCTCACCAACTTTTTTAAATTGAAAAGTTTCTGTAACAGAGCCTGGATTTGATAATATCTTTGATACTCTCATATATCTTTTGATTCTAACGCCAAATAATTATCGATATGATACATTTTAAATCTATACGTTATTAAAGCAACTCTATTTAGCGGAATCGAAGAACTTTCGATAGACAGGCTTTCTAAAGGCAAACTGAAGATAAAGGATTGGGTACATCAACACATCAATAACAGAGGAACCAGTAGAGTACTCGATATCATCTTGGATTTCTGAAACGTTTTCTCCTATGTTTTTGACCCTGTGGATATGCCTCCAATTCTTCAGTGGAAATGGAAGCTCTTTACCAACATCAACAAAATAAGTCTCTTCCAAGCTCTCTTGGTTTTCCGTTATCAAACTCACCCAAGTACTCTTAAATGGGCCCAATCCAACTTTCAAATGAACCTCATCTCCCGGGTCACAACCGTCAAACCTCTCAACATCTAATGACATGAGTGGTGGTTTGAGAGCTTTGAATAACTTGAGATCAAAGCCTTCCATGACTTTTTTGTAATGACTAGGAATTGACGTACTTATGAATAGCTTCATGGGTATATTATAAACCCGATCGATCAGATATCGACATATTAAGGGGTTTTTTATGTTAGGCATTATTGGTTCAGGTCTTAGTGGACTTACTGCTGCAAAAGTACTCAACGAAAAAGGTCTTGATTTCAAAGTCCTGGAGGCCAATGATCGGATTGGCGGAAGAATCAAAACTGACCATATAGACGGGTTCACTCTGGATCATGGCTTCCAAGTTCTCTTAACTTCATATCCACAGGTATTGAAACATCTCGATCTTGAGAAACTCATGATTAAAACTTTTTCTCCTGGCGCAAGAATATATGACGGTCAAGCAACGAACATTATCAGTGATCCGATCAGAGATCCTTCAAAAATTCTCGAAACATTGTTCTCTCCACATACAACGTTGAAAGATTCATTCAAAACTCTAGGTTTAAAAATCTCAACCGGAGAAAGCTCCATATCGACTCTTGAATACTTGCAAGATTTTGGTTTTTCAGAAACTTTCATTGAGAAATTCTTCAGACCATTCTTTTCCGGAGTTTTTCTTGAAAAAGATCTACGAACTCCTGCAGATTACTTTAGTTTTCTCTTTCAAAGATTTGGAGAAGGCCATGCAAGTCTCCCGACCAATGGAATGCAAGAAATAAGTAATCAATTATCAGAAAACTACAAAGATAAAATTATTTTGAATACCAAAGTTGAAAAAATTGAAGAAACTGAAGAAAAAGTAGTTGTGACACTCTCTTCTGGAGAACTCCATCATTTTGATAAACTGATTATAGCAGTTGAAGCTCCAGCCGCTAAAAAACTGTTCCCTCAGCTTTCTATCAATACCGATGCGAGAGTGGTAAACACTCTTTACTTCACTTCCAACACCACTCCATATGATGATGGATACCTTCTCTTAAATGGTTCGGGAAGTGGGCGTGT